>CAYNQC010000017.1:4583-19379 GCA_964399235.1 uncultured Candidatus Bathyarchaeia archaeon | reverse complement strand
GCGCGCTATTTAGCTTATAGTCCATCCAAAAACAGGCAATTTTCTCCGACCCTTCCCCTACTCGCAAGACTGCGCCAGAACAGGCAGGATTTTGTCTGCAGCATCATCCCAACAAACCTATCTCAATGATTAGGCTATCGCATGTCTTCTATGCTAGTTTACAGTGGCCGTCGTTTCGGTTCCTTCATATTGTCGAAGTGGGCGTCGGTTGACACTATAACATCTGCCTTGTCCGCTATTGCTGTTGCTGCGTGGATGGCGTCTCGGGGAGCCAGATGGTGTTTCTCTATCAACCGCAGGGCTAGCAGAACCAGTTCTCGATCGACGGGCACGATCTCCAAGTTGGGGAAGTTCAGCAGTGCCTGGCAGGCTTCAACGGCTGCCTCTTCGCTGTGTTTCTTCACTGCCCAGAAGACTTCGTCGAAGGTGAGCGCGGAGGTTTCGGCTTTTTCTTCTCCCAGCTGGATCTTCAGGAGGAGGGATCTTGCGTTTTCTCCTAGGGCCTGCATGTTCATGGCAGCGTATATAAAGACGTTTGAGTCGAGGTAAAGCATTACTGTGTTCTCTCTTCCAGTTCCTCTTCGTACTGGTGGGGGTTTATCTTCTTGTTGTGGTTGATTTGTTTGGCTATTCTTGCGAAGGTGGCTACGGGGTCGAAGCTTGGCTTCTCTAGGATGAGTCTTCCATCGTCTAGCTTGAATTTGACTTTGGAGCCTGGACTGATCTTGAGTGCCTTGCGCATCGTGCGGGGGATGACTACTTGACCTTTCGGACCGACTTTCATTTCTTCCTCGATCACTGTATCACCCGAGGTTATACAAAAGTAATACACAAATTTATACTTTGCACTGAGGTCGATTCGCACCACCATTAATGCGGAGACATCTCATTGTAGCTGTCATCGAGATTTGCCTGTCAATTTCTCCTAAAGTGTCGGGACACTCTAGCCCCAGCAACCCCCAACCACTTATCCAAAACAGGTAGGTTCTTATCTGCAACAGCTACCCCAACAAGAAAATAAGCCAGCAACCAGATTATTTTGTCAAAATATGCCTGAATACATCGTGGTGGGGCCGCTGGGATTTGAACCCAGGATCGCCAACGCCCCAGGCTGGGATACTAAACCAAGCTATACTACGGCCCCACGATACTTGACTAAGGCCCTGTCTCGTTTGCTAAATACCTAATTGTAGTCTATATCAGTTACGTTCCGCGCGCGCCAATTAGGTGCACCTGAAGTGACGTGATTACGAGTTTTCACCGTAATTGCCCGCAAGTATGATGGCATCGTAAATGTCAATGCCGCCGTCGCTATTGATGTCTGCACTGTAATTCCAGTTCGAGCTTCCAGGTCTAGAGCCGAAAGCCGAAGCAAGGGTTATAGCATCGTAAATGTCGACAATCCCGTCGCTGTTGATGTCGCCCAAAATGGGGATCACCAATGTGAACATTGAGAGGCTGCTTGTCTCGCCTGAGATTGTGTCGTTTGCAGTGTCAACGTGAGTCGTGATGTTTTCCCATTCTTGCAGGGTGTGGTTCCAGCGAACCAAGTTCAGCCGTTCTTCTTCAAGCTGTGTCAAGTCATGACCGTCATAGACAATTGCAAGGATTATGGGGGCAGAGAAATCTGCGAAAGTTTTGATGTCGTAGTAGATTGGAGGCTGGCTTGCATGTCGAAAGCCTAGAGAGACCTGCGGTCCGAGTTCTGACTGGTTGATTATTGTGACGCCGGCGAATAGGACATTGGAGTAAACAAGTGAAAACCCTGATGGGTGTGTCACAGTTGTGTTCTCGCCTGCTTCAGTCCACTGACCCATTAGAGGATACCTGTCTGTATTGTTTTCATCGATAAAATACAGCGTGTCTCCTATGCCGTCGCTATTGGTCTCATTCTGGAAAAATCCGCTGCGCAGATCAGTTCCATTGTAGTCGCTCCAGTAGTTGCCGCACAAGGGATAGATTTCATGCCAAGTGTTTGTCAAATTTGCACATGGAGACGCCTGTAAATATGTGTTGGCCACGAAGCTGTTGTGGTAAATGTGATTATTTTCAGAACTGCATAAGCCAATCCCATAGTGCAAGTTTGCCTCAATATTGTTTGTGCAGATACTATTGTTGTTTGAAACGGCCAATTCGATGCCATTCTCATTGTTCAAGATTCTGTTTCCGAGAAGCATGTTGAACGAAGCTTCATGGAATGAGACGCCGTCCCTCAGGTTCTCGCTAAAAGTGTTTTTTTCGACAACCACGCCTGATGACTGGTCAATGACAAGTCCATACTCAAAGGCACTTACATGTGTCTCTCGTATCGTGATGTTGTTTCTTCCCTGGATGTAGATTCCTCTTGAATAGGCCCCAGCCGTTCCCTGAATTGCATAGCCAGCTCCAGTTAGAGTCACGTTATTTCTCAAAATCACAATGCCGTCGCCATCACTGTAGATGTTCCCGGTCAACGTGTAAAGATCTCCATTTCGGCTGACAGGAGAATCGGGAGGGCTCACTGAACCATCCGCCACAATGTATACCGTGCCGCTCCATGCCCTGACCCGTCTTACCTCGACAGCAGGTATCACTGTTAGCAAGAGCAATGTGGCAAACAATACCCCAGAGACTGTCTTGCCCAAGAACTCCTTGCCTCCTGCTTCCAGACGGTTTGATTATCAACGTGCGGGGAGAGATAATGTTTCTGGAATAATCTTCTACAGTCTCTAAGGGGCAGTCAAGGTCAGCATCGAAAAATCCTGAAGCTTAGGAGGCAATTACTCTACATTCAAATTGGTCAGAAAAATGCAACAACCTTATATTCCGACGCATTAGCCTTCCCAAACAGGGCTCAATTTCAGGCAAAAATAGAATGGAAGTTGAAACATGATCAAAGATATTTCGGCATTTTATTCAAAGAACGCCAAGAGTATGAGACGTTCTGAAATTCGCGACCTTCTCAAAATCACTCGACAAGCTGACATGATTTCCTTCGGAGGTGGACTTCCCGCTCCAGAAACCTTCCCTGTCAAAGACCTAGAGGATATTTCATGCAGAATCCTACGCGAAAAAGGAGCATTAGCCCTGCAGTATGGACCCACAGAGGGAGAGTGGGGCCTCCGTGAGGAACTTGCCAAGTGGATGGCACGTGAGAAACCCACAGTAAGACCTGAAAACATCCTTATCACGTCAGGATCACAGCAAGGCTTAGACATAATGGGCAGAGTCTTCTTGGACCCAAAGGACATCGTAATAGTTGAACTGCCTTCATACATCGGCGGCCTTCAGGCATTCACTGCTTACAGAGCAAAAATGATAGGCGTCACTCAAGACGAACAAGGAATGAGAATGGACCATTTGGAAAAAGTGTTGGCCAGACTGGCAGCAAGAAAAAAGAAGCCGAAATTCATCTATGTCGTCCCTGACTTCCAAAATCCTTCTGGAGTCACAATGACACTTGAAAGACGCCGGCACCTTTTGCAACTGGCGTACGAGTACGAGATCCCCATAGTTGAAGACAGCCCTTACCGTGACCTGAGATTCACAGGTGAAAGCGTTCCAGCCATATATGGTTTGGACAAGGAAAATCAAGTCATCGTGCTGGGAACATTTTCTAAACTGTTGTGTCCAGGTCTGCGTTTGGCATGGATAATGGCGCCGACAGAATGGACGGAAAGAATGATCGTTGCAAAACAAGCCATGGATCTGAGCTCACCATCATACACTCAACTCATTATTGCCGAATTCCTGAAGCGCGGACTACTTCCGGCCCAAATTGAGAAGATACGCAAGCTCTACGCGCAGAAGCGCAGAGTGATGCTGGATGCCCTAGAGAAGTACATGCCAAAGGGAGTTTCATGGACCAAACCCGAAGGAGGACTGTTTCTTTGGGTCAAGCTGCCGAAGAAGATGAGCGCAACCGTCCTTCTGCCAAAGGCAATTGAAAACAAAGTTGCGTATGTCGCAGGCTCAGCGTTTCACTGCAACGGCAAAGGACAGAACACGATGAGACTCAACTTTTCCTATTCAACAGATGAACGCATAGATGAAGGAATCAAGCGCCTGGCAAAAATGGTCAAAGAAAACAAGTGAACGAAAAGAAATTTTCGTTTTTAGGTAAGCAGAGAAACCGAGTGCGTAGAAATGCCTAAGGAACAATTTGACATTCTCGAAGATGACCTCAAAAGGAGATAAACACGTTCATCGAAGCGCGGATGACTTCGCAAAAGCCCGGATAAAGAAGCACATCAAAAGGACGATGAACGGAAAAAGGCAAGCAACCCCAGAAGGACAAGAGAGAAATGGCGAGTTTCTACTTAGAATCGCAATCTGCCGTTTCCAAGTTGAGTTCTCGCACTCGAGTCTCAATGAACTCCGTTACTTTCTGCTGGCTGAACCGTCTTTCCTCCTCTTGCTTTTTCAGCTGTTCTCTAATTACGAAGAGGACTTTACCCACGTCAAAAGGCTTCACGAGATATGCGTCCGCGTTTCGGTTCACTGCCTCCATCGCATTGTGAACTGTGGGGTATCCGGTTATGATTATTTTGCGCATCCTTGGAACAGTCTCTTTGATTCTTGTTAGAAGTGTCGTCCCTTCCATGTCCAGCAGTCGAACATCTATCAAAGCAAGATTATAGAAATTTGAATTGGTCTTCAACATTGCTTCTTTTCCGCTTTCCGCTGTATCGACGAAATAGCCTTCCTCTTCAAGTATTGCCGCAAGCGTTTTTCTTATGCTTTCATCGTCATCGACAACGATGATTCTGGCACGTTTATCCAAATCTTTTCACCTCCTGTTTTCCTATATTCGATGGGCACAGTTAGTGTGAACGTGGATCCTGCGCCTACCTTGCTGTCTACGGTTATCTTTCCGCCGTGAGCTTCAACTATTCTTTTGGAGATGGCTAAGCCGAAACCCATACCTTTTGCCTTTGAAGTGAACAACGGAGTGAAAATCTGCTGCATTGTTTCCTTGGGCATGCCCACACCTGTGTCAGTGAACGAAATCTCCAGATTTTTTCTGGATTGTCTGCTTGTTATGGTTAGGTTTCCGCCCTTCGGCATTGCGTCGATGGCGTTTCTGAGTATATTGATGAATGCTCTCTTGATCTTCTCAGGATCAACCCACACGCGAGGAGTGTTTCTCGAGCGATCAGTCACATGGACTTTCCTAGGGAACTTCACGTGGGAAAGAGCGTCAGTTACCAGATATTTCGGTGTCACATGTGTCAACTCCAGTTGGATCTCTCTTGAGTACTCCAGAAGATCGCTGATGATTTTGTTAGAATACGCGATATCTTTCTCGATGATGCTGAGCATTTCTTTTGCTTTTTCATTCGACTTCAGAACAAGATGAGTTTTCAAGTAATATGCGGCGCCCGTTATACCAGTCAGCGGATTGCGCAAATCATGCCCAATCATGGCTGCTAACTGTCCTATTGCTGCCAGTCTTTCAGACTTGAATATCTGTTCCTCCATGCGTTTACGTTCGGTGATGTCTTTGGTGATCGCAACAAAACCCATCGGGTTCCCAGAGGCGTCCCGCACAACGCTTGCAGACAGCTCTGCTGGAAACTCGCGACCAGTCTTGGTTGTAAACGTGTATTCTACTGTTTTGACGCGTCCTTTTTCAAAAGCCTCTTTCAGGTTCTCCATCACTTTTGGCTGATCTTTCTTGGCAATTAATTCAAAAGCGCTCTTCCCGATCAATTCCTCCTTAGAAGAGTATTCATGTATTTTGAGAGTCTGTTCGTTACATTCGACGATGTTACCATTTAGGTCAGTGGCGGTTATGGCGTCTGGGGAGGCAGCGAATATGCTTTTCAGTTTTTCTTGGCTTCTCCTAAGATCTGAAGTCCGTTCTTCAACCATTTTTTCCAAGTTTTGCGCGTACTCTTTAACCTGCTGTATCAGTTTTGCATTTTCAATGGACACGGCAGCTTGATGGGCGAAGAGCTCGAGAGGTGCCAGAGATTCTTTCGTGGGTCTTCTGCCGTCTTTGGGGTCATCCATGCTCATCATGCCCACTATTTGTCCGTCGGGAAGTTTCAATGGAACATACAGCAGATCATCTGGATCCCAGTCCACTGTCTCATGTTTTTTGACCCTGCTGGAAAGGGCATACTTGAATTGGTCCTGAACCAGAGGATCGCTCCAAGGCAGATAGTAGAACTCGCCTAGCCTATAGCTTTCAAACATGACACTCAGACGTTTCTGCCAAACATGGCCGGGCGATTGATGCGCTTTCAGATATGTTTCCTCTTCAGCAGTGAGCCCTGCAGAAACAAGGTCTACAGTGTTGAGATTTTCATCTCTCAGGGAAATGACGACTCTGCCCCACCCTTGCTCATGAACTGCTTCGGCGACAGTTTTCAAACGTTCGCGCAGATCCGTGGTGGTCAGCATAACTGCTGAGCTTCGCATGAGGCTCTCCAATTTCTTGGAGATTTCACGATATCTTGCCTCTTCTTGGCGAAGTACCTCTTCCAGTTTTTTTCGGTCGCTGGTGTCTCTGACAATGGCTGCCGCGTGCCATTTTCCTCGAATCTGCAATGACGAAATGGAAAGCTCTACAGGAAACTCTGTTCCATCCTTCTTGACTGCAACATATTCCAGGACTTTTCCTGTCAGTGAGCCACGTCCTTTCTCTATGAATTCGTAGAATTGAGAATAATTGAAGTTGAAACGCCCTGCGGCAAGAAGCTTGAACGTCACTTCGCCCATCACTTCTTCCATGCTGTAGCCAAACATTTTTTCAGCTGCGCGATTCCAATATGATATTCTGCCTTTTTCATCCATTAAGACTATGGCATCTACAGTTGAAACACTGATTGCACGAAACATTTCTTCACTGTCTTGAAGCCTAAGCTCCGACCTTCGGCGGGCCTCTTCTGTTCCGATCGCCGACGCAAGCAATGCCAGAAGCTTAAGATCCTCTTTCGAGGCATCAAAGTCTGTCTGGTAGACCACGCAAAGAGAGCCCACATGTCTGTCTCCGAACTTGACAGGCACGCCGATGTATGTTCGAAGTTTGTAGCGTTCGACATTAGGATCTGATCGTGCGTAATGAGTCTGGTCTAGGTTCCTAATGATTAAGGCATTGTCTGTGTTCTGCTTTATCACGTCGTAACAGATGTGCCCTTCTGGTTTGTCTAAGGACTTGTAATCGGATGGAGTGTTCCATTGCCCAATAGAACACAGCATTCCTTCGTCCAAACGATTGTAAAGAGCGCACGTCGCACCGAGCAAGTCGCCGCAAAGGGCAACTATAGAATTAACATTCTCGTTTGGATCAGTCTTGAATTTCAAAAAGCAGTTGTTCAGCTTTTCCAAGCGTTGCTGCGTGTTCCTTCGTTCACTGATGTCACGGACGATGACGGTGAAATAGGCGGTATTTTTCATTTTCCACGCCGAGAACGACAGTTCAACAGGAAATTCGTGACCATCCTTCTTCAGCCCTGTGAACTCTCTTGTTTCGTTCATGTGCGAATCAGAAGAACGACACCATTTTTGCATGCCCGCTAGGTGACTTTTCAAGAACTTCCCCGGTATCAGAATGGTTATAGGTTTCCCCAGTAGTTCATCGGAAGAATGACCGAATATTCTTTTGACCGACTTGTTTGCAGAAGTGATTTTGCCTTTCGCATCAATTGAGATCACTGCGTCAGCAGCGGAGTCCGCAACTGAGCGCATACACTCCTCGCTGTCATGTAATGCTTGAATCGCGTCGGCTAGGTCTGGAGACACCATCAAAGTGACACCTGTTTCAACCAGAACAAGAAAAGTAGTTTTCATCATGACATTTAACGTGTGTGAATGTAGACTCTTGATTTCAGGTTTACATTGTAGAGAAGGTTCGCAAAGGCACGAATGATCTGACATAATGAAATGTAAACACAGGTGTGACATCTGTGATTGTTTAAGAACGAATTCTGCTAGCGGTCCGCGATCGTTTTGATGTTTGCGCTCACCCAGAAACTACTGGAAGAGGGTACAGTTCGCTTAACTTGGCTTTCTTGAGTTCGCGATCGACTTGAACAATCACATAGGGGTTTCCAAACCCGCTAATGAACTGCCTGCACTTTCCACATGGTGGTAGAACATGGCCTCCTTGTTTGTAGGCAAAAGCGACTATGGTGTCAATTTCCTCTTCGCCTTCAGAAACCATTGTTCCAATTGCAGCATACTCGGCACAGATAGAGCACGGAGCAGAACACTCGATTTCAATGTTGACACCCTGAAAGACTCTACCATTCTTCGTTCGTAACACTGAGGCAACTGATGATCTTCTCGACTTTCGCTTCCGAATCAATTCCTTAGCTTTCTCGACCAGTTCGAGGTCTCCCTTCGACAGATCCACGAGTTGCATATTCACCAAACTGGTCAAGCGTCTTAATCAGCTTTATGCGGAGAAACCCGCTTTCGAAACAGCAACTGTTAGATTGTCCTGCCGAAATTTCTGGCGAGAATGAGCGCGTCTTAAATGTCGACGGTGTCGTCACAGCAGCGCGCGTGCTAAAACAGACTCAAGCTTTTTAAAACGCACAAAATACTCAATACGTTTGATGCTAAACCCTAGAAACGTCGACTTCAAGAAGCTTGGATTCCGCGCTGGAATTGAGGTTCACCATCAACTCCGGTCTGAAAGAAAGCTTTTTTGCAGATGCCCCGCGGTGCTGGAGAAAGACCCTAGAAAAAAGGATTACACTTTCTACAGGTATTTTCGCCCGGTTCTCGGGGAAATGGGTGACTTCGACCCCGGCATGCTCGTCGAATTTGAAAAGGGCTACAAAGTGATTTACTATGCTTGCGAAAGAAACACGTGCACGTACGAGATGGACGAGACGCCACCATTCTATCCAGACATTGACGCTGTCAAAAAGGGATTCACGCTAGCGCTATACTTCAACTGTACAGCCCTAGCGGAGGAAATCGTTGTCAACCGGAAACAATACCTCGACGGATCAATAACGACGGGTTTCCAACGAACCTTCATCATCGGTCGGGATGGCTGGGTTCCAGTCAACGGCAGAAAAGTCAGGATCACCAACCTCTACATCGAAGAAGACGCTGCCCGAAGAGTAGATTGGACGGATACGTCGAACCGAACTGTATACTTCAATTTGGACAGATTAGGCGTTCCTCTGACGGAGATCATTACGGACCACCGCGACGTCGACACGCCAGAGGACCTAGTTGAACTCGCGAAGCAAATTGGCCGAGTCCTAAGACTAAGCCGCATCGGAAAAAGAGGACTGGGCACGGCGCGCCAAGATGTCAACGTTTCGATTGAAGGCGGAGACCGAGTTGAAATCAAAGGAGTTCAAGATCTTCGTACGTTCGATGCTCTTTGCTGTCACGAAGCCATAAGGCAACTTGCACTCATCGACATAATGAAAAAAATGAAGAAACGCGGTGTAAAGAAAGACGACTTCAAACACACGTACATTGACATATCTCACCTCTTTTCACTTGAGGGCGATATGAGGGCTTTTGTAGCCGTTTTCCCCAAGATGAACGGTCTCTTCGGTGTTGAAGTTCAGCCGAACAAGGATTTCGGCGAAGATGTCTTTGAGAAAAGCATGCTGATAACGGGAATCCCCCGCGAAGATCATTTTCACAGCGACGAATTCCAAGTAGTCGCCGTCAGAAAACGTTCCCAACACCCTTCTAGGCTGCCGATTGACGAAAACAGATTCGAAGAAGTTCGTGCAACAATCAACGCGAGAGCCGAAGACGCTTTCGTCGTGGTCGTCGGTCCTGAAAGAAAAGCCATGCATGCAATGAAGAAAGTCGTTGAAAGAGTAAAAATCGCCTTAGATGGTGTGCCGCAAGAAACGCGCCGACTCCTGCCAGACGGTAACACCGAATTTTTGAGAGTAATTCATGGAAAGGAACGAATTTACCCGGATACGGACACGCCGCCAATCGTCATTTCTCAGGAACTAGTAGAAAAATCGAGGAAAGCAGTGGGCAAGCGCCCATGGGAAGTCTACGAGGAACTGCATAGCAAATATAGGTTCATACAGAGCCAAGTTGACCTGTTGATTAGGGGAGAGAAGGTTGACAAGTTCTACGAGTTTGTTGAAAAGCTGAAGCTTGAAAGTAGTGTTGCGTACCATTTGTTGATTGAACTTCCTCGAAGCTGTCGCAGAAAAGGATTGAAAATGAACACACATATAATGAAACAGCTCGCTGAGGGTCTTTCGCGCAATTTGATTATCCGGGAACAAATAGATTCCATCACCGAAGTGTTTGACAGAGAGCCCAGTATTCTAATCGATGAAGCCTTGAACAGGCTTCAGGTTTCCCATTTAACAAAGGAACAATTTGACGCTCTGATCCTGCAGAAACTAAGCGTTTTCGACCTTGTAACAGCTCGTTCTGACGAGGCTTACAGAGATCATGTCGTTCCGAAAGTGGTCGGCGAAGTCTTGAAGGCAACCAATCGTTCAGTGCCAGGAAAGACAATTGCGCAAAAAATCCGAAGTCTGATAAGTCAGGAATGATGCAAAATGTCTGAGAATAAGCAAATTGACGAAAACGTTCCCGAAGGTTATCGTGGCTGCCTTCGGGAGAGACTGATTAGGGAAGGAGTACGCACTTGGAGCAAGGTCAGAATAAGCAAAGGCAAAGCGGTTTATGAAGGCGTATTGCTTCCAAGAAGCCAACATACATCTGATTACTATGTTACGCTCAAAGTGGACACAGGTTACAATCTGGGTGTTTTCGTTGACGATCAAACAACGATCAAAGAGACTGGTTACAAGAAAGGACATTATCAGCTTCCCCATGTAGACGCAGAATTCAACAAGAACCTGCCGAATGTCACCCTGCTTGGCACAGGTGGCACTGTAGCATCTCGCCTTGACTACAGAACAGGCGCCGTCCTGCCCGCTTTCACGCCGGAAGAACTTTTCTCGGCGGTGCCGGAACTGATTTCCACAGTGAACCTGACGCCCAAGACTTTGTATCAAATATTGAGCGAGAACTTCAGACCCGAATATTGGGTCAAAACCGCCGAGGCGATAGCCAAAGAAATCGACAGTGGAGTGAAAGGAGTCATCATTGGACACGGGACAGATACCATGTGCACAACAGGCGCGGCGCTTTCATACTTCCTTCGCAACCTTCCTGTTCCAGTTGTTCTCGTCGGTAGCCAACGCAGTTCGGACAGACCATCATCTGACGGACCACGTAACATACTGTATGCCGCAACGCTCGCGGGCTACGAGAACTTTGCAGAAGTCGTCGTGTGCATGCATGGTAACACGAGTGACAGCTATAACTTGGTCCACCGAGCCACGCGGTGCCGCAAGATGCACTCTTCGCGTAGAGACACTTTTCGCACGTTAGACGACATTCCTCTAGGCAAGATAGACGAATCAGGTGTAAGGTGGTTCAAAAAAGACCTTCGGCCTCGAGGTCGAGCCGAAGATTTCTGCCTTGACGCTAAAATCGACACACGGGTCGGCATGCTATATTCGTATCCAGGAATGAACCCTGACATTCTCGATTCAATGCTTGACAAGGACTATCATGGAATCGTCATTATCGGTACGGGCCTAGGCCACGTTGGAACAGACATTTTCCCTCCCCTGGAGCGGTGCCAGGAAGAAGAAATCCCCGTAGTCATAGTGCCTGAGCCTCTTTTCGGTTACATTCACCTCCGAGTTTATGAAACGGGCAGAGACATGCTGGCAAGAGGTGTCATAGAAGGTGGCAACATGCTCCCTTCGACAGCTTACACGAAACTCATTTGGGTTCTGGGACACACCCGGAACATGGACGAAGTAAGAACGCTCATGCAAAAAAACATAGCTGGTGAGATAACTGAAAGAGAAGGCCCCAGAGGCTTCATGCTCTTACAGGGGATAGAACCAGGCGTCGAAGAAATCCTGAATACCCTTTGACCTCGAAGAAGGGACTCCCCTGCAGAGGTTTTAGGATGCATACGTGTTTGCTAGTATTTCCTATTTCCCAATTTCATGCTACGCTTCCTCTTAGACGGCGATGAAGTTGACGTTCTCGCACGTCTGTGGTGAGCATGCGTTTCCTGCAAAGCGTGCACTTGTTCTAGCTGATTACTCCTGTGTGAATTCTTTCGGCCACAATGCCGATGCTCCTCGCGTATTCTATGAAAGAAGTTCGCAAAGCCTCACTTTCCGCCATGCCGAGGCTGAAGCACAGTCGCTCTAGGACTTTCTTCTGTTGAGGAGACAGGTAAACCTTAACGATTTTCCTTGCCATTTAGTTACCTCCTAAGGCTGCACCATAAGTTATGCCTTAGAAGACAGAGACTGTTGACTTTTGATAAAAGAATTGCCAACGTGGAAATTTCAAACGCCAGCTTTGCAGATCAGGAAAAGAAGGCGAGTTGACACAAGACAACGGCAAGAAAGTGTGGACAACGATGCCGCAATGTTTGAGTGCAGAAGGTGTTTGATTCGACATTTCGGCGCGCATGATTGCTTCAAATGGCGTGGGGATATAGACTTAATAGGTCAAAGGTTGCTTTTGGCTCAAAAAGGAGGAAGAAGACTCGTTTCGCTGTCGGGCACATAGCATTGGGCTATATTCTTGGTAAAGCCTCGGCCAGGTCGCTGAAAACAGATCTTAACATTCCGCTTGCAGTGACTCTGTCCGTGATCCCAGACATGGATATTATTCTTGAAAGCATCGGGCTTGCCCAAGTCGTACCTCATAGAGGACCAATGCACTCTTTTGTAGCAGCCTTTATTGTCTTCATTCCTTTTTTCGCAGTATACCGAAAGAAGGCATTTCCATATTTTCTTGCTTTGGTGCAGCACGCGCTCATAGGCGACTACCTTACGGGAGGAAGACTACAGCTTCTTTGGCCTGTGACCTCGCAGCAATTCGGAACGGCGACAAGCATCTTCAGCCTAGAAAACGTAGCATTGGAGTTTCTTCTGTTTGTCTCGTCCGTTGCGCTTTTATTTGTTAGCCGAGACTTGTATGTTCTGTTTCGACCTCACCGTTCAAATCTTGTGCTTGCTGTTCCAACCTTCACCGTTTTGTTGCCGATCTTTCTGAGCTATCCGCTGGAGGTGCCCGTTTTGCTTGTTCTCCCGCACTTGGTTTACACCTTCATGTTCTTGGCCATAATAGTGATGGAAGCGGTGAGTCTTCTCAGGCGCGCGCAGGGAAATGAAGGTTCGAGTCGGATTCTAGAAAAGAAGGGTGCTTCAGCTAGGCTCGCGGCGGCGGTCTAGCTCCTAGAGTGAGTTGCAGATCCAGTGGCTGATTGTTTCTGACAAGATTCAAAGTAATCGTTTCTCCGGGCGCAGTGCATTCTTCCAGGTAACTCGACATTGTGTCTCCATCCTGTATGCGTTGCCCGTTTATGCCAATCAGGATGTCATTAGCCTGGACGTGAGCGTTATCTGCTGGACCTCCTGCCACTGTTGACGCGATCAACCAGCCGTAGGTCACGTTAGTATGCATGTCGACGGCTCTGAAGTAATCCATGTCCACTCCGGTTACACCTAGGTAGCTGTGTCCTGCATATGTGCCAGTCGCTGCCAGAGCGCCGATTTCTCTCAATATGGTGTTTGAGGGAATGGCAAAGCCGACTCCTTGAGAGGCTTCGATTATTGCCGCGGTTATTCCGACCACTTTGCCCTCATAATTCAGCAGTGGACCTCCAGAGTTGCCAGGGTTTATCGGGGCGCTTGTTTGTATGATGTTAGCTATTGTGAAACCGCCAGTATATTCCTCCTCGGTGATCGTTCTTCCAAGAGCACTTACGACGCCGGTGGTCATTGAACCAACTAACCCGTATGGAGCTCCTATGGCCATTACTGGGTCACCGACCTTCAATGTTGACGAGCTCGCGATTAACAGAGGTTTGAATTCTTCAGGCGGCGCGGCAGCGACTGAGACTACGGCCAAGTCTGCATATGGATCTGTGCCGTTTACGTGCGCAGCGTATCCGTTGCCGTTAGAGAAGGTCACGCTGAGGCTTGTCGTTCCACTGACTACGTGATTGTTTGTCACGATCACCATTGAGCCGGTTAGGTTGTACACAAAGCCTGAGCCCTGAACAGTTCCGCTGCTTGTTTCTCCTTGGATCAGGACAACGGACCCTTTCAGTTTCATGTACATTTCGGCCAATGCCGTTTCGTTCTGAAATATGGTGATAGTCTGATTGTAGATGGTCTGGTTTCCCGAAATATGCGAGATCTGGCTTGCAAGGTTAGAGATTTCACCCTCCAGACTGTTGATCTTCCGCATGAAAGCGTATGAGGCTGCAAGGCCACCGACTATGAGGCCGATAACAAGTACCAAGACTATGATTGCTGCAGAAGAACCTTCCTGACTTCTATTCACAATTTTCACCTTTGCTAAGAAGAGTCAAAAAAAGGGTTCTTAAGAGTTGTGCAAAAATCGCGGCAGGTCACTTTTTGAAGAGTCTGAGAGCCAACACAGCCAACACTGGCATCAGTATCACTGCAACCATGAATGGATATTGAGGTGAAAAGGCATAGAGAAAACCTCCGATATATGGAGCAACAAACGAAGCAAACATGCTGATCACTTGGGGCACAGCGACCCAACGGGCTCTACATGCCTCCGGCGCCAAAGGACCAACTATCGAGTTCATCAATGACCACGTCATATAGGAGGCGCCGATGAGCGCGAACGAGACTACAAGAACACTGAAATTGCCTGAGAGAACCAGAAGAAACATCGATAGGCTGTTCAACACAGCGGTCAAAGCAAGCGGATAGGACTTGCTTGACTTGTCGCCAAGCCTGCCCAGAAGAACGCCAAATACTGCTGAGCTTGCATAAG
>CAYNQC010000017.1:0-4483 GCA_964399235.1 uncultured Candidatus Bathyarchaeia archaeon | reverse complement strand
GACTTGTCGCCAAGCCTGCCCAGAAGAACGCCAAATACTGCTGAGCTTGCATAAGAGACTGATCCCAGAAAGCCTATCTGAAAATCGGTGGACTTGTACACGTCAGCGACGAATTTAGGAATGAAGGACCTAAACATCATCAGCACAAACATCAACATTGCAAAGAAAAGAGAATAGCTCAGCAACTTTCGATTCCTCACGAGCTTCTTGAATGAATAATCTGCATTCGGCTCCGCCTGAACACAGTTTGCCCGCTGGCTCTTGATGAAGAAAAGTGAGAAACAAGCTAAAGCGTAGAGGACAAACGACGCGTAAAAAACCGGTTTCATACCGATGCTTCCGGCTAGGAGACCCCCTGTTGCCGGAGAAAGGATGTATCCGATTGACCACGCTACGGACATCGTGGTGAAAGTCGACGTCAACTTGTTCTTGTCGGCTGCAGTAACGATATACGCTGTGCCGGAGGGACCTCCCAGCCAGAAGCCCCACATGATCATGCCGGGAATCATTTCAACCCAGTTTCGGGCAAACGAAAAAATAAGCGGCGCAGGCAACCATGCGATCCAGCCGGCGATCATTATTTTCTTCCTGTCATACCGATCGGAAAGGGTTCCAGACACTAGAAGCGTTGTGGCAGCTAGCAGACTTGTAACAGCATACAGTATGCCTATCTGAACAGAGTTTGCGCCAAGAGTGTTGCCCATGTAGACAGGCAGGAGATATGCGAAAAGTCCATCTCCGAAAGAGCCTACTAGGTTGCAGACGAAGATGAGTTTCAAGTCTCTGTTCAGCATTGGCAGGCCTCTGAAGTAACAGTGCATGCTTGAGAGTCGTTCTTAACTTTTTTTGATCTCGATCTAAGAAAACAGCGAGGGCTCCTTCTGGTCCGCCTCAGTGTTGGCTTCTTCTGTCAATGAGGTCCATTGCGTCAGGGCCTGTTCCCACTAAGGTGACGCGGGTTTTTGTTTCCGCTTCGACTTCTTCTAGAAACTGTCTTGCTTCTTTCGGCATTTTTTCTTCGGTTCTTGCACCTTTGCAGGAAGGATAGACCGCGTCAAGCTTTGTTAACGCGATCTGTGTGGCGCCGTTGATCATAGCAGACCTTCTGGCAAGTTCGAAATTGAAAGGCGCTGCACGCCTGTCTCTGCCTGTTCCAGCCGCTGTCTCAAACCATCCGCGTTTGACAGCTTCTTCTTTGGTTATCTCTCCGGGCAATGGTCCTGTGCCTACGCGTGTGATGAAGGACTTCAGAACCAATAGCACGTCATTGACCTTGGTAGGTCCGACGCCTGCTTCTGAGCATATTGCCGAAGCGCTTGTGTCTCGTCCTGTAACGTATGGATAGGTTCCATGGAAGCAGGAAAGCAAGATTCCTTGGGTCCCCTCGAGCAAGACTTGTTTATCCGCGTCTATCGCATCGTTGACTTCTTGGGCTACGTCAGTCAAGTAGGGCTTCAGCTCGGGAATGTCTCTTGCGAGTTTGGCGGTTCTGCACACTCTTTCTTCGATTGCCGGTCCGACTCCCCAGCCCGTTGTGCCTAAGCCTTTGAGATGGGCACTTGTCTTGTCTCGAAGCGCATGTTTCTCTTCGATTATTGAAGCTTGATTGTCTACGCCAATACGGGTCTTGACGTTGGTCTCTTCAACTTCTTTCAGGAACTGTCCAACGTGGACATTTGCTCCTGGCGCCACCAGTAGACGACAGTTTTCGTTGACAAAGCCTCCGGGTACCATGTGCAGTGCATAACGTTTGCCTTGATACCAGATCGTGTGAGCTGCGTTGACTGAACCGGTTCTCACGCAGAAATCTGCCTTATCATGCAAAGCCAGATAGGAGATTATTTTTCCTTTGCCCTCGTCTCCCCAGAAACCGCCGGCTATGACTGTGCAAGGCAGTTTTTATCACCATTCAGAGAATCTGCTGCAGTTTATTTAAGATTGTTTGCTTGGTTTATGTAAAAGGAATATGGGCTTAATTTCGGCGGCTGCTTCGGCTTTTGGCTTCGAGGTCTATCCTTGCCAACAGTCGCATGACTTTCTTGCCCTTCTCCACCATTTCCTTGTCTGAGACTGTGTGCCTCTCCGGGCAGAGATCGTCTACGACAATTGCGTCTTCTTCGCTGTAGATGACAGGGTAAATGCAGCAGCCGAGAGGTCTCAGCTCGTAAGCGTTGCAACGATGTGATTCGGCATTGTAGAAAAAGCAGCGGCCGCGGGTGTTTCGCAGCTTTGCGTAGCCTTGCTTGTCAAACCGCGCGAATTTCTCCTTGGCATATCCGGCTTTCTCCAGCCGTTTTATGTCATCTTCGCAAAGCAGCATTTCCGTTTCTTGGCAGCAGACTCCACAATGTGAGCAACGCATGTGTCAACAATGATCTGCGCTTTTCTAATCTGTGTTTCGTTTGTCACCAGTTTATCCGCTTGTCAATATGAAGTTCAGGTTCAACAACTCTGCCCACGCGATGCTTTTCAATGGAACTCGCAGCGTGTTCCTCTTACGGAAAGCGATGCATGTTACGATGTTTTCTCTTCTCAATTCGTCCTTCATAATTTCTGAGAGCCGAACGTTCACTATTACCGAACCATCTTTCAAGTGCAGGTTTACGTTTCTTCCGAGGAAAGATCGTGCGGTATTTACGCCGAAACCTTCCATTTCGTCACCACTCCTGATCCTTTTCTGCCAATTTGCTCCAGCACTGCTTGCAGATTGGTTTTCTTTCTCCTCTGAAAATGATGTACAGTTCAATATCGTTGTTTTCGCATTTCCCGTTCCAAGGGTTCTTACATCGTTCCATAATCGTGAGCCTCCTCTGTTGAAGGCAATCCAATGCATCGTTTTCTGCGCTTTTAAGGCTCACTTAGAAACAACATTGACGAAGGAGGGAGAGGCAGGTTAAAGTGAAAGTCTTAAAGCTCAAAGCAACAAAAGACATTCGGGGAAAAACGTGCAAATAGGACAAGTAAACCTTGGACTTCAAATTGGAATTCTGATGCTTATCTTGATTGCCTTCGTTCTCAAGACGAGGCACAAGTATTTCATTCATGGCGCCTTGATGTTAGTCGGAGTAATCCTCAACGTCGTTTCGTTTCTGCTCGTGATGGGACCTTCACTGCTTAGTTTTGAGATAATCAGAACTCAACCGCTACACGACATATCTCTAATCACTCTGACACACGGCATCATCGGAGGCCTAGCCTTGATTCTGGGAGTCATAATCGTTGCGTCATGGCACTTGCAGTCGTCGACGAAAAACTGCATGAAAACGAAAAGATTGATGAAGCCGACGATTGCACTGTGGACGATTGCGTTGGTTCTCGGAATATTGCTTTACACAGTGTTGTACGGTTTGTGAGACCGAGAAATAGAAGACATATATTTAGTTAAGGTCAAGCAATAGGCGGGTGAAAATTTGAGCAGAGGAGCAATCATCGCATTAGTGGCTATCTTAACGCTGGTTTGCCTGAGTTCCGCAGGACGCGTGTCTGCCGACACCGCCCAAGTTCGAAACGTAATCGTCTGGGACGACGGAGTAACCACGAAGTTGAATGTTACCGTTTATCATAGCGGCGAAGTGCCCGGTCATTTCGTCGACCTTCTTACTGTGACTTTGACAGGCGGTTCTAATCTTTTCCAGAACTTCACGCAGACCGGCCCTCATACGTTAGACCCTGGCACTTCAACGTTTAACGTGACACTGGACATTGGACCGGTTTCAGATACGCCTTTGGCCACTGTTCAGGCGCACTGCAACCTTCATGGATGGAGTTCGCAGAATTGGACGGGCGCCGTGCCAGAATATGCGCAGATGATGTTGGCGTTGACGCTCTCCGTAACCACGTCGTCGGTTTTGTTGCTTCATAGACGACGTTCAAAAAGCACGCGTGCGCTTTTCTAGATTTGGATTATTTCAGGCACTATTCTCTCTTTGCTTATTCTCAGCAAACCAACAGAGGGCTTAGCCAGGAACCGAGGAGCCGGGTTTGTTGGACTTCCAGGGTTCATGAGCAATACGTCTCCTTCCCATTTTATGTTCGAATTGTGCGTATGTCCGTAGACTAGTACGTTGAAGCCGTTCATCCTGGCCATTTCGCGCATCTTTGCGGCGCTAAAAAATGACCCGGGATTATGCGTGACGCCTATTTTCCATTCGAAGATTTTCAGAGAGTCCATTTTCGGCAGTTTTCCCCGGATTTCGGGCCCATCCATGTTTCCGTAAACAACCAGGACCGGTGCAAGCTGTTCCAGTTCGTCGATGACAGAGAGCGATACGAGGTCACCTGCGTGAATGATGTAATCAGCGTTTTCAAAAACTTTGAACACACCTTTGGGTATCTCTCTTGCCCGCACAGGCACATGTGTGTCGGATATGAGTCCTACTATTTTGCCTGAGCTTTCCTGTAATCGTGGCAGGATCTGGTCCTGTTGGCTCACCATTGAATTTGCCTTCCGCTTGTTCTCCCGAATCCTTTGCGAAGCTCTCCA
>CAYNQC010000016.1:16900-19534 GCA_964399235.1 uncultured Candidatus Bathyarchaeia archaeon | reverse complement strand
TAGGCTTTGAACCACTTGAAAATAACATACCTGGTCTTCTTTGTCGCCGCATTCGGCACGGCTATTATGAACCGTTTCCGCACCGTAGTCGCAAGCCTCCCAGCCTTAACAATCTCCGTCGCCGTCAACTCTCCAGCCGCGTTCTTCACAGAAACCATGTACGGCGCATGCTCAACTCCTGGGCCTTCCTTGTAAACCGCAAAATCACAGCCAAACTTGATCCCAGGCGTCACAACCAACCCGCTGTCCCTCAAATCACGATAAACCCCATACTTCTCCTCAAACTCCCCATACAACTCCCCGGCCACACTGCGCAGCTTCCTCAACCCCACCTTCCTCTTCTCAGCACCCTCATGAACGGCAATGGCGCCTTCCTCCGCAAGATACAAACCCTCCATGAGATCAAGAACCAAAGGAACATCAAACTCCGGAACCTTCGGCTTCGCAATCCCCAAAGGCTTCCCAAAAAAACCCTTCCTGTAAAGCAGCGAACCCTCAACCGGATTCCACACTACAAGAAAATTCTCAATCAACTCCACGCCTATCTTCTTAGGCATCAGCCAAAACGCCCTTTTTACATCATGAAAGAAAGAATCCGCACCGCATCCGCCGCATCCTGAGCCTTATCAGCCGAATCCTCCAACAACTTCGTCACATCCCTCAACAACACCATAGGCGCAAGATCCATCTTACTACAAAGAAGCTTAATCTCCAACTCACGATAAATCACATCAACCGCACGCTCCGCAATCTCAACATCCCGCGCTTTCTCCATAGTCTTCGCCGCCCCATAATTAAGAACCATAACAGTCTCCCGAAGCTTCATCACCGCCTCAAAAACAGCCTCAGAAAGCTTCAACAAATCCCTCTTAATATCCATAGGCACATTCCAACCATGCATAGTAATCTCATTAAGCCGAAAAGCAATACCCTCAGAAAAATCCGCAATCTCACCCGTCAAATTCGTAAACCTCAAAAAATCCTCCCGACTAAACAAAATAGCCCCAATCTCAGCCAACTCCTGAGAAACAAGCCGCCGAGCCTTATCAACATCATCCTCACCGCTCCTGATCTCACTGAAAAGCTGCCGCGCCTTCTCCTTATCATTCTTCACAAAAAACTCTATCATCTGAGGAACCTTACGAGTCACATCCAAAACCTTCCTCAAATGATCCTGACAGACACTCAACGCCCGCCGTTTCACACGCTCTTCAGTCTCAGCCGGAAGCACCAAAACCTCTTTCCCGCCCACAAACCCGACGTAAATCTCCTACTGTAAAATAGCGCGTACTCTTAAATAAGTTAGCGAAACAAACAACTCTAAACCGGCTTACCCAACTCCCCAAAATCAACTCTGCCCCTAAAATACCCATGCAACACACCCGCAAGATCCACGATCCGCGTCCTCACCTGCCTCCAAGAATCCCGATCCCGCACAGTCACAGTTCCATCACTCAAAGTATCATAATCCACAGTAACACCCAGCTGAACCCCAACCTCATCAGCCCGCGCATACCTCCGCCCAATAGAACCAGCCTCATCAAACTCAACCAAAAAACCCTCATCAACCAACATCCCGTAAACCTCCAAAGCCTTCTCAGGCAAACCATCCTTACTCACCAACGGATAAACCCCAACCTGAACAGGAGCAATATCCCGCGGAAAACCCAAAACAACCCTATCATCCTTAACCCGGTAAGCAGCCTCAAACGCAACATACAGAAGCCTGTCCGAACCAAAACTAGGCTCCACAACATGAGGAACAAAACGCCTCCCACGCTCCACAACTTTCTGCCGCTGAACATCAACATATTCAGGAAGAACTTTATACGTCCCAACCAAGTAGAAACCGTTCTTCTTCAACGCCACCTCAACCTCACTAGGGTCAACCTTACCCAGCATCTCCGCAACCTTCCCAGCTTCTCCCTTGAAAATCGGCCCAAGCTTACCCATAACAGGCTTGACCAAAATCTGCTCCGTCTCAACCGCCTCGGCATATTCCTTAAAAACCCGCATATCCGCCCCACTATGCTCCATGTGACACCTAAGATCATAATCCGACCTGTCAGCATGCCCAGAAACCTCAACCCAACCCCAACGGTCCACCAAAACCTGCTGATCAAACGTCTGACTAGAATAATGCGCCTTCTCCCACGGCAACTTCTCAATGAACCTCTGCCTCTCCGGTGCAACCCCCAACTCAACAAGCAGCCTCTTCGCATACGCCATAAAAACCGCCTGCCACGCCAATTTGACCACGCCCCTCTCCAACGCGTCTTTAACTGTCACTTCCGTAATCTCTTCAGAATCTTTCGACCTTGTTTCAGCACGGAGAACCCGAAGCTTCTCGTCTCCAACCTCCTTCAAGAGATAACAATCAGGTTCCTCAGGGTCAAAGAAAAACTCCAAATCCGCAATTGTGAACTCCCTCAGCCTGATCAAACCCTGCCGAGGCGAAATCTCATTCCTCAAAGCATGCCCAATCTGCAAAACACCGAAAGGCAGCTTCTCCCTCGCCAACCCGAACAGCCTATTAAACTCAACAAATATCCCCTGCGCAGCCTCCGGTCTCCCATACCCAACAGCCTTCGAATACGGCCCAATAGTCGTCTTGAACATCGTAAGAAAAGTCTC
>CAYNQC010000016.1:0-16800 GCA_964399235.1 uncultured Candidatus Bathyarchaeia archaeon | reverse complement strand
TTGACAAAAAGACTCCGAAGTTTCCTCTCAATATTCTGCTTCAACCTCGCACCCAATGCTCCATAAGTCACGAAGCCACTCACGCCGCCATAGATCTCATAAGACTGCCAGAAAAACCCACGGCGACGCGCCAACTCATTGACAGCAGTGAACCTGTCTGAACTCCCAGCTTCCACCGTCATCCAACCAACCTTCTCTTAAAGTAAACGCCTCAAAGACTTTAATCTTACTAAGCTGTGCAAATCAAAACAGAAAGTTAGGGGACAAAACTTAACTTGCATAACAATCTGAAAATACAACCAGTGGCCAACCTTGCCCAAAGATATTCAACTCCTCAAAGAACTGTCAAACGCCTTCGGCCCCTCAGGAAACGAAGAAGCCGTGGCAGAAATACTGAAAAAACACCTCACTCCATATGCCGACGAAACACGCATAGACAAACTTGGGAACATACTCTTCTACCACGAAGGAAAAAAAGAATACCCCAAAATCATGCTTTCAGCCCACATGGACGAAGTTGGCTTCATAACCACCTTCATTGAAGAAAGCGGTTTCCTCCGCTTCGACATACTCGGAGGAATAGCCAACAACGTAATGCCAGGACAAAGAGTCCTCTTCAAAGGAAACAACGGCTACCTCAAAGGCATCATTGGAACCAAACCCCCACACATCATGCCCCCCGAGGAGCAAAACAAAGTCATACCCAAAGAAGACCTGTTCATCGACATCGGAGCAGAAAGTCTAAGTCAAGCCAACAAGAAAGGCGCCGATATCGGAATGCTCGGCGTCTTCGACGTCAACTTCGAAGACTTACACGACGGATACTTCAGAGGCAAAGCCCTTGATGACAGAGCAGGATGCACCGTCCTCGTTGAAGCATTCAAAGCGTTGAACAAATCCCCATGCAATATCGTCGCAGTCGGCTCCATCCAAGAAGAACTCGGAATAAGAGGAGCAAGAACCGCAGCATGGCAGGCAGACCCCGACTATGGGCTGGCAATTGAAGGAACATTCGTCGCTGACGTCCCAGGAACCAGACCAGACAGAGTATCATCAAAGATCAAAAGCGGCCCCGTGCTGACAATAATGGACAGAACAGTTTTCACTCACCCACACATCCTGAAGACACTCATCAATACCGCAAAGAAAAAGTCGATACCCTTTCAGTTCAAAAAGGTACCCGTTGGGGGAACAGACGCAGGCGCAATACACCTCACAAGGGCAGGAGTTCCCAGCGGGACTGTGGCCGTTCCATGCAGATACATACACGGTCCAGCCTCAATCATCCATATCGAAGACCTCAAGAATACAACAAAACTTGTAATCGAATTTGTCAATACGTTTTCCACCAAATGACCAACTCGTTCCATTCACATCCACAACAAGCCTAACACATAGCGAAGCCTTTTTTAAAGCAGCACTGGTAAAAGCCTTTCAACACGGTGTCTTGGCATGACGAAGATAAGAGTTGCCTTGCTCGGAATAGGCAACTGCGCATCAGCTTTAGTCCAGGGAATACGCTACTACGGCAACTCTGCTATTGAGAAAGACTGCATCGGCCTGCGAAACCCTATCTTGGGAAACTACCGTCCAAAAGACATTGAAATCGTAACAGCTTTCGACATAGATGATCGAAAAGTCGGCAAAGACCTTTCAGATGCCATACATGCACAACCAAACAACGCTCCTAAAATGATCGACATTCCTTCATCCAACGTTGTAGTCAACAAAGGCCCCGTCTTAGACGGCGTCGGAGAATACACCCGAAACGTCATCCATATAAGCAATCACGATGACACAAACGTTGCAGTGATCCTGAAGGAAACTAACACAGAAATAGTCCTAAACCTACTTCCGGGCGGCGCTGTCAAAGCGTCTCAATGGTATGCTGATCAGTCGCTGAAATCAGGATGCGCCTTCGTCAACGCCACTCCTAATTTCTTGGCCAGCGAAACGACATGGGCCAGGAAGTTTGAGGCCGCCGATGCACCACTCGTGGGCGATGATCTAATTGATCAAGTGGGTGCAACTACTTTGCACAAGACCCTGCTCAATCTTCTCACAATAAACGGTGTACGCGTGACTGAAACATATCAACTGGACGTTGGCGGGGGAACAGAGTCTCTGGACACATTGGAACGTACAAAAGACCTTAAACGCGCTGTAAAAACCAAATCTGTGGAAGCCTCATTACCCTATGAGGCAGCGGTCGTTGCTGGGTCCACCGACTATGTGGACTTTCTCCAGAACAGGCGCGACAGCTACTTCTGGATAAGGGGGGTATACTATGGAAACGCTCCCATGCAGATGGATATAAAACTATCAACACTTGATGCGCCAAATGCCGGATCGGTCTTGATGGATGTGATAAGAGCTGCAAAGATAGCAAAAGAAAGAAAACTCAAAGGCGCCATACTGCCAATTTGCGCCTACGCCTTCAAACATCCACCCAAAATGATGATGCTTGAGACTCCTGAGAAGGCGTTTGCAGCCTTTGTCGGTGGAGAAGACTAGCCCTCACATCAATTCTTTGCAAGCCGCTTCAGTTCATTAATGGTTCTTTGCTTAACTCCAGTTTCTGTGAGTCTCTCTTTTAATACATCTATCGTCTTCACCGGCGTCGGATCAATGCCCCGCAATGCAGCGAGATACACACTGGTGAAGTCTCCAATACATATGACAGATGACATCTTCGCCATATCACTCTCTCCTCTGCTCCAAACCTCGGATAGTCTTCGCGTTTTGTGGCTGACTATGTCTTTGGTTACTTCAATTCTCTGTCTTATTTCCTCAGGTTCAAGCTGATCGCGAATGAAGATTACGGAGAGCACCTCTGCAAATTCCCGTACCCCTTCCCAGCCTACGATTTCATTATGATTAAGTTCCGGAAAGAATTCCCACTTCGCCGGGTTCTTGCTGTTTTCATTGATCTGCGTCTTAAAACGTTGAGCAACAGACTTGTAGATCCCGAAACCATAGATTGACGGAATCGTTCCTTTGATCTCTGATGCCAACTTCTTAGAAAAATTATCACTTAATGGTCTGTTAGGAGAATTCTCCGTGCTGACCTGCTTCAAAATTCTGACCGTTTCTAAATACTCCTCTTTGAGCCCTGAAACAAGTCCGACCTTTTCCAGAATTGCCGGTAAAGGCATAAACAAATACGGCAATGTTGCTCGAGGGGCCATTCCGCCTGGAACAAGCAAATGAGGAATGCTTAGTTTATGAGCGAATTCCTGCAAGACCCCGCCCGAACTTATACAGAAAATCATGCATCTTCTCTTAACAGCATCTAAAAAGACGTTTAACGCTTCTTCAGTTTCCCCGGAATAGCTTGTCACAACCACAAGTGTCTCTCGATCTGCGTATGCTGGGAGACTGTAGTCCCTGCACACCTCAATTGAAACCGTCACCCTGCTTCGAGCCCAGTCCTTCAAAAGATCCCCACCGATAGCAGAACCCCCCATTCCGCCAACGATGACCGTTTTCGGCTTGGAATAGCTGATCTCAATTTTTTCGGTCAGCTTGGCTGCGCTTCCATAATGCTTCGCGGCATCCACGCAAAAGGAAAGCATGTTACTCTTGTCAACTCTCTTCACGGCATCAAAATCGTCCAGAATCGTTGCCTTTACCAACAGTTTCACCGCCGCACTCGAACATTCTAAATATCGTATAATGCCTTCAGCTTTTAAGCCGAATGTTCAATAACATCATCCAGTGCACATGGAAGAGCCGGGTTAAACATGAAAAAACTGTCGATAGCAATCCCTGCATCAGTTGTCTCTGATACTCCGCACCTGCGTGAAAAAACATCAAAGATTGGTTTAATTGGACGCGCTGCAGCCATCTTCAGAGTCTCTGAAATCATTGTCTACCCGAACAGTCCTCATGAAAAACAGTCAGATGAAATGAACCTGATCGGTAAATTGCTTGCTTACATTGAAACCCCACAATACCTTCGAAAAAGACTATTCAAACTCGAACCTCAACTACAATACGCCGGAATCCTTCCCCCATTGCGCACCCCCCATCATCCTTTGCCTCGTAGCAGCAAAGATCTGAAAATCGGCGAATACAGAGAAGGAGTAGTACTGTCCACAACAAAGGAGGGTGCCTTGATCGATATAGGCGTGGAAAAACCCGCGCTGGTAAGAAAGGCACAATTGTCCGTTCATAAGCGTGTTACTGTGAAAATAGTGAACCTTCGAGAGCGTCTAGAGGCTGAGCCGGCAAATCGTGACGACGTGTCCGCGTATTGGGGGTACAAGGTCACTCTGGAGAAACGTTCATTCGGGAAAATGTTGAAAGATGATGATTTTGGACTAACGATTGGCACCTCGAAGTACGGTGTTCCGTTTCACGAAATATCCGATGAAATAGCTAAAAGATGGAAACATGCTAATAATACTCTAGTAGCTTTTGGTGCCCCGACTGCAGGGTTGAAGGAAATCGTTGCGCGTGAAGGTCTTTCCTTGTCTGATCTTGTTGACTTCGTCGTCAATACAATGCCGTTCCAGGGAACTGAAACCGTAAGAACTGAGGAGGCCTTGTTTTCTTCTCTGGCCGTATTGAATGCTGCCTTAGCAACCAAGTACTAGGAAGACGTTACTGTTTCTGGGTTACAAAGAAAATCGAAGAATATGAGATAAAGGGATAAATGTCTGTCTTTCTAATGTTGGCTGCATGGATTTCGACGTAGCCATGCCTCTAACGCTTTTCGCGATTACCTTGGTCTCATTGTACCTCAACCAGAAAACTGAAGGCAAATTGAAGGGTACCATGCAGGAAAGGCAGATTGGGGTTTGGGATGCTGCCTTGCTCGTAGGTTTCATGTCTGTTATGATATTTCTCATAGTCTTTGTTCGCCAGATCACCTTGGTTTTGATGGTGATGTTTCTCTTTGCGTATAGTATCCTTCTCTTCACTTTTGGTTACCTCTTCTCAAAAAATCGTTGGTACGTGGGAGTCCTGCCTCCGGTGATATTCATTTTGCTTTATGTTTTTGCTAGGGATACACCAGCATGGATTTTCTATCTGTCCAACATCTATGGGCTCGTTTTCGCCGTTCTGATCACGCTTTACTTGGTAGGATTGTTTACTTGGAAAGCGACCGCAATATTCGGTGTTCTGATAACATTTATGGACATTGTTCTGGTCTTGGTGACCGGAACGATGATCGAAGCAGCTAACGTTACGAGCGGTCTTAATTTGCCTGTTATGGTCTCAATTCCAATAATCCCATTGGAATTCACTGAGAAGGGCATGTTGATGATGCGCCTAGGACTAGGTGATTTCTTTTTCGCAGGATTACTCGGGATACAGACTTCCAAGAAATATGGGAGACGGTTCGCCATTGCAGCTGCTGTGGCAATGACTCTGTCTTTCTTCATCTTCGTGGTGTTGCTGCTGAATTACCTGCAGAGACCGTTCCCAGGAACTTTGATGATAATTTGTGGATGGGCGCCTTTGGTGATCTTCAAAGAATTGTCATCGAAGAAGGCACCTGTTCACGAAACAGTTTCACCATCGCCCACTTAGATTTCTGAATGTCGTATTGAAATTCCCGAAAATAAGAAAGAATTTGGAAAGTTAGCCGAATAACGCGCCTAGCCCTTCGAGCGCTGCTTCTTCTTTCTGTTTCTCGTCTTCTTTCTTCTTCTTTTCGTCTTCCTTTGGCTTTGCCTCTGTTGTTGGTGCGGCTGCAGGTGCTGCGGCGGCTGGAGCTGCCATCATAGTTGGAGCCGATTTTATTGCCTCGTCAATCTTGACTTCAGCGAGTGATGCTATTAGTGCTTTAACGCGGACTGCATCAGCGTTTATGCCTGCTGCCGTTAAGACTTGCGTTAGGTTTGTCTCGTTGATCTCTTTTCCGGCTTTGTGGAGAAGCATTGCAGCGTAAATGTATTCCATACCTTTCACCTCGCATATCGGCTATTTTAACTTTTTTCAGTCGTCGCTTTTCCCTCTAACGTGGGAACTCTGCTACTTAAACCTAGCATTTCGACATGTGCCTTTCTTATCAGATCCTCTATTGTTTCTCTGGTAGGTATTGCAGCACCCATGGACAATGCATACGCCTCTTTGTTGGCGATTTGAAGAAGCGCCGCTATGTTTTCCTCTGTCGGATAGCCGATGCTTAATGATAAACCGAATGATTCCGCATGGGCGTCTGCAAAATCCTTTCTTGTCCCTTCCACATCAATCATAAGCTGTTTTTGAGTTATAATCAAACCTTCGTCAAACACAGCCGTCAACGCGAGTCCTGTTTCCACAGGCTTTATTCCTAGCTTCGAAAGTATACTCGCAAGTCTTTCGTTGATTTCTTCGCCCTTCTTGACAACCAAAGTGTCCTTGTTAATCCAGACACTTCCAGATTCGATTCGAGTTGGCAAGCCCACTGCATTCAACTGGCTGATTATTGGACCTGGAGGTTGTCCCGTGTTTCCCGCTGGGACTACGACATCAAAGGCGGCTATATCGCCTGACTTAGCAGTTGTTTTGACTTTCCCTCTTTTTAGGATGAGTGCGAGCCTGAAGGGGTTTAAATCTGTGAACATGAACACATTTGATCCTGTTATGTATTCCTCGAGTTTCTTCAGGTCTGCTCTCTCTCCGCAATTCTCAATAGCAAGCTTCATCAGCGTGTTCTTCAACACTCTCATGAAGACTTTGTCTGCCAAGTTTTTCTTGAATTCTTGCAGTTGGGCGGCTCTGACTTTCTGTAGGCTGGCGATGCCAATTATCCTGTAACCTTTAAGAAGATCGGATATCTCTTCGACTTTTTTGACTTTTTGCTGCAAAACTTGCTCTGACGGCATGGCTTTTCCTCTTTTCCTTAAGGTTTAATCTTCACGGGTGCACCCATGGCGGTCTTGATAAACAAAGACTTGATGTTCTTTGTTCCTTTCTTGAGTTTTCCCTCTAAAACCCTTAGAACTGCCTGCACGTTTTCCGTGATCTCTTCGTCCTTCATGTTTTCCATTCCAACTCGATTCTGTAACATTGGTTGGTTGCGCAATCTCACAACGATCGTCTTGCGATGTTTAGTCATCAGTCCCGCGATGTCGGCAGACGGTGGCACCGGTATGGGCATCTTTCCTCTCGGCCCGAGAACTGAGCCCAATGTTTTGCCTACGAGAGGCATCAATGGGGCTTCTGCTATGAAGAAGTCATATTCGTTGGCGATTTTGCGCATTTCCTGTTTCTTGCCCGCTATTGATTCAAGGTCGGCTCTTTCGATAACATGGTCGGCGTTGGCTTTTCTGGCTTTCATCGCAAGTTCGCCTGAGGCGATTACGCATATTCTATTTTGTTTTTCCAGTCCATATGGAAGTTCCACGACTTCTTGGATTTTGCTTTCCGGCGCTTTCATGTCAATGTCCTGCAGTTTCAGAATGAGTTCTATCGACTGATTGAATTTCCTTTTTTGAGACTTTTCCTTTGCTTCTTTCACTGCAGCAAGGATTGTCTTCTGGTCTAAGGGCAATTTATAGTCCTCGTGCCATTGAGGGAATGGGGTGCGGTTATAAAAATATTCTCTTGTCAATGACTGTTGCTTAACATTGCGTCATACTTACCATTGTCAATTTCTCGCTGAACTTCACGCGGGTCTTTTCCCTCAGCAGTGACCCCCATGCTGACACATACACCAAGAACTTCCTTAGTGGCTCCTTTCAAAGTCTTCGCTAGCAGCTCCGCTCGTTTCATTTTGGCTATACGAATAACTTGCTCTATGGTAAGGTTTCCGACTTTCTGCGTGCTTGGCGTTCCCGAACCTTTCTCTATCTTTAGTTCGCTAACGATCAGCGCGGATGCTGTGGGTGTTCCAACAGTCACCTCAAACTGCTTTGTATCAGGGTCAACGATGACTTTGACTGGAACTTTCATTCCCGAGTAGTCCTTAGTTAATTCGTTGATCCTATTCACAATAGCCATCACGTTGACACCGAGAGGTCCAAGAGCTGGACCTAATGGAGGACCAGCATTCGCCTGTCCACCGCTCACTAGAAGTTCTACCACTTTCTTGTCGGTCATCTCATGCTTCACCACTGGTTTCGATCTTTGCTCTCTCCACAAGCTTAACGTATTCTGAGTTAACCGTTATTGGTAACGTGAAAGTTGCTTCCAGCAGCTCTAGAGTTACTTCTGCCTTTGTCTTGTCTATTCTTGTTATTTTTGCTCGCATTCCTTTGAAGGGTCCGCCTGTCACTTCCACTATGTCGCTTTCATGTAGTTCTTCAATGATCGGCTTTTTTACTATGTACCGCTCGATTTCGGCGAAACTCACTATTCCAGGAATCCTTGAGCGTACATGTTTTATTCCTGCTATTGCTTCTTCCACGAGGTGCGGACCTTCGGCTTCTATGAAAACATATCCCCTTAGCGTTTCGGGTGCAAGAACTGCTCTTATTGGTATTTTGTTCATTTCGATCTTGGCAGCAACAAGTTTCGCAACGTTTCTTTCTTGGCCGGTTGTTGTTTTGACAGCAAAGATCTTGGCTGTGGATGCATCAGGTTTTTCCATCGGATGCATTCCTTCTAGGTTGCGGAGGTTCCGGGCTGAATCACGGAAGAGAGCAGTTTGATGACAAAACCGATAAGCCCTACTGCCCCTATTCCCAAGAGGCAAATCTTTATCGATAGCCAAAGCTCGCTTCTCCCTGGTTTGACAGCCAATTTCAGCGTTCTTGCGCATTGAGTTAGGAAATCTCTTAAGCCCATGATTATCGCATTCTCAGCATTCCAAATTAATATAAACGTTACTGTAGGCTTTGGAAGATAAGGCAAGCGTTTCTATTAACTTTTCCCCGCGTTAAGTTAACGTTCCAAGAAGTATCTGTTCTAGACTTTTTCGAATGGAGTATGCACATCTTCGAGAAGATCGACAAGTGCTTCTTTGTCCTCTCCCTTTATTCCTTTCCAATCAAGGATTATCATCTCTACTTTTTCCATCGTCCTCTCGATACATTGTCTGAGGATGGCTGAGTTGATCTTCGCAATTGCATATTTCGGAATAATGTGTCCAAAGGCGAATCCCTCCTCCATTGCCATTCGGGTGAACTTTGGATTGTAGTGAGGTCCACCTATTCCCAATGCAACTCGGGTCTTGTGATCGCCGAATCGCATGATTGCATTCATTGTCGAGTTTGCCACAATCCAGGCAGCTTCTACGTCGTTCCACTGTTGAGGTCGACTCCCGAGTTCGGCAAACATTGTGGGAACATCTAATGACGGTCCGTGATGGGTGCCCTCGTAACAGACTTCGTATTCAAGTTTCCTCTGTTCTTTGCCTCTCATCATAGTAAGCAGTGCTTCTCTCATTGCGTTGGCAGGCGAAACAGAGACTTTTCTTGGAAGTCCGCCAAGTTCTGCCTCCCCAAGGTTGCCTGGCGCGTGTACTGACAAGGTCGGAGTCCCGCTGAGGCTGCTATGCCTAGAGATGAAAATTACGAGTTCCAGATCCATGAAATAATTCGGAAGGTCTTGTGCGTAAACGCTTTCATCGTTCAAAGTTACGAGTCGGACCAACTTATCAGAAATTCTGATCTCATGGATCGGATTTGATTCGAACGTTTCTGGTTTTTCACTGAATTGGTAGTTGCTCAGAATCTGTTTCTTTATGTTGAGACTGCCTGTGTCCTTGTTTGAGGCAACTATGAGGATCATGTTATTGTGCTTCCAATTGAAGATGTGATGCTATGGAAAAAAGGTTTCCATAAAGCTTATAATTAGTGCAGATTGTTGAAGGCTTGGTGTCCTGTTACATGCATCTCCTTAGCTTCAAAGAGTTGAGTGGGCGGCAACTCACTGAAATGATTGATGAAGGCATCGAGATCAAACATAATCCTACAAAGTTACACAAAGCGTTGGAAGGCAAGTCATGCGCTTTGGTTTTTCAGAAGACTTCAACCAGAACTAGGGTTTCGTTCGAGGTTGCCATGACTCAACTTGGTGGTCATGCTCTGTTCATCGATTGGAGAACGACGAACTTCGCTCTAGCTGATCTAGGCGATGAAACTCAATATCTGTCGAGGAATGTTGACTGTATCATGGCGAGACTGCTGAAGAACGCGGACCTGCAAACCATGGCGGGAGCTTCTCGCGTTCCGGTGATTAATGGGTGTGATGATAAGTATCATCCCAGCCAGGCAATAGCCGACTTGATAACGATTAAGGAACGGAGCGGTCGGCTTAAGGGGTCCAAACTGGTCTACATTGGCATTCACAACAACGTCTGCAACTCGCTCATTGAAGGATGCACAAAAACCGGCGTCAAGATAACCACAGTGACTCCTATTTTCAATGAGTCTTCAAGAGATGAGGAACTTCTCAAAGCTGCAAAGAGAACCGGACTATGGGAGACAACCCTTGATGTCAAGCACGCTGTTGAGGAAGCCGATTTCGTCTATACCGATACTTGGGTTGACATGGAATTCTTCACCGACCCCAAATTCGCCGCGGAAAAAGAGAAACGCCTCAAACAAATGATGCCGTACCAAATCAACGAGGAACTTTTGAAGAATAGTAGTGCGTGTATAATGCATGACATGCCTATCCATAGAGGGTACGAGATAACAGGCGACGCTATCCTAGATCCTAGATCAGTTATATACGAACAGAGCGAAAACCGATTGTATTCTGCGAAGGCGATACTTTTGAAACTTCTAGAATAATGTTAGTTGCATGCCAGTGCATTATTCTGTTATTCCACTATTTGAGAATCATTTCGACAAACTTTTCGGGCTTAAATTCTTCTAGATCGTCGTATGTTTGTCCTGTTCCGATGAACAAAATTGGTTTCTTAGTGACGTAGGTGACGCTGAGGGCTGAGCCTCCTTTTACGTCTGCGTCGACTTTAGTAAGTACTGTTGCGTCTATTCCGACGGCTTTGTGGAATTCCTCTGCCTGCATTACTGCGTCGTTTCCAATTAATGAGTCGAGTGTTAGTAACGTGAGGTCTGGTTTCACGATTCGCTTGATTTTTGAAAGTTCATTCATCAAGTTTTGGTTTGTCTGCATCCTGCCAGCCGTGTCGACCATGACAACATTGATTCCATGGGCTTTTGCGTGGCTAATTGTGTCATAGGCTACAGCTGCTGGATCGGCACCGTATTCATGTTTCACCATTTTGATACCGAGTCGTTTTGCGTGTTCTGCCATTTGCTCAATGGCGCCTGCACGGTAAGTGTCACTACATGCTATTACGGCTGAATACCCATTCCTGTTCAGGAAGTGGCATATTTTCGCGATTGTCGTGGTTTTTCCTGTCCCGTTTATTCCAACGAAGACGATAACGTATGGTTCTGCTTTTCTGCGCTTTTCTTCTATGGCTTTCAGTAAGTTTATCTTGTTGTTGGTTTGCATGATTTCTAGAAGAACTTCTCGCAGGTTCTTTTCCACGATTTTGGTGCGATCTTCAAGTCGTTTGACTTGAACTCTGTCCAGCCGTTGTTCCATTTCAGCGCAGATTTTTTCGGCCACCGGAAAGGCCACGTCATTTTCGACAAGGTTTAACTTGAAATCAGAAAGAATTGGGCGTACGTTTTCAGGTTTCAACTCGGTTGTTGTAACCTTGCTTACGAGTCCTTTTAAACCGGATTTGAGCTTCTCAAACATCTTGCTGAGTTTTCCCTTCTCTTGCCGCTGCAACTAAGGCTTCGATTCTTTCTCTGTCTTGGCTGATTCTCTCTGCTACTTGAGCAAACTGTTGTTGTACAGATGTCCTTGCTTTGTCCAAGTCTTGCTGGCGTTTCTTGATAATTTCTTTTGCCTCTTGTCGGGTCTTTTCCACTGAAACTCCTGCGCCCATTCCGACAATTACCCTGTCGGGATTATCGAGTTTTGCCCTAACATAGGAGGTGCCGCCTATGGGTACAAGAAGTTCCGATTTCTCGTTTTCTTTCTCCAAGCCTTCCAACGTCATTTGAGCGTAGGCAAGATCTGCCAGGGCTGAATTGATCATGTTCGCTCTGGACTGCAGGGCTTCGGCTGTCTGCTCAAGAAGCCGCAGTTCAACGTTCAACTTGCGAAATTCTTCTTCACTCTTGCTTGCCAACTTCTTCTTCTCCCATGACAAGCTTCTTCAAAAGTGGGTTTTCGATGTCTTGGGGCGCGATTTCTTCGACGTTCGTGATTTTGATGTGGTGACGTTTTACGCGATGCTTGCTGCCCAACTCAGCGTAGACTTTTTCTTTTGCGTGTTCAGGCTTTTCGGCTATGATTTCTTTTCTGAACGAGGTTTTTAAGTTGGGCTTGAAGATTTCACCGGTGACTCTGAAGATTTTCAACCTGCTCATCCTCTTTTACAACATCCAAGGCATTCCCTATTATAAATATCTCGGGTCCAGTTGTCAATAAGCCCGCGATGGCGGTGTGACGATTCGCTATAAGGCCTGTTCCGATGTAGGGCAAGCCGCAGTTGATGGTGCCTACATCAACAGGAACCTTCAATAGATCTTCAAGAAGTCTGCGTTCTGTGTCTTTCAACAAAGGATGGACTAAGACGCCCTTGTTTGTAGCGACGGCGAGCGAACCGACGTAAGGCAGCCCGGCAATTTCGCTTCGTGCAACTTCGACTCCCAACGTTTCGGATATCTTTTCCACATCTGCCGTTTTTAGTCGAGAGTCAACAATTGCTCCTTGGTCATTTGCCAAGACAAGGTTTCCGTAGGCAGTCTTCTTGGTTTCCATTATGGTGATGTTTCCATCAAAACATCTTTGTATTGTCCCAAGCTCCTCTTCTCTGATGAATGAGGGGAGCAAGATTCCATTGGAGTTCGCACAGGCAAGCGCTCCGATGAGCACAGATCCGCCTATTGACGTCTGTATGAGTTTGACTTTCAGCCACTCACTCAGTCTTTGGGCTTTCTTTAGTGGCACTGCATTTGGGACCATGAAGAAACGGTCTGTTGCGAGCGAATAGACTCCTAGGCTTGCGGTTCCAACAAGACTTGACAGGAATATGGCCAAGGATTAGTCTCCTTCAGCCAAGTAAACTGTCACATTACCCTCTTTGTCTTTTTCAGCTCGTATTCGGATTTTTCTGGGAGGTTTTTCTATCCCTCTTTCCCACATCTTCTCGTTTACTTCGTTGCTTATGATAAGCTGTGGGAGTTCTTCTTCCTCTTCAGTTTCCCCTTCTTTTTTTGCTTGCAGTTTCATGTGTTTGATTATGAAGTTTTTCAGAATGTGTACCGCGCGGGGTGTTCTTTTGTTAAGTGGCGAGATCGATGCTTTGCCTAATGGCACGGTGTAGGTTCGTTCTTCAACTATTTCCTTTTCTTCTTCGCCTTTCTTTTTCTTAGGTTTGGCTTCTTCTTTCTCTTCAGGTTTTGGTATTTCTTCTTCTGTTGCTTCTGTTTCCTTCTCTGCCTCTTGTACTGAGGGTTCTTCTTCCTTAAGTTCTTCTGTGAGATCAGTCAATTCTTCTTGTTTCTCTTCTTCGTTCTTCAGTGTTTCTTCTTTGTTCTCTTTTTCCATGAAAAACCCTCTTCCTATGCTCGTATTTTTCTGGTTCGCCATTGTCTTCTTTTGGGGTGTTGCCTGAATTTTCCGCTTGTCCTAGCTATTACCCATGTCGGGACCGCTTTTTTCTGTTTTCCTGCTCTCGCTAGTCGGCGTTTTTTGGCTGTTGGTTTGTTCCGAGTCATTTTCTATCTCCTCGTTATTGTTGTTTCACGTTTGCGAGCTTGGAGTTGGATGAGTATTTTCTTGAGTTGTTCGTCCGCTAGGGGTACGGGTATTTTTGCTTGTTGCGCTAACTGGATCAGTTGGAGTTCAAGCTGATCTGTGAATTCTGGTTTTACCATTTTGAGGTTTGCCAGTCTCTGTCTCGCTTCAGGTGTAAGTATGCTTCTCAGCATGGCTTGCTTCTGCTGTTCCATCTGCTGTTCGGCTTTGGCGCTTCTTTGTTCATCTGTCACTTGTCTTTGCAGGGCTGAAAGTTTTCTTCTGCGGAGCTCTTCCAGCTCTTCATCTGACATTTCACTCACCTTTCTGGTACTTCTGGAGTTCTGGACGCTCCTTGGTTAATTCTTTGCCGAGTTCCTCAGCTAATTCTTTGAGAATTTTTCTTCCGGTAGGCGTGGCTCTTCTGCCGCGGGGCTTCATTATCTCGATATATCCTGCGGCTTCGAGTTGTTGTAGTGCTTTTCTTACGACTGAGCCGCCTGCTTTTGTGGCGTGTTTGGGTTTGACGCCTTTGCTGTTTCTCCCGCCGTAATCGGCCCTCAGTTTTTGGATGCCTATTGGGCCGTGAACATAGATTTTTCTGAGTATTGACGCGCATCTGACGTACCACCAGTCTGGGTTTTGGGGTTGCTGTTGAACGTGGGTACCTGTTTTTGCTACGTTTGCCCATGTCGGCGGGGTCACTGCGTCAACGTTTTCTTTAAGGTATTTGGCTAGTTTTTGAATGAATTTGGATGCTGGGACGTCATTGGGAGTTACCAATACTGTTTGTCCTCTCTAGGTTTCCTTCAGTAAAATCATAAGGAAACATATAAAGGCTTTCACTTGCCATGTGGCTTGTATAGTATGAATGTGTGGCCCCTGACTTCTACGAGTGTGGCGCCTGTTTGTTGGGCGATTGTTGTGGCGATTTCTTTGGTTTCATGTTCGGCAAGGGCGGTTTTCAGGATTTTGGCTTTGATCATTTTGTTCTTTTTGAGTTGTTTCTCTATTTCTTCAAGCAGTGAAGTTGATGTTCCGCTCTTGCCTATCCAGATTGTGGGGGTTTCGTCCCAGAGTTTCCTCTTTATGAATCGTATTTTTCCGGCGGTGAGTTTGCTCATTGTCTTGACCTTTCTTTTTCTTGTCTAGTGGTATCCTGGTGTGCTTGCCACATTTAAGGCAGGTGATTACTATGTGGGGTTCTCGTTTTTGCCGGGTTCTTACGCGACAGTTCTTGCTTGGTATGAAGCTTTTGCAGTGTTTGCAGATTTGGCGCGTGTAGTGTTTGGGTAGACGGATTTTGGCGGACATGGCTATTTTTCTGGCCACGTCAACGTAGTGTTGGGCGAGTTGGGGTTCTTGCCTGAATTTTTCTTCAGCTAATGTGAATAGCGTTTGAATGCGTTGTTTTGCTATTGTTTTGGTGGTTGTGTCCATGGCGTGTGTTGCTCCGTTGGTGTACAATTTCTCGTTGTGTGAATTAGTCTTTTCGATGCCTGTGTTGCCGGTCTCTGTTAGACTCGGTTTTCGGTCCATTTGTGGCGGCAGTTGTTGCATTTGAAGTTGGTTTGTTGTTGGTTGAAGCCCCATGTGTAAGTGTCGAGAGAGTGGCATTTTTCGCCTAGTTCGCTGATTTCTGTTCCGAAGTGTTTCTTTGGCGTCTGTTGCTTGCGTGAAGGCGGTGTCCCTGTCTATTCTGGCACGTGTGTTGATTTTGGCGCGTGGCTGGTCTTGTTCGGTGTTGCGTGTGTGTTTTCCAGTCGTGGGTGCGTAAGTTAAATATAAATTGTGTATGTTTCTGTTTATTTGGGGTTGGGGAAAATCAGGAGCAAGGTTTGTCGTATTGGTTATATCAACAGGATTCGGGACAATCTTTGTGGTTTGAGGAGGAAGGAGCTTTATGATTTGTATGAGAGTTTGAAGTCGGCTGATTGTGTGGTTTGTGGGGGTTCTGGCAGGTCGCTTTATTCGCTTAATGCGGCTATGAGTCAGATTGCGATCAGTCAGATTGGGTGGAGGAATAAGGTTGTTTTGACGCCGGATGATCCTGGTTTTCCTGGGAAGAATATGTATGATGCTGCGGGTGAGCTTGAGAGGCGGTATGATAAGGTTTTGTTGTTGATGAATTCTGGGAGCGGTGTGTCTGGGGATCCGGTGGTTATGGCTCAGGATCTTTCTAGGTTTATTGAGGAGAGGGGGCGGTCGAAGTTTTCTATGGGGTTGATTACTTCTAGTTTGGGTTCGCCTTTGGCTCAGTTGGTGGGTAAGTATGGTCATGTGGTTGAGTTGAGGGGGCGGGGGCGGACGAAGCCTTCTTTGGATTATAGTGAGATTGGGATCATGGGGGATATTTTTGAGTTGGGTAGTCTTATGCTTTTGACGATGATGACTGAGGCTATTTTTAGGAATTTGGATGCGGGTGAGGTGTTGCGGCTTTGTGAGGAGGAGTTTGTGAAGTTGTGTCCGTTGGTGGATTCGGTGGTGGAGTCGGACACGTATGCTCGGCTTATTGATATTTTGGAGAAGCGGACGAGCGTGTTTTTAGGCGGGAAGGGCACGGCTAATGAGATTGTTAGGATGACGGCGATTAGGCTGTTTCATATTAAGAGCACTTTGGGCGATAATGTGTATATTGCGCGGGGTGTGAACACGCCGGCTCCAAGGCCGGGGGATCTTGAGATTCTGTTGTCTTTTTCTGGTGAGACGAAGCCGGTTGTTGCTTGGTGCGATACTTTGAAGAAGATGAATGGGACTGTTTTGGCGATTACGGGGATGAAGAAGTCGACTTTGAAGGATAAGTCGGATCTTCAGATTACGTTGGAGGAGGAGTATAAGCCGGGGCAGCCGAGGCGGTTTTACATGAGGGCGGCTTTTGTTTTGAGTCCTTTGCCTGTGAAGTTGGTTGAGCGGTTAGGCGTGCAGGGTTTGCGGTTGCCTGAATACATTATTCATTGGCATCATTCGTTAACTGAGTAGATCGGGGTTTTCTTCGGAGAAGATATGCGTAGGCCCTCATTGCGGACTGTTCAGCATGGATTTTGGTTGAAAAACAGCGAAAATCACCCTACCCCCCTCCCCTACCTTTTTTCTTCACACAGTGCCGTGGATGAGCCTTAGTGAAGGCGTGAG
>CAYNQC010000015.1:0-20280 GCA_964399235.1 uncultured Candidatus Bathyarchaeia archaeon | reverse complement strand
TTGGCGGTCTCATAATATGGGACATCTTGATGCCGATTTCCACAGCCTTGCTTGCATATTTCTTCAGACAAGCTGAACGAACGAAAAGGTAACATGAGCAAGTAAGGATGTTGAAGTAAGAGTCTTGTTCAGCGATCACATTGTGGCACTGTACCTTTTTTGGTTGGCTGAACAAAGGTTCACCCCTCAACCCACCCCCGCTTCTGAACCTCGGGATAGAGTTATAGCTGGGCATGTGTGTCCTTCAGAACGGAGTCACATGCATAGCCAAAATGGTTGATTTATTCGTGATAGTCAAAGAAGTCTATGCAAAAACAATATTGTCCAAATCGAAAGTTTTCGACTACACCATTAATCCTTACATCGGCTGTGAACACGGCTGCGCCTACTGCTACGCACGTTTCATAAAGAGGTTCACTGGTCACCGAGAAGATTGGGGGAGATTCGTCGACGTGAAAACGAACGCCGGAGACCTCTTGCAGCGTGAAATACGCAGAAAAGAAGCGCGCAGAGTCTGGATAAGCGGATTATGCGATCCTTACCAGCCACTTGAGAAAGACTACAAGGTTACGCGAACATGCCTCGAAATCCTAGACGAACACGACTGGCCTGTCACCATCCAGACCAAATCGCCCATGGTAACGCGCGATATTGATTTGCTGAAGAGACTCCGCGATGTTGAAGTGGGCTTTACAGTTACAACCGCAAGCGAGAACATCAGGAAAATCTTCGAACCAAACTCCCCCTCGATCAAAGAACGAATAGAAACACTCAAGAAACTGCACTCAGAAGGAATCAAAACCTTCGCCATGATCGCACCGCTGCTCCCAGAGGCCGAAGGCTTAGTGTCACAGCTGACTGGAAACGTTGATCATGTTCTCATCGACAAAATGAACTATCACTATGCAGACTGGGTCTACAGAAAGAACAACCTTGAATACGCTTTGACAAGTGATTTCTTCAACTCTAAGAAAACAGAGCTTGCCAACGCCTTCGCAAAGGAAAACATCCCGTGTCAGGTATTGTTCTAGTTTCTTTTAGACGATTTCGCACAGCATTTTGAGTCTGAAAGTCTAGTCCGATGGCAGTCTGGGAGATTGCAGGTTTTTATACTGATAGCTCCATGTTAGAACTTCGAGTAGATGAAGATGCCCAGTCTCATTATAGAAGGGATCCTTGTCCCTCACGTCACTCCGTTCACCAAAGACGGTGGACTCGATATAGAGTCTCTCAAGGAATGCGTGAGATTTTGGCTTGAAGGCGGCGTTTCAGGATTAGTGCCCTGTGGAAGCAACGGTGAAGCCCCATATCTTTCTAGACAAGAAAGAAAGAAGGTCATTGAAGCAGTCGTCAACGAAGCCAACGGCAGAGTCCCAGTTCTCGCAGGCACAGGAAGCATGAGCACCCAAGAAACAATAGCGCTGACCAAAGATGCAGCCGACGTGGGTGCAGACGCCGCGCTCGTCGTAACCCCCTTCTACTACAAACTCTCAAATGAAGAAATCTGCCAGCATTACAAGACCCTTTCAGAAGCCGTTGACCTCCCAATAGTCGTCTACAGTGTACCTAAATTCACAGGCATATCACTAGAACCTGCCTTCATCCGCAGACTCGCGGTTGAAAACAAAAAAGTCATCGGGGTCAAGGATAGCAGCGGAAACCTGGGGGCCATAACAGAGACCATAAGGTTAACCGACGAAAAGTTCTCCGTGATGGCCGGCACCGCTGATATAGTCTTGCCAACGTTGTCTGCAGGAGGAAAAGGTGCAGTGGTGGCTGTTGCGAACGTGTTTCCTGCTTTGTGCAGCCAGTTGTACAAGGCGTTTGAAGATGGCCGGTATGAGGAAGCAGCAAAACTGCAGAACATAGTGTCTTTTGCGAACGAGGTGCTTGTTAAGAAGTTCAATCAGCTTTCAGCCATCAAAGAAGCTATGAAAATGAAAGGCTTTCCTGCAGGATACCCGCGCAGACCAGCGTTGCCTTTGACAGAAGCAGAGAAGAAGACTTTGGAAGCCTCGCTGAAGGAAATAGACACATACCAAAACAAATAAGAACTCGTGTATGAACCACAAGACATCAGACAGGTGTGAACCAACTTGCCTACAGAAATCACCAACACTGAACATTTCATTTCACTCAGCAGCCACGCAGAATATTGTGCCGTCAAACGGCTAAAGGAAATTGTGAAACTGAAGCTTCGCACGCCAAGACAACTCTACACGTTGAAAATCGAACCCTTGAAGGCTGAAGAAACAATCAAGAAACTCCAATGCGAAATCCGCGAAGTATAAACACATTTACACCAAATATACATCTTCTCCAACAGAACTACCGCGCTCAGCCGAGCCTAAAAAACTACAATTCTGGCACTATTTTTTCATGAGGTATTCATGTATTGCCTTGGCCGCTTTCTTGCCTGCGCCCATGGCACTTATCACGGTCGCTTCACCTGTGACGATGTCTCCGCCGGCGTAAACGCCTTCAATGTTTGTCTTTCCATTCTCATCAGTCACTATCGTACCCCATTTTGTAACTGCGAGTCCTTCGGTTGTGCTTTGAATAATCGGGTTCGGCGTTCTGCCGACAGCCACGATGACAGTATCAGTATCCATGACAAACTCTGAGCCCTTGACGGGCACCGGTCTTCTCCTTCCCGATTCGTCTGGCGGACCGAGTTCCATGCAGACACATTCCATGGCTTTGACCCAGCCTTTCTCATCTCCGAAAAACCTTATGGGGTTAGCCAGAAACTTGCAGATTATACCCTCTTCCTCGGCGTTCTCAATTTCCTCTCGTCGGGCAGGCATTTCTTCCCTAGATCTTCTGTAGACTATGCAGACTTCTTCGGCACCCAATCGCAATGCAGAACGCGCCGAATCCATGGCAACGTTGCCGCCGCCGATCACGACGACGTGTTTGCCTATTCTTATGGGCGTGTCATAAATGGGAAACGCGTAAGCCTTCATCAAATTGACCCGAATCAAGAACTCGTTTGACGAGTAGATTCCGCCAAGGTTTTCCCCAGGCACTCCCAAAAATGCTGGCAAACCGGCGCCAGTGCCTATGAAAACCGCGTCAAAACCCTTTTGCCTCAGCAATTCAGGAATCGTGTATACTCGACCAACGAGATAGCCCAGATTAAGTTCGGCTCCCAACTTCTGAATGTAATCGGCTTCAGCCTGAACAATCCTTTTTGGCAAGCGAAACTCGGGAATCCCATAAACAAGCACGCCGCCAGGCACATGCAGAGCTTCGTAAATAACGACCTTGTGCCCTAACTTCGCCAAGTCTGCGGCAACAGTAAGTCCAGCCGGTCCGGCACCCACTATGGCGGCCTTTTTGCCTGTAGGTGAAGGTTTCTCGGGAATCTTGGTCTTTCCTCTGTCCCGTTCCCAGTCAGCCAGCCAACGTTCCAATCTACCGATGCTGACGGGTTCACCGATTTTGCCGAGTATGCATGACTTTTGGCATTGTTCTTCCTGTGGGCACACACGCCCGCAAATGGCGGGTAAGCTGTTCTTTTCTTTGATCTTTGCAATTGCCTCTTCGTATTTTTCCTCTTTGAAAAGTCTGATAAAGTCTGGAATGCATATTTCGACTGGACAGCCTGAAACACATTGCGGTTTTGGACATTGCAGGCAGCGGCTTGCTTCTGACCTTGCCTGTTCCTCCGAGTAGCCAGTCGCAACCTCATTGAAATTTTTCCTACGTTCCTCTGGCTTCTGCTTAGGCATCGACTCGGCTTCTTTCTTTATCTTGGGTCTAGGCTTGCTTTCCGCCACAGGCACATCTTCCTTGAATTTCCCAAATGAATGAACTCAATCTTTCCTCAGGCAGAAACATCCTCTGCCTGTTCACCAACTCGTCAAAATTAACATTATGCCCATCGAATTCCGGACCATCAACACATCCGAACTTCAACTTCCCACCGACGGTGACCCTGCACACGCCACACATTCCCATGCCATCAATCATTATAGGCGTCAAAGTCACAATCGTTGGAATGCCATGAGGCTTGGTCATTTCAGACACATTCTTCATCATGACAACCGGCCCATAGGCAATGCAACGATCAAACTTCTCCTTCTCAAGAATCTCCTTCAGAAAGTCCAAACCGGTGAAGCCTTTTGAGCCGTCATCAGTCGCAACATGGAACTCGCTGCTCAGGCATTTCATCTCTTCCTCAAGAAACAGCAGATTCTTGGTTCTTGCACCGATGACAGTTGTGAGGCTGTTTCCAGCTTCTGCCAGAGCCTTCGCCTGCAAAAGCATCGGCGCAATCATAACGCCGCCTCCGATGCAGAGCACTCTGCCGAAATTCCGTATTTCCGACGGCTTCCCAAGTGGTCCTGTGATGCTTGATATGCAGTCGCCCTCGTTGAGGCATCCCAGAAGCTTCGTGGTTTTCCCAACCTCGTTGAAAGCAAAGCTTATTGTGCCTTTCTTCACGTCGTAACCTGCCAAAGTCAACGGTACGCGTTCGCCCGTCTCGCCAACCATGAGCATTATGAACTGCCCCGGGCAGGCTTTTTCAGCAATCTCAGGAGCATGAACCTCCAGAAACTTGATTTTCGGAGCCAATTCCTTCTTTGCCAAAATCTTATACACGCGCTTTGGCCTCCGCAGCTTCCAATCTCAAATGCGGCATTGAAGCTATTCTCTTGTAGAACTCTTCAAACCTTTTTTCAAATTCTCCCACGCATCGAGGGTGCACCGTGAACAATTCGAAGCGTTCCTGCATGTCCATCTTTTTCAAGACGTTCTTCAACACCGCAACGTTTCTTTCAGCAGTTTCCTTTCCTTCCTGAAGCTTGCAGTCTTCAGTCGGACAAACCGCGGCCATGACGCCGTCGAAACCGTTCTCCAACGCGTTTACAACATGAACCGGATCCAAAGCTTTGAAGCATGGAATCTCGATCGTCATCACTTTCTTCTTGAACAATACATTTTCAGGATTGTCCAACGCAGCAAACTCAGACCATTGACACACAAAAACCAGAACCAAAGGGGACACGCCTTGAGCTTTCAGCTTCTTCGCAGCTTCCATGTACAGCTTCAAAACACTTTCAAATTCAAAGCCTTTCACTTCAATCGCATTGTAAGGACACACGAGGGCGCATGCTCCACAACCCATGCAGGAGTCCAAGAGTATCTTCGGCGTTGCCAGCTGCTGTGCTTCTATTGCCTTGTAGGGGCAAATGAAGACGCATTTGTCGCAACCGACACATTTTTCCGTGTCGTATATCGCTTTTCTGGAGTATTTTATGACCGTGAACGCATCCTTCTCCAAACCAAGTTGCTGCAGGACCTTTCTGCCCAGAAACAGTCGTCTCGTGTTGATTCTTGTGCCCTGCTTAAAGCGACAGAAACTGTCTTCACACTGAATAGACACAACCTTCTTTATTCCGCTTTTCAAAACTCTGAAGACAAATTCGGCAGGTATTCTTCCCGCACATGGGACACGCAACGGGACATAATTCTCTATTTTCAAATCATTCTCTCTGAGAATTTCCTTGACTTCACCCGTTGACGGCGAGTTTCCTCTACACATGAGAACAAGAGTGTCGCTCCCACATTTTTCCCGTAGGGTTTCAACGCGTTTGAGCAGGCTGTCATAATCGTAATAGACTATCTGAACCGCCATGGCCGGGCAGGCGCTGTAGCATATACCACAAACCTGACATTTCTGCACGTCGATTTCGACTTTGCCTGTTTCAGGGTCTCGTTTAATAGCCTCATAGGGACAGACGGAGTGGCAGATTGAACATTTACTGCATAGATCCTGGTTGATCTCGATTGCTGCCACGCATTTTTCGCTCATCTGGTGGTCTCACCGGTGGTTCACGGTTTTGCATGCAATCCGTGAACGGCAAATCTAGAAAAAATCTTTGAATGATATAATTGTTTTGCATCATTTTCTGTAATATGGTCTTCGAACGAAAGCGTAGGCTTCAGTCGCAGCCGTTATGCCCTGCCCAACAGCGGTGCCCACCTGCTTGACCGGATGGTTCGTAACGTCACCCGCAGCATACACACCTTCGATATTCGTATGCTGCAATCCATCAGTCACTATATAGTTGCCATCGTCCACCGCGACGCCGGCTTCCTTTGCCGATTGACTGTTCGGGTCCTCACCGACCTGTATGAAAACGCCGTCAACGGGCATTTCTTTGCTTTCACCCGTGTGCTTGTCAACCATGACTACTTTCTTGACCGTCTTTTCCCCAACGATCTCTCTTACCTCAGTGTTCCACAGCACTTCAACATTTTTCAAGCTCTTCAGATCCCGAACCAACGCCTCTTCAGCCCTGAAGACCTCTCTGCGATGCACAACTGTCAAAGCCGACCCAAGGTGGGCAAGATACAAAGTCGTGATGACCGCCGAGTTACCTCCCCCCACAACCATGACTCGCTTGTTCTTGAAAAACGGACCATCACACAACCCACAGTAACTCACACCTCTTCCTCGGAACTCCTTTTCACCAGGAACTCCAAGTTGACGATAGGCACTTCCAGAAGCCACAATAAGCGCCTGAGTCTCGTAGCTTCCCTTGTCAGTCTCAACCACCTTCAGTCCAGCCTCAAGCTTCAATTTGGTTACCCTTTCAAACTCATTTATCTTCACACCAGCAGCCTTGGCGTGAGCCGCCATCTTCTGAGCCAACTCGGTTCCGTTGATGCTTTGAAAACCAGGATAATTCTCCACCCACGGCGCATCCACCATTGTTCCACCTGAGATCTTCTCCTCCAAAACCAAAGTCTTCAACCCGCTCCTCACGCCGTAGATGCCTGCTGCCAAGCCGGCTGCCCCAGCACCGATGATTACCAGATCGTAACTTTCCATTTCACAACGCCCCAAAACAGAGTAATTTCGTCAATAGAGGTTTATCAAGCATTCGCAACGACGGTGCATAGCTAGCTCATCGTTCACCTCAGACAATGATTTCGAAGCAGCGCGAGGATTTATTAGCCATCACGCCTCCACTATTCAGAAAGGATTGACACCGATGAAGTCGTTTGACCCGCATTCAGCATACAATTTCATGGAGCACCTCGTCAGCGATATTGGAAACAGAGAATCAGGAACAGACGCGGAAGCGAGGGCAGCCCAAAAAATCAAGGGTTGGTTTGAAGACTTCAAACTTGCCAACGTGAGAATCGAAGAGTTCGAAGTTCAGACAAGCCGCGTGCTGAAAGAAGAAGCGTCGCTTCCAGACGGCACTAATGTCCCTTGTGCTGCGGTTGGAAATTCTCTTTCAACTCCCAAAGATGGCATCGAGGCCGAAGTAGTCATGCTGGAGTCCATGTCACTGGAAGCCTTAGGGAAGGTCAGGAACAAAATAGCTGCATTGGGAATTGCGCCTAATCAGAAAGACTTCAACAAAATATTGAAAGCCAAGCCCTCAGCCCTCATTTATCCTTCCCGAACTCCCTTGGCCCCGGCAATCTACCGTTCCATACGGGCCGAATACGTTGAAAAAGAGAGTATACCCACTATTTCAATGGCTCATGACGATGTGCTCAACGTCATGAAGGGACCACGAAAACTCAAGATAGTCACAGAACTTCAAAAAGTAACCGCAAAAAGCCGGAACGTGATCGGAGAGGTGCCTGGGATTCTCGAAGACGAAGACATTCTTATTTGTGGTCACTACGACACAGTCCGAAGCGTGATGGGTGCACATGACAACGCCGCAGGAACCGCAATTGTCGCGGAGTTGGCAAGGATCTTCGCCGATGAGAAGCCGAATCGAACGCTCAGGCTCGCAGCCTTCGGCTCAGAAGAACTCGGATTACGAGGCTCTTATCATCATGCAAAGAACCAAGAAAACACCAAGAACCTCAGGCTCTGTCTCGATTATGACGTTCACGGGATACTGCTGGGAAACTTGAGCGCGGTCATCCTAGGACCCAGCGAGTTGAAGTCGATGCTAAGTTTCACGGCGAAAGAGCTGGGAATCAAACTCCAAGCTACAAGCGAAATGGGCGTGGGCAATTCAGACCATATGCCCCTTGCCTTCTACGGCGTTCCTTCAGCTATGCTTTCACGAGCCGGAGGCGCAGCCCAGATAATGCACACAGACCTCGAAGACCTCCGATGGTGCGGTCCAGAGGCTTTCGCTTCGATAGGCCTGTTGAGTCAGACACTGCTTGAGCGTTTGCTGAAGGCGGAGGAACTGCCCTTCGAAAAGAAGATACCCGAAGACATCGCAAAAGCGCTTGAAAAAAGGTTCGAAGAATGGGGAATCCAAAAAGAAAAACCCGATAGATGAACGTGAACCCGTTCTACGAATCCTTATGTTCCATAGCGAAACTGTTCACGTTCACTTTGGTTTTACAGCGCACACTGCGATGCTTGCAATCTGGTTCGCGAGATTCTTTGCTTCTTCAGGCTTCAATCTGACCTTCTTGATGATCTCTTTTGTGCAAGGATCTTCGGTGACTATTTCGACAGGCATGTGTTTCTCATCCATCACATCCACATCTTTGAAGCCAGCGTTTTTTACTGTTTTTAGGTATTTGTCTTTCATCACGGCGCCCGCAACACATCCCAGATATGCCTGAACGTTTTTTTTCACCTCTTCAGGAAGCTCTCCGAGCAGAACAATGTCCGAAACCATGAGTCGGCCGCCAGGCTTTAAGACCCTGAACGCTTCTTTGAACACTCTTTCCTTGTTCGGTGACAGGTTTATTACGCAATTCGAAATCACAACGTCAGCAAAGTTATCCGCAGCAGGCAGGTTCTCAATCTCTCCAAGCCTGAACTCCACATTTTTGTGTTTGCTCTTCCTAAGATTTTCTCTGGCTTTGTCGATCATTTCAGGCGTCATATCAACACCAATTACTCTGCCATTCTCGCCAACTTTGCCTGCGGCAAGGAAGCAGTCTAGTCCTCCGCCCGACCCAAGATCGATGACTGTTTCTCCATTCTTCAATGACGCAAGAGCAACCGGGTTTCCGCATCCGAGACTCAAATCTGCGCCTTCAGGAACAGATTCCAACTCACGTTTAGTGTAGCCGATTCTTTCACTCGTTTCCGGTTCTCCGCAGCAACAGCTCGTTTTCTTGGCAACTTCTGCGTATCCTTTTCTGACCATTTTCCTAACCTCTTCTTCTCTCATTGAAGTCACCTCCTACTTGAAAATCTCCTTCAACGTCGGTCCCAGCATGGCCTTCACGGTTTTTCCCAGTTCGTCTGCTTTGACCATCATTATGCAGCACATTTTTCCTTCGTTTTCACATGCAATGACCGCAAGCTTGTCATCAGGCTTCAACCCGACCTTTTCTCTCAGGTCTTTAGGAAGCACTATCTGCCCTTTAGAGTCAATCGTAACAACTGCGTCGACTCGGCAGCATGCTGTTTTTTCGTTCATACATTTCACGGCTGCAATAACAATTGGTATGGAAACACTTAAACTTATCGGAAAAATCATAAAATTCCGAAAAATCAGATATTTGCTATGAACAAACTGATTATTGCAAGCCACATGTAGGAATTACCGCTTAAGGAACGATACCGAAGCTGGGCAGCCCAGACACTTACCATACCTGGGACATTTGCCACAGTCAAGACCGCAAGGGTTGACATCGTAAGGTTGAGGCGGCAGGCGCGACTTCATTTCTCTCGGATAGTGCACATTTTCCACCAACGTGACCTTTGCCTTTTTCAGTCCTAGAATCACCTGCGGCTTTTTCTCCTGATTCTCAACCCATCCGCGCGCTCGTTCTTCCGAAAGGAAAAAAGTGGCGTAGAGATGCTTCTTCTTTGTGGCGATGAAGTAAACGTAAGGACAGTTGTGGAATCGACTAGCTACGTCTTCAACTTCACTTTGACTAGCCCCTTCACCAGAAAGCCAAGCACAGACCATTTTTTCTCACATTCCACAGTTCTCCTATCCAGACGTCCACGGAACTGATGGGTCACTTGATTCTGCGGAAAAACTTAGAACGCAAGCGTCAGCAATTCTGCAATGTCCAAAATCTGTATCTTGCCTTCGACCCCAGTCGTCTTCACAGCGTCCTCAAATGTCAACAAGCAATATGGACATGCCACTGCCAGAATGTCTGCGCCCGCTTCAACAGCATCCTTCACACGAGTCTCGGCCAAACGGGGACCCGGAATGTCAACCCACATTCTTCCACCGCCTCCTTCACAGCAGACGCTTCGAGCCTTGTTACGATCAAACTCCAACAGTTTAATGCCTGGAACGCTTTCAATCACTTTTCTAGGCTCATTGTAGATTCCGTTTTGCTTTCCCAAGAAACAAGGATCATGATAAATGACCTTCTTGCAGACCTCTTTCGAGAAAGTCAACTTCTTGTCATCAATCAACTTCGCAAGCAATTGACTGTGATGCAAAGGTTCAAAACTCGTCTGATTATACCTGCTCTTAAACGCGTGAAAACCATGCGGACAGCTTGTCACAGCCTGTTTCACGCTGTACTTGTTGAAGGCTTTCATGTTCTCTTCGACTAAAAAGTCAAAAAGCCCCTTCTCACCCATGCCGTAGACTTCACTTCCACAGCAGTTTTCCTCGTCGCCAAGCACGCCGAAGTTCAACCCTGCCCTTTCGAAACATTTGACAAGGCTCTTCGGCACATTTTGGACACGAGGATCGTAGGCCGAAGTGCAACCCACAAAGAACAACACATCCGCTCCCTGAGAGACAGATTTAACGTTCAAGCCCTGCATCCATTCAGAACGTTTATTGCGCATTCTTCCCCAAGGGTTGCCGTTCTTGAAAATGCTCTCCAACGCGTCTCTGATCGTCGGCGCAATCTGCCCTTCCTCCACAGCCATGCCACGTACGTCGATCAAGAACTCGTAAGGATTCAAGTCTTTAGGACACCGAACACCGCAGGTGCTGCATGTCGTACAGCTCCAAACCTCATTCTGCGAGTGCTGAGTCAACTTGCCCATAGTAGAGACTTCGCGCATGTACTTTCTGATGTTCAGATTGGCCTTTCTTGCAACCGGACAGCTTCCAGTGCATGTTCCACATTGGATACATTCAAGAAGTTTATGCTTCTGCGTCAACTCTTGGGCATTCATGAAGGTCCATCGCTTTTGAATGAAACGGAGCATAAGGTTATTAAAGCGTTTTCCCGTGAATGAAATAAAACCATTCATGATTAGGGGAGATTTCCATCAATGGAGAAGAAATCGCCTAGGATCGGCATTTTCGTCTGTGAATGCGGCGGCAACATAGGCGACGTCGTTGACGTCAAAACCGTGGTTGACACGGTCAAGAATTGGCCAGACGTTGCCACAGCCAAATATCACAAGTATCTTTGTTCCAAACCTGCCCAAGAAATGATACTTGACGCCGTGAAAAAAGAAAACCTAGACCGCGTCGTAGTTGCCAGTTGCACGCCGAGAATGCATCTGGGCACTTTTCAAGCCGTAATGGAAAGATCCGGTCTCAACCCGTTCATGCTCGAATTCGTCAATATAAGAGAACAGGATTCATGGGTTCACGGTCCACACGCCAGCGCAGAAGCCACAAAGAAAGCCGTAAGCCTCATCAAAGGCGGCTATGAGCGAAGCCGAGAACTCGAGCCTCTTCAAACCATCAGTGAGAAAGGTTCAAGAGAGATTCTCATCGTCGGAGGCGGCATATCAGGCATCACAGCCGCGCTAGAACTCGGTTACCTGGGCTACAAGGTTCACCTCGTCGAAAGGAAACCGAGCATAGGCGGAAACATGGCCAAACTGACCAAAGTCTTCCCGACCCTTGACTGCGCCCAATGCATTCTGACGCCTAGAATGGCCGAGGTCGGAAGAAACCCCAACGTCACATTGTACACTTACGGAGAAGTCCAAGAGGTCAGCGGACGCCCAGGCAACTACGATGTCAAAGTCTTCATGAAACCCCGCGGCGTAGACCTACAGAAATGCAGAAACTGCGGCGTATGCACCAAAGTCTGCCCCGTATCTGTTCCAGACGAATTCAACGAGGGATTGTCACAGAGAAAAGCCGCTTACATGGAGTTTCCTCAAGCCGTTCCATCGGCCTACGTGATAGATTTCAAATCATGCACAAAATGTGGCAAATGCGAAAAACTTTGCCCAGCTAAAGCCATAACTTTGGAAGACCAGGGAAGTATAATCGACCTTCACGTCGGCAGCATCATAATGGCAACAGGCTACGAACTCTACGACGCCACGAAACTCGAAACCTTCGGCTACGGCACCTACAAAGACGTCATCACAATGATGGATCTGGAACGGTTTGTCTCCGCAACCGGTCCAACAAGTGGTTATGTCAAGAGAGCAGACGGCACAGACGTCAAAAAAATGGCCATTGTGCTGTGCGCCGGCTCAAGAGACAAAAACTACATCCCATATTGCAGTCGCATCTGCTGCATGTACGCGTTGAAACAGGCCTTTGTACTTAAGAAAATGCTCGGAATCGACGTTGCCATCTACTACACAGACATCAGAGCAACGGGAAAAGGCTACGAAGACCTTTACTGGCGCGATCAAGAAGCAGGAGTCACGTTCATACGGGGCAAAGTCGCCGAAGTCTACAAGGACAACAAAACCGGCAAACTTGTCGCAGTGGCAGAAGACACAATCTCAAACGAACTGACCGAAGACCAATATGACATGATCGCCTTGGCAACGCCTATGGTTCCACCAGAAGGACTGAAAGAACTCGCCGAAAAAATGAAGGTCTCAATCGGAGAGGACGGGTTCATAACAGAAAAACACCCGAAACTCGACCCTGTCGATTCGCTTACAACAGGGATTTTCGCCTGCGGCTGTGCATTAAGCCCCAAGGACGTCCGCGACACCGTTTCAGACGGTCTGGCCGCATCTGCCAAAGCAGCATTGTTCCTCAAAAGCGACTACGTCACAACCTCGCCTGAAAAAGCCTACGTCATCACGGACCTCTGCAACGGTTGCAGCGCATGCGCGCCCATCTGCCCGACGAAGGCAATCACCATGCAAAACGGCAAAGCAAAGATCGACCCGTTCCAGTGCACAGGCTGCGGCGCATGCATCCCAGTCTGTCCGCAGGAAGCGATAGATTTCAAGAACGCCACAACAAAACAGGTGATAGCCAGCCTCAGAGGCGTCTTAGCAGAAAAACAGCCCGGAGAAACCAGAATCGTCGCTTTCGTCGACAAGAACGTAGGCTACACGGGAATGGACTTCCTTGGGCTAGATCGCACAAACTACCCTGAAAACGTCCGAATAGTATCCGTCCCATCAACGGCCATACTAGGCCTGAAACATTTCCTACATGCGTTTGCATACGGAGCAGACGGCGTGTTGGTCATTGAAGGAACACAGGAAATCGATGAGAAATTCACCAAGAAACGCATGATCGACCTTGGAAGAGAACTCGCAAAATACGGCGTCGAAAACATGCGGGTACGCTACAGCTACGTGCCGCTACCAGTCTACAAGAAGGCTGCAGAACTTTTCAGCATGTTCACAGACAGAATCAAAAAGTTTGGCCCACTGCCCGAAGAAAAACGCAACGCCATAAAACAGAAGTTGTCGATCTGAGCGTCCAGCTCACTTCGACCTCTTTTCCTATTCTGCACGCGGTGTAACCAAGATTGAGAATCCAGCGCGCGCCACCAGAAGAGCCAAAATCGGATGACAGTAATCCAAACGAGCCGAAAGACTGAATTTCGCCTAGATTGTCTGTCTCAGGTGTTACGCACAAACCGTTTTGTCCAATTTGTTCACATACCTTTGGACTCGCGGCGAAAAAAGGCGGGCGCCCTTTTTGCCGTTAAAAAAGGAGGGACCCAGCATGAATTGGAAACTAGTAGCCGTTAGAACTTTGCCCTTCGTGTTTTTTGCAGCATGCTTCTTCTTGAAGACGCTTTGGGGCGAAGCGCCAGCTTGGTGCTAGCGGGTGTGTGAGCATGCAGACCCGCAAGCCCATTTCTTTTCTCAAAAACGCCAAAAAACACATTTTGGAAAATGACACCGTTAGATTCTTGCTTTTCATCGAAAAAGCGCCAAAGCATCGAGTGATGGAAAACCTCAGTATTCTGTTTTTGGCGCCATTGAGCATTTTCTGTTTTGTCGCGGGACTAGCCGGCTTCACGATCTGGCAGTCATCAGGCCTATTCGGCTTCTCCCTGTACTATGTGGGTGTTTTCATCGCTCTCCTCGAGCTGCTGCATTGTCTCTTTGACAAGTAGCTTCTCCACAGCCTCGTCATTCGCGGACCTTTTGAAAGTTTTTTTATACTGAAAGCGTCAGAATAATACTCGGCGGGAGAGGTCAACATGGCAAAAACGGCGTGTCCATTGTGCAGCCTGAACCTGAAGAAAGAGAAAATCTACCTCGATGACAGGTCGTTCCTTGTCCTGAGAACAAAAGACCTGAAAGGGCACAGAGAAAGGATCATGGTAGTCTACAAACCGCATGAACACACATTGCCCTACAAGGCTATAGAACGCGCACTAGATCTTCTCTCGGACATTGGACGAAAAGTCTTCAGCTACGCGCCGAAATTCGTGATAATGGACACCACCTTCGCAACCATAAACGATCACTGGCATCTCGTGGGCACGGACTTGGATCCAAAAAGCAAAGACTTCGACCAGATCATTGCCACCAGATGGATCCGCGTAGTCGACAACACAATTGAAGAAGAGAGCGAAGCCTAAACATTCATTTCGGCAAAACATATTCTAGTTCCACAAGACATAAAACACTTCAGCGTTCCCATAAGTAACAAAGAATAGAAACTATTGAAAACAAAGGTGGTCTCATGTCATTTTTCAAGAAATTCAAAGACAGGTTTGCTGCACCAAATGCAGCAGTCTCTTTACAGTTGAACAAAAACAGTTTTGCCTCAGGCGAAAACATCGAAGGATCTCTCAACATTACCTCAAACGAAGAATTTGACGCCAAAGAGATCAGATGCGAATTCCAATGCGTAGAAACAAAGAAGAGAATCACACTCCAATACGACGCCGCGTTAAAACAAAGCGTTCCGAGAGAGGTTCAGGAATCCGCAACCTTATGGTCGGTAAAACCCCAACTCAGCGGTCTGCTACATCTGACACCAGGGTTTTCGCAAAACTATCCGCTGAGCATAAACATACCCGCCGGAGGAAGACCCACTTTTCACAGCGTGGAACAGAACGTCGCTTGGACCTTAAAAGGCGTCATAGCGATCGAAGGCAGACCAGACATCACAAGCACCACGATCGAAATTCAAGTTCTACCTCCGAGCGCAACGCCGGTAATCAAGGAAAAAGAAATCATCCGCGAAGTCGTCATGATTCCATGCAAGTACTGTGGAACGCTGATGCCGCAAACCGACGTCGTCTGTCCAAACTGCGGGGCCAAGAGAACCGGGTAGACACCGATTTCTCAACACCAAGATTTCGCTTATTTTTCCATAAAGCAAGTCTCACGGTTCACGAGCAAGAAGCATGTAAAACTCCGGCTTTTCAGGCAAAAGCTATATCAAAATGAACGCCAAACAAAATCAACCAATTTAGGAGAGGAGCATTGCTTGGACATAATCATTTGTGCTAAACACGTTCCCGAAACAGCCGAAGCTGAACTGAAAATCGACGCAACAGGAAAGAACGTAGAGAAAACCGGCTTGGTATACGACATAAACGAATGGGACGACTACGCACTTGAGGAAGCAGTGAGAATCAAGGAAAAACAAGGCGGCACAGTCACGGCCATAACCATAGGCGCTGAAGATTCTGACAGCACACTAAGAAAATGCATGGCACGAGGCGCTGACAAAGCAATAAGAATGACAGACCAGAGATTCAACGGGTCAGATGGCTACGCAACAGCAAAGCTGCTGCACAGCGCCATAAAGAACCTTCATTACGATTTAATCCTCACAGGTGCACAGGCAGGAGACGACGGAAGCGGCATGGTCGGTCCCATACTGGCAGAGCTGCTCAAAATTCCACACGTAACAATGGTGAAGAAAATCGAGCTCGGCGCAGGCGCGGCCAAGGTCAACCGTGAACTTGAAGGCGGCCTCGAAGAACAGGTTGAAGTCAAACTGCCCGCAGTTTTCTCAGTTCAAACTGGAATAAACGAACCCAGATACGTTTCAATAATGGGAATCCGCAAAGCCATGCAGAAAGAAATCAAAGTAATGACCCTGGCAGACACCGGCTTAAACGAAAACGATGTCGGCCCATCGGGCTCATGGATATCGATAGAAGAAATGTACGTTCCACCCGTTGAAAAGCAAGCCGAATTTTTGAAAGGAAGCCCAGAGGAAATGGCAACCAGGATTGCCGAAATCCTCAAGGCCAAGGGGTTGATCTAAAATGGCCAAAATCTTCGTGTTAGCCGAACACAGGCAAGGACAAGTAAGAGACGTAACGTTTGAAATGCTCACCAAGGGACGGGAACTCGCGGAGAAAACAGGAGCAGAGCTCATCGCAGTTATGTTGGGCAAGAACGTCAAGGAACACGCCAAAAATCTCGCAGAATACGCGAAACAAGTCTTGCTGGTTGAAGATGCCAAGCTTGAAAACTTCAATTCCGAAGCCTACAGAAGAATACTCTCATCACTTATCACTGAACACAAACCCTCTCTTCTACTGATGGGGCATACCTCATACGGAGTAGATTTGGCGCCCAGACTGGCCGCAGCAATGAACCTACCGCTCGCCACAGACTGCATAGACCTAGCATTTGAAAACGGCGCCCTCACAGTGACAAAACAGATGTACGGCGGCAAAGTGAACGTGAAGACCAACGTTAAGAAAGCAGAAACCCACATCGCAACGGTTCGCCAAGCCACCTTCGCGCCGCAAAAACCGCAACCGCCTGAAAACGGGCAAATCATGGAGATCCCGTCACCCCTCACCGAAGAAATACAGGAAAAACGGTTCATACAATACGTCCTACCCCCACCCGGCGGAGTGGATATCACAGCGGCGGAAAAACTAGTGGGCATAGGAAGAGGAATCAAGGACGTTGCCAACATCCCGATGGTGGAGGACCTCGCCAAAACAATGGGCGCGGTTCTCTCGTGCTCACGCCCGATAGTGGACAAGGGCTGGCTTCCAACAGATCGGCAGGTTGGAACATCGGGAAAAACCGTGAAACCTAAACTTTACATCGCCGTAGGCATCAGCGGCGCCTTCCAGCATATATTGGGAATGAAGAGCGCCGACCTTATAATAGCTATAAACAAAGATCCCAAGGCACCCATATTCAGCTTCTCCGACTATGGAGTCGTCGACGACCTCTTCAAAGTGGTGCCGGCGCTCAAATCCAAAGTATCGGAGATCCAAGCCAAAAAAGGTGCCTAAAAAGGAGTAATGTGAAACATGGAGTTCAAACTGAACGACGAGCAGAAAGAAATAGTGAAAGCCATCCGTGAATTTTGCGCAAAAGAATTCACGCCCGAGCTCGCGCTGGAGTATGACGAAAAAGAAGATTTTCCTATGACTCTTTACAAGAAGGCCGCACAGCTTGGTTTCACGAGCATGCGAATACCGCAAGAATACGACGGACAAGGCTACGGTGTTCTTGAAGACTCTCTGGTTGTAGAGGAATTATGCCGTGCGGAACCAGGGCTCGGCGTAGCGATCTCGCTTGGCGCCCTCATGATACCTGACGTGCTCTTGAAACACGGCAACGAAGAACAGAAGAAGAAGTACATCCCGCCCTTGGCGAGAGGCGACCAACTGGCTGCAGCAGCATTCACCGAACCGGAGCATGGCAGCGACATCACACGAATGGACTCAACAGCCATCAAATGTGGAAACGAATGGGTGATAAACGGCGCAAAAGAATTCATCACAAACGCCACCATAGCTGACACCTTCATTCTGCTGTGCCAATCGGACCCGAACGCTCAGCCAACGCACAGAGGACAAAGCATATTCATAGCAGAAAAAGGAATGCGTGGATTAGAAACGACCAAACTTCATGGCAAAATGGGCATTAGACCATGCGTCACCGGCTCGGTATCGATGGCAGACCTAAAAGTACCAGAAACCAACCTCGTAGGCGAAGTAGGCAAAGGCTTCTACTACACTCTCGAACTGTTCGACGGAACAAGAATCACTGTGGCAGCTCAAGCAGTAGGCATGGCGCAAGGCGCGTTTGACAGGGCGTTAGCATATGCGAAAACAAGAAAACAGTTCGGTCAAACAATAATAAACTTCCAAGGCGTAGGCTTCAAACTCGCAGAAATGGCATGGAAGATCGAATCCGCTCGTTTGATGATGTACAAGGCAGCCTGGCTTTACGACAAAGAGAAACCAAACGCGGTTGCAACGTCAATGGCCAAGGCATACGCAGGCAGAGTCGCAATGGAAGTCACAGACGACGCTATCCAAATTTTCGGCGGCTATGGTTACCTAGCAGACTACCATGTCGAACGCTATCACCGGTGCGCAAAGATAACAGAACTCTACGAGGGAACAAGCGAAATCCAAAAGCTCACGATAGCCAACTATCTGATGAAACAACAGTAAACAGTCATCCTTTGTTCCTTCTCTATTTTTGACAGAGTCCAATGGCCCTTCAAAAGTCTTATTTGCGTTTCATGCTTTGATTACAAGTATGGAGGTAAGGTTTTGACACTTGAGAAATTGAAAAAAGTGGTAATAGTAGGCTCAGGATCAATGGGCCACGGCATCGCTGAAATGCTTGCAATGACAGGCTATGAGGTCACGATGATCGACATAAATGACGAACTTCTCCAGAAAGCCAAAGACAAGATCAAATGGAGCATGGAAAAGTTTGTCGAAAAGAAAAGAATCAGAAAAGAAGACGCTGACGCAGCGCTGGCACGAATCAGAACAACCACAAGCTATGAAGAAGCCGCCAAAGACACAGACTTGGCAATTGAAGCAGTTCCTGAAAACATGGATCTCAAGCGAAAAGTATTCTCAACCTTAGATTCCGTGGCACCCCCACATGCGATACTTGCTTCCAACACTTCTACGTTAAGCATAACCGACATGGGCAATGCGACCAAACGCCCCGATAAAGTCGCAGGAATGCACTTCTTCAACCCGCCGATAATGATGACGCTTGTAGAAGTAATAAAGAGCGATAACACGAGCCAAGAAACCATAAACATCTTGGTCGAATTGGCTAAGAAACTGGGAAAAACGCCCATAGTCGTTAGAAAAGACGTGCGCGGCTTCATAGTGAACCGCGTACTTGGAATAGTATTCAACGAAGCATTCTGGGCTTTCCAACGAGGAGAAGCAACCAAAGAAGGAATAGACTCCTCGGTCAAATACACAGGAGGCTTCCCAATGGGCTGGTTCGAACTGGCCGACTTTGTCGGCCTGGACATTGCCTACGAAGTTGGCAGAATACTCTACGAGGCTTATGGCGAACGCCTCAAACCGTGCGAAGAAGTAATCGGTCCCCTAATCAAAGCACACAATTTCGGACAGAAAACAGGCACAGGATTCTATGACTGGACCAAAGGAAGACCTAGAATACCATTCAACTTGGCCGATGAATATGACGTTGACAGATCATGGGTAGTTGCGGCAAACGAGGCTGCCTGGATCATGCATGACGGAGCAGCAGACCCAGAAGACATCGATTCAGGAATGAAACTGGGCACGTTCTGGCCATCAGGTCCTTGCGCATATGCAGATCGCCTCGGCTTGGACGTTGTCGTCAACAAGCTTAAAGAGCTACACGCCAAGTATAACATGGAAATGTACAAGCCCTGTCCACTTTTGGAGGAATATGTAAGCAAGGGCTGGACGGGTAAGAAAGTTGGAAAGGGGTTCTACAAATGAAGTTCGACTTTAGTGAAGAACAACTTCACATAAAAAACGCAGTGCGAGAATTTTGCCAAAAAGAGTTCAAGCCTGAGCTAGCGTTGGAGCTGGATAAGAAAGAAGAGTACCCAATGGAATTGTACAAGAAAGCAGCTAAACTCGGCTTCACAAGCATGATGTTCCCAGAAGAATACGGAGGACAAGGCATGGGACTGCTAGAAGTATGCTTGGCAATTGAAGAAATGTGCAGAGGCGATTCATCACTCGGCGTTGCCATTTCAAGTGGTAACTTCGGCAGCGAATTCATAATGACCCACGGCTCCAAAGAACAGAAGGAGAAATATCTACCACCAATATGCAGGGGCGACTTCATGTCCGCAGCGGCTTTCACCGAACCAAACGTCAGCGGAAGCGACATAAACCGCATGGAAACCACAGCAACAAAATACGGAAACGAATGGTGGATAAACGGGCAAAAGACCTTCATAACAAACGCTACGGTGGCAGACTTCGTAGTTGTGCTGACTCAAACAGACACAAAGATAAGACCCA
>CAYNQC010000014.1:0-21383 GCA_964399235.1 uncultured Candidatus Bathyarchaeia archaeon | reverse complement strand
CTGTTGTTGTTATCCAATCGGTTTCTCTGATTTCTAGGGCGGCGTTCATTGTGTTAGCGCGCGCGCTATGGCGAATGAACAGTTGGTAATTTTTTCTTCCATATGGTAGAAACTACTACCATTATTGCTCAAAAACTTTCCCTAATTTCCCACCACAGTTGTTGTCTTGGAGTTTGAATCGGCTAGAGTGATCGGGGCTGCTCGCAAGAATCCCTTAAGAGCCCTTTTCATGGAAGTAGTGTTTCACCGCGCGCGCTATGACGACTATGGCGAGAATGGCCACGGCTTCGTTTGCTCCACCGGTGAAAAATGAGATAGCCGACGCGATGATTAGCGCTATGATGAGGACATCTTTCACCTGCGAGATGAGCAGGCTGAGGGCAGACTTCTTTTTTCTAACTGGGATGTCGTTGAGACCGTACTTGGCGAGTCTTTCAGCCACTTCTTTGTCGTCAAGGCCGTTTTCGGAGGATGCGAATTCCCTGATAGTCTCTTCAGGTGTCTTCGCCCAGTAGGTCATACTCCCTTTGTAGCTTTGAGGAATGAAAAACATTACGGTAGGCTTAACTGAAAACTGAGTGGTGAATTCTCATGCCAATCCCTCTTTTTTTCTACTCCACGCGCACTCCATAGTATTTGCTTCACATTTGGGTGAAGGTTATAATCCTTGTTTGTTGTTACTATTTGATTCTGGGAAGGAAGATTTGCTTGAAGCGATCCAAGAAAAAGCAGGCGAAAAGAGAACGATATTTGAAAAGAATGAAAAGTCGAGGAAAATGGAAACATGGAAAGAGTAACGTTGACAAAGTAAGAAGACTAAAAGACGCGCAGGCTCTTCTAGCCAATGCGTCTACATAGATAAAGGCGTCCGCGGTCTACTGAAATGGTTATTCTCCACTATTCCCTTTGTCTTCGCTTGAATGAAAGAATCATACCATAGTCTGGACACCTAGTCCAGTGTTCTTCGCGATATTTCTAAAGTCTATCTACGTAGAATAAGTCATCGCAACTATTGCTTTCGCACGCGCCTTCTAGGGCGCGTGGAAACCTCTCCTACTCACTTTCGTGACCTCCACCTGAATGGTCCTCGAGAGCTGATTCCGCTCCTATCGGATGCTTCTCCATCCAATTCAACGCGTAGGCTTCTGCTTTCGATGCAGTCGCATACTCTGGTGATACAGTCTCTCCTTTGTCATCAATTCTTACCCGGGGAAAAAGCAGCACCACGTAATCCCCTCCAAACTCTTTCTTTGTAACGACCAGATTCTGTCCTGTGGTCTCATTCACGAATCCTCGCTGTCGGTCCATTTTTCTCCAACCTTTTACTATTTTCAACGACTATTCCTCAGTCGTTCTTATTTGGCCGGCAGACCCTAAGAGCTGATCATCGCTTTCGCCTGACAGGTTGACTCGTCGACGCTGCTGAGTGAGCTCTTTTTTCCAATGTTCAATTGCCTTTGGCCTCTGAACGTAGAAGCTCTTGCATTCTCGATCTGAATGGTGTCGCCGGCAGAAATGCTGGCTATCTGCTCGTTCCAGAGACACAGTCTGATCGTTCCGGTTTCATCTGCTATTAGGGCATTTGCCACGCTCGCGTAGTTTCCATAGCGAGTGTAGACTAGGTTTGGCTTTGGAATTTCCAAGACTTTGGCCTTCAGACAAACCTGCGTCATTCCGCTCCGCAGATCTCTGATTGCACGAACTGATGATTGATTAGCTTTCTTGGCCAGGAATCTGCGTATCTTGTCAGTCTCCATGAAATCTCTGATGGGATGGCCTTTCTCCAAGAGGAATTCCTTAAGTATTGAAAGCTGTGCGGCAACTCTGGAACTTGTTAGAATTAGAAACATGACCTTGTCTCGTGTTTCGCCTCGCCACTCGATCGAAAGGTCCCCGCACACGGACTTTCTGCTTTCTGCTGCTAGAATCAACGCGTAGAAGAGCCTGTCGGGGTCAACCTCGTATTTTGCTGAAAGAAACGCGAGATACTCGCTCGTTGATGAACTTCTCTTCCTCAAGACCTCTCACTCATTTTCTATACTTTACTTGTTTTGGAGATGATGGTTAATTTCGAAAGCCCTCACAGCAGCTACATGGTGAGGTAGCCTTTGAGCCTTAATTGTTCAGTCTGGTTCTTTCTGTATCGCCAGAATATGTCGCCTCGTGTGTCTGACTGGAAGTCCCAGGGAGAGACCAACACGATGTCTCCGTCGCGGATCCATACGCGTCTTTTCAGTTTGCCTCGGACTCTGCACAAGCGTTCCTTGCCATCTTGGCATTTGACCATGATTCGGTCGTAGCCAAGCATTTTTACTGCCATTCCTAGCACATCGTTCTTGCTTGGGAACAACATGTTTTCCAAGTTTTCCTCATTAATGACTTTTCTTTTGCCCAATTTTCGCACCTCCAGAACCATCAGAACATGGTTGCCTAAGGGTCGTGACTAGTCAGAACGATCAGAGAAAAAGCGCACTTTTGTGATTGGACTCTTCCTCTAGAGAATCCCAACTGTTAAAGGGTGTGTCGCCAAGTATATAGGTCTATGTGGGCGGATTTGTGAGAGCGCCATCTGGCGCAACATTGCCCTCAGATCAGTGAGTTTTTTCGAGTCTTTCGGCCTACGATTTGGCGCGCTCGGAACTATTTCCGCCTGAGTACCACATTACCGGTTGAAGACGCTTGTGGGCTCTTGCTCGATTCTTCCTTTCCAGTCGTCTCCTCGTCGTGCCCATGCCTGTTTCGGATCAAAACTAAAGTTCATATCCTTACTTTCTGATCGCTTGAGCATGTGTTTCGAGAAGCATGTCCTACAGTAAACTGGTTTGCCCGCTGTAGGTTTGAAAGGTACCGTGGTGGCGTTGCCACAGTCCGTACATATGGTTTCGAACATTCTTTTTTGGGACGTGTAAATCACCTCTATTGGTGTCGAGCGTTATTGGGAAATGTGAAAAATGGAAGAAAAATGATGCCAAGCTAGCGTTGTTGGCTTAACTTAGAATCTTCTTCTTGGTGGTCCTCGTTTCGAATAGCAATCTCGACAGTAAACAGGTCTGCTTGGGTCAGGCTTGAAGGGAACTTCACAGTCTTTTCCACAATCAGCACAGACTGCCTTATGCATTTCTTTCTCGTACAATGACTATTTCAACTCCTAGTATGCTGCTGTGCAAAAAATCGCTTCTTACACGCTGCAGTGAAGTGCACATCGACGCTTATAAACGGAGCACCCTCAAATCGAGAAGTGATACATGTTTAAGAGTAGGACATGCATTAGAAGGGTGTTGCATCGGTGTATGGTTATGTCTCAACCTGTTTATGGAACAATAGTGAACTATCGAATAGGCATCAGAACACAGATGTCAAAATGGTGCCTCATCCAAATCATGGGCGAAAATAGAGCGGCCAGCGCAGGCCAGCTTATTGGTCGAAAAGTGGTTCTGAAGTACGGAAAGAACAGGTTCATTGGCAGGATCATCGGTTTGCATGGCAAGAACGGCGTTGTCAAAACTAAATTCCAAAAGGGGATACCCGGACAAGCATTGGGGCAAAGAGTCGAACTGCTTGGCTAGCAGGCCCGCTCTGTAACTTCTGATGTTTATTGGCCTCTGAGCCAACTGCGTATACCCATCTCTTTCACAGTGACCGTGACCGGTTCAATCTCACAGGACTTGCGTGTTCCTGTCTCATCCATGAACTTAATTTTTGGTGCAAAAATGAATGTTCCTCTTCTACTAGGCTTGATTCTCATTCTGATTTCATCCGTTTCAAGAGGCGCCATTCTTCTTCCTTTCAAACCCAATAGTCTCCCATCGACTGCACATTTCTCGGGTTTTTCGATCATGCTGAATCCCTCTGGGAAGATATCTCTCATTTCTATCAGAAAGGCTGAGTCTTTTCCGGAATTAACTATTTGAATCTCCAAAGTGAGATTTTCACCGACAAGCATCTCTCTTTTCTCGATAATCATGTTGGCTTGAAGAAAAGCATGTTCAAACTTCAGTAGTCCAACAGGTTCTTCAACATTCAGGTGGGGGGCAGAAACTGCAAGTGGGCTTGACGCGTCTCCAGGGGCGCTGAACAACTCGCCAAGGGACCAAGCGAAATCTCGTTTTTCCACAACTTTCTCCAGAATCTTGAGTACCTCTTGTTTCCTGCCAATGTAACTGGCTCTCGCATACAATTCAGCCGATCTTTCCAAGCATTTCTCAGCGAGGAGATAGGTCCTTGTTTTCTTGTGGGGGTCAGTCTCCACTTCTGCGCCGATAACGTAGTTGTAAGCGTCAAAGAGCACCTCTGTAGCATTTGTCCACAATGAGGCGCTTTCAAAGCCAGCTCTCAAGTACAGGTCCGCCGCGCTCTCGAGATACTGTTTTGTTTTGGAGAAATGGTCCTTTTCTCTGGTTGCCTCGAATTCAGTGCCATGCTCCAAGGCCTTGCAGAAAGCACTGTTGCCGTGAGCCAGTAACGTCGTTCTGTCTTTTGTAGCATGTTCTTTTTCTTTGAGAAAGAGTTCGGAGGCTTCGTGGTAGAGTTCAGGTGAAGCGCTTTTGTCAGCCATTTTCATTTTCTGCCACGCCCGGCACATGTAATGGAAAGGTTCTATCTCCTTCCGATCAGCTTTTGTTTGCATCGTTTTCAGGATTCTTTCAAATGCCTCTGCGGCTGAACTATATTTCTCGGCGCTTTGGGCATGCTTTCCTTCTCTGTCAAGTATTCTGGCCTCTTCTACGTCGCGTCTGGCCTGACAGTAGTCTTTTCTTCGCACGGAGGCTTTGCCGATTTCGATAGCCATTTCCTGTTCATCCAGATTTTGGATCTTGCTAATTTCATTGTCAAACGTTTCTCTCGCTTCTTTGAAGAGTTCTGCTGCTTTCCCAAAAGCGTCCACAGATTCGATGCTGTTTTCTTTTCTACTCAAATCCTCAGCCATCTCCAGAAATGACCAGGCGAAGAAACTCGAAGATAGATAGGCCCATGACTTCGTCTTCTTAAGAAGTTCTGCGGTACTTTTGTAATGTTCCGTTGCGTCTGCATAACTCTCACATTCATGTGCGATAGTGGCTTTTTCGATTTCACTCCATGCTTTCATGTAAGAGGCATGGTCATCGTAGAAGGATGCAAAGTTGGGAATATTCCGGGCGGCCAATGTGTATTCTGTGCACGCATTCTCAAAATTTACAGCGGCATTCTGGCGTTCACCTAGGCGGTTTTGGTCTCTCGCCGTTTTCCAGTAGGACTCCGCGGTCCTGCTTGGCATAGAGGTTTTCTTGAATTGTTTCGTCGCAGCTTCGTGGGCTTCGATTGCCTTGATGAGGTCTTTCTTGTCTTTCGTCAACAAGTACAAGTCGTCAAATATCGTTCCGAGTGTGTCTTCGAATGAACCTAGTGTGGCGATTTGTGTCGGAATAGGTCTAGATGAGATCCATCTTCTGCAATGTGTTATTCCGTCTTTCATGTCTGAAACGGCGCTTTCAAGCATTACTCTTTTTCTGTCCTTACCGGGCTCGATTTCGGCCAAGCCTGATTTTATCAGCCCTTGGTAGTTTTTGTTGACGCCGATGAGCCAGCTATTTGAGGAAAATGCTTTTTTTATTATTTTGTCAAATTCCTTTCTGCAATCCAAGGCTTCTTGGAGCAGTCTTGCCTTTTCATCTGTTTGAGTCTGAATATCTGAATAGAACTGCAATGCTTTGCTCAAAGCATGAAGTGCTGAAGCTCTCGCATCTGGAGAACCCGAACGGATGGCATGTTCCAGTCCTTTGCGACCAATGTTTACTGCTTTTTCTAGCGCTATCCGTCTCTCTTTTGGACTTGCTTCGACATAATGTTCCAGGGCGAAGTAAGTCTCGGCATAGAACATGCAGGTCTCTGCGATGAAGAAATCCTGACCGACCAATTTAAGCCAGCGTATGGCATCTTCGGCGTACTTGATGATTTTTCGATTGCCTTCCTTCTTTCTGTCCGGATCGGCTTCTCGGACCATCATCCAGTCAGTGACGAACGCCAGAACGTAGGAAGCAACTCCTTCCAGGTAATTGTCCCTTACTCTGATGCCTTGTTCCAGCATTCTTTTGCCATATTTCAGAGCTAGTTCGGTTTTCTCTGTAAAAACAAGGGTGCAGAGAGCCGCTGCCCAATTTGACATGGCTTTGTTGTAAGGGTCACTCATCTCTTCGGAGAGTTCCAACGCTTTTTCTGAGCAATCCAAACTTTTCTGCACGAGTTCTTTTTGGGCCTTCTCTTCCAGTTCAACGAAGTTTGCTGCATGCCAGGTTAGAAGACTAGCGATGGAATAAGAACGTAGAAGTTCACTCCTGTTCTCGGACTTTGACAAAACGGCAATTGCCTGATTTGCACACTCTATTCCTTCCCGAGTCAGGTTTCTCATTTCTTCAAAGTCGGACGCAACGCGCAATCTTTCAAGAAGACATTCAAGAACGTCATTGGCGGTTCTTCCATAATCCAGTTCTTCACCCCTATTCCTGGAAGCATCCAAGCTTCTTTTCGCCAGTTCATATGATCTGACCAGTGTTTCTTTTCTTTCCAAGGGATCAGACGCCAACCAGGAACGAACATATTCTGCAGCCCCATGTTGCTGCAGGATTTTGCCATGGTTTTCTTCTTCATTCTCCTTCTCCAAGATTTCAGCGGCACTCTCGTAAGCCTCCACAGCCATATGGGCAAGCTTCTTGAATTCTTCAAAGTCTTCGCCCTGTCTCGAGGCCAATTGGTAGCAGAAGCCCATTCTTTCCCATATCTCAGGGACATTGGAGACCTTTTCAGGGTCAACCTGCAGAACTAGCCTATACGAATTGGCTGCCCCAAACCAATCATACCTCTTTTCCTGTTCTCTAGCCTTCTTCAGCTTATCTTGCATGCTTGCCTCTGGAGGCATTGTCAATCAGTTATCAATGATCGTCCCACATATGAAAGACTTTCGAGTGTCAACTCAAGCGGCAACTGCTATACTGACTGTCTGTTCCTTTGAGCTTCCGCTTAGAGTTCGAGCACAATATAGCATTCTTCCTTGCATGTCCGTTCATATCTCTGAACGCGCGCGCTCGATTACGAATACTGATTTCCTGTTTAGCGCGAGCATCACAATCCAGTCGGACATTAACGCGGACGGAACTGTCGATATATATGATGCCATAATACTCGCCAATGCCCACAACTCTAGGCCAGGTGATACGAACTGGAAGGTTGCAGCAGACGTAAACAGCGACAACAAAGTAGACATCTGCGATGCTATCCTGCTGGCAAACCACTACAACCAGCACTACCCATAGCCCGCTCTCTTTTCTTCTCAAAATAGGATTGACAAGCGCGCGCGAAAAAGCATTACAGTTAAAATGGGCGCGAGATAAGTCATACCGTACCGAAAATGCGGCAGATCTCAAGTTTGAAGGACAATGCATTCAGTTCAGGAAGGGAAAGCTCACTTCATTCTGCGATAAAGAACTGGTACTTTCTTGAGGGAGACAAACTGGAAGCCAAAGTAGACGATTTCATAGTGGACATAGTGCGAGGAGACCTGTTGATCGAAATCCAAATTGCCAACTTTTCAGCAATCAAACCGAAGCTCTTGCGTCTGCTCAATGAACACAAGGTTCGCTTAGTCTACCCTATACCCAAAGAAAAGTGGATAATTCATAGGTCGACGGTTACAGGAGAGGCATCTGGAAAAAGAAGGTCTCCGAAGAAAGGCCGCCTCTCTGACCTTTTCAGCGAATTGATCAGAATACCGACCCTATTTTCCAAAGGTAATCTCAGCGTCGAAGTTTTGATGATCGAAGCTGAAGAAATATGGTGTAACGATGGAAGGGGAAGCTGGAGAAGGAAAGGCGCAAGCATAGAAGACAGAAAGCTTATCCGCGTTCTTGAAAGAAGGATTTTTGAACACAAAGCAGATTTCCTCAAAGTCCTGCCTGAAGATCTACCTGATCCCTTTTCGAACAGAAATCTGGCGAAAAGCCTCGGAATATCAGTTAATCAATCTCGAAAAATGACTTATTCGCTCAGAAAAATGGGAACAATAACGCATGTTGGCAAGAACGGAAATCAAATGCTTTTCGCGCGCTCCTCAACGGTATTTTAAGCATGCGTTGCTAAACCTGAAAAGAGGACATTAGATTTATTAGTGGTACTGAAAAGGCATTAAGGTTAAAGACGCGCTCTTGCTCAGTCGTCTGCTAGATGGTATCAGAACTGCTATAAGACTTCTGAGAGAGGAGTACAGAGTCTGTCTATGTAATCTCCATTCTAGGTGAGAATAGATGCCGATGTTTGAAGAGGCTTGTAATTCCATCTGATTGAAGGTGGATTTCATCGATCAGCCCGTAAATGCAGCTGTGAGAATTGCCTTGTGGGGATTAGTGTATGGGACTTGTGCATGCTTCTCGCAGTGGTCGTAATCGTCCGCCTCAAAGGCTTATGAAAGTTGGCGCATGCGCAAGAGCAAAACTAAAATTGCGGCGTAAGCTTTGAAATAGTGGTAGCGCTCAGCGAGGCTGGTGCACGACAATAGCTAAGAGCAAGCGTGGCAGACGGCGGAAACATAACTGGATCGAGTTTCTGAACCTTGAATATGATTCTTCACTTGAGGCTCAGTACCTAAGATGGGTTAGTGTAAACAACACGGCGTTGGCTCGATGTGAACACGATGGTTGCCCACAATGTGCACGAAAAAGTTTCAGACTTAGGCATGACCAAAAATTCAACAACATACGCTTCTATTGTCCAGACTGTGGGTTTGAAACTTCATTCCACATAATACATCCTAAAAAGAGTCTTCGCTCGATCGAAGTGTACGATGAACGAGGCATTCTTGTCGGCGTGAAAAGCGTTGATGATCATCACGAAAAGACTAGCCGAGAGAACGTTGACTCACGAGTAATGATTTCCGAACAGAAACTGGACTTAGGTGGCGAATGGTTCGACGGTGTTTCAGGCACTAACTCACAATCTCGATGTTCGACACGCGAGGAGATCCTGAAACGAATTGAGGATCGCAAGATGAAAAGACTCATGGAAACTAACCTTGAAGAACTTGAAAGCATAGAACGGGATGCACGGGTTTCAGACTTCAAAGCCGATGTTCATGGAGAAGATGTTGCAAACTGATTTTCTGTAATATACTATGAGGAAGGGCAGAGGCAACAACACCGCTATTTCTTTGTTTCATTTTGGAACTGATGGAAGTCTCAGCGCGCTATTGGAAACAAGGTTTCGCCAAACACAAGGAGTTTATCAAGAAATAACAAGCTCTAGCATCTATCTTCGCTCTCTAACCACTCTTTTGTTTTGTCTCAGACTTATTCACCTTTTCTTAGAGTGCCTACGATGAATCTTTCGAGTTTTTCGATTACTTCGATTATAAGTCATTTTTCAATCTTCTTTGTTTTCTTATTTCACTATTCCGATGATCATTTTGTAGAATGTTGTATTGTCCATAGTGCTTAATAATTATTTGCGCGCGTCATTGTTTTCTTCCGCATTGAGGGCAGAAGCGAGCCAGTGCGAGAATTCTATTCTTGCAGCCAGGACAGATCTTTAACACGAATTCAGGATGCAATAGAGTCCCGCAAAAATCACAGTAGTTAGAAACTGGGGAGACTGACTTTCCGCATCTTGAGCAAACAAGGTATTGCGTAGGCAAAGAAAGTGGAATTGTAACCCAGGCTCCAACCTTCAATTCGTCCACTCTGGTTGAATATGGAGTGCCCTGTCTTTTTTCCTTTCTTATGCACTGAGCTTTGGGAAGCCACTAATGGCGCTTTAGGACGCGCCACGGATACATGATTTCCACAAAACTAGCCAGTAGGTCATCTTTCTCCTTTGAGCCAACCCTTGATTCCAAGCTCCTTTACCCTGATGCTTATTGGCTCTGGTTCGTACGACTTGTACTTACCGTTCTCGTCAAGATACAGTATCGTCGGCTTCAGTTCGAATGTGCCGCGTACTTTCGACTTGAGCACAAGTCTTACCTCTTCTGTTTTCAGTGGACCAAGCCGTTTTCCCCTCATGTCAATATAACTGTCTTCTACTCTGTAAGTTTCAGGCTTTTCTGTCAGTTCGAAACCTGACGGAATAAGCTCAATGATCTTGATCAGCTGTGCCGGAAACTTTCCAGCGTTGATGAGTTCTATCTCTAGTTCTAGGTTTTCACCGATTTCTAGTTGTTTGTGGCGGGCTATGATATTTGCTTGTATGTTGGCGTTTTCGAACTTCTCTAGACCAACTGAACTCTCCTGACTTGGTGTCAGAGTAGCGAAACCAGCAGTTGTGGAAGCGACCGATGGCGTATGCAGAACTTCATTGAGGGATTGAGCCAGCTCTCGCTCTTCTTTCACTTTTTCTAGAAGCTTCAGAACCTGTTCCCTCTTTTCTGGATGTTCAGCCTTCATGAAGTAGCCAGCCGACGTTTGCAGAATCTTTTCAGACACTGCAAAGAGTCTTGTTTTCTTTTCAGGGTCGGCTTCTTTCTTGGCATTGTTCATGTTTGAGTAAGCGTCCAGAAGCATCTCCGTTGCCTTGGCATATTCTGAGGCGCTTTGATAGCCTGCTTTCACATAGTATCTGCCAGCGCTTTCCAGGTGCTGAATGGCAGTTGTATGAAGTGTCTCATCTCCAGTATCTGTGAATCTCATTCCAGCCTCAAGTGCTCTGCAGAAATGGCTGTGGCCTAATGCCAGTGTCTTCGCTTTCTCATTTGAACTCAGTTCTCTAGCTTTCTCAAAGAGTTGTGATGCTTCTGCGTATGGGCTTGGGTCTTCTTCGGCTTCAGCTAACGTCATTTTCGCCCACGCTTTGGAGAGAGTTGCGAAGAGCATGAGTTCTCTTTCGTCTCGCTCAGACTCCGTGGTTTCCCCAATTTTCTCCAGGATTTCAACTGCTGAATTGTATTTTTCCGAGCTGGAAAAATGATCGCCCTTCTTGTCAAAGATTTTTGCTTCTTCAACCGCAACTCGTGCCATGCAGTATTGGTATCGGAGAACGGTTGCCTTAAGCATGTCTTTGGCCATCTGTTTTTCTTCAAGGTCTTCAATCTTGTCGAGTTGGCTTTGAAGTGATTTTCTGGTTTCTTCAAAAAGCCTCGCAGCCGTCTCGAAAGCTTGGAAGGCTTCTTCGCTGTTCTCCCTTCGGCTTAGCTCTTCTGCGCGGTCCGTCTGTGCCCAGGCAGCATAGTTCGGAGACAAATAACTCCACCTTTTCAACTGTTCGTGCAGTTTGGAGGCCTTTTCAAAGTGTTCTTCCGCTGAGCCATATTCTTGTTTTTCATGATGCTGTTTCGCTTTTTCAATTTGACTCCATGCATGCATATAGACTGCCTGGTCATGATAGAAGTCTTTGAGCTGGGGGATGTTGTCCGAAGCAAATGCGAAATTAGCACGCGCCATCTCAAAACTCTGGTAAGCAGAAACGTGTTCACCTAGTTTGTCGTAGACTTGCGCTTTTTTCCAGTAAGTTCCTGCTATGGAAGTCACGAGATTGAGCTTTTGAAAGAATTCAATGGCGTCTTCATAGGCCCTTGTGGCTTTTGTCAAGAGTTCTCTATTTTTGGTCAAATCGTAGAGTGAAACCAGGAGGTTTCCGTACGTGTAATACTGACCTCCGACTGACGCGAAAAGAGATGTTGCTGAACCTTCTTTTTCAAGAAATTTCAGTTCTTTGATCAGAAGTGTTATTGCGTCTTCTTTGTTTGTGATGGCTTCTTGGAGCAGAGTCTTCTTGGTCTCTGGTTCTTCTGTCAAGTTGGCAAGTTCAGTTTTTATGGCGCTCAGCGTATTGTGCATAATGCCGCGGTTCCAATAGAGGAAAGGCTCAAGCTGCTCAGCGATCTCGTAACTCTTGTTGCCCTGAGAGACGGCTTCTTCCAAAATCCCCTTCTTATTCGTCAAATTCGTTTCAGACTGGACCAGTCGAACGCGAAAACCCGCGTCGCTGAGGGATACAAACATCCTGATTTCTGGATAACCTGATTCCTCACCTCTTTTCCTTACGCTTGGAAAAGCTTGTAAGACTTTTTCATAAAGTTCGCGTTTCTTCTTCAGCTCAGTCTCGTAACCAGCTGACCATAACCAGTGCGCTACTTCAATTTCTTCCAACCAAGCCAAGTCGCCCCTTGGGCTTACAAAAGACATTATGGAGAACTGTCGCTTCGCTTCTTCAGCGTACTGGACTGCCTTTTCAATTAGACGACCTCCTGCATCCGGGTCCTCACTCGCAATTATCTTCCAACCAGTATGATAAGTCAGCCAATCCAATGCGCAGCCGATGGTGAATTTGTCTTTTGTCTTCTTGCCATACTCTAGCGCCTTCTCGTAGTTCGCAATTGCTTCATCTGTGCCTTCAAGTCCAAAGACAGGTTGCCCCCCGAACACTGGGTATAGAAACTCGGTCATAGCCACCTCTTCAGAAAGCCCCTTGGCCTTAGTCCAATAACTGAGACCCTTCTGTCGATATTTCTCCCTGTCGCCCACGTCGTGAAAATAGTAGCCGAATACCCCCAGACAAACAACAGTCCTTGCATATGCTCGCGCAAGTTCGGATGGGTCACCAGAGTCAGAAAGGAACTCAATCGCTTTCTCGCCCGATTCAACTGCTTTCCCAATCACGTTTTCGCGAGATTTGAAGTTCGATTCACGAGTAAATAGAAAGATGGCGCTGCAAGAGAGCTGATTGTGCGTTTTACAATACTCCGTCCGATCCCCTGCCAGCTGAAAAGCTTTCAAGCTCTCTTTTGTCAGCCTCCAAGTTTCATCCAGCAATGTCTTCTTTTCAGAAACCTCAGTTGCAAGCCAATGGTGAATGTACGCTTTCATTGCATTGCATCGGAGTATCTTGGGTCCAGTTCTCCCGACGTCCAGCTTCGAATAGTATTCACCAGCTTTCTCATAGTTCTCTGTCGCTTTGCGCATTCTGTGCGTGAACTGGTTTACGTCTTCAGCCTGCATTGCTGCTCTGTGAAAAGCATAGCCCAAGCGTTCGTGGGCTTCTCCCAGTTCGGAGATTTCCTTCTCTGGAACTAGATCAAGCGCCTTCTTATGAGTCTCAATGGCTCCCAGCCAATCGTATTCCTTTTCCTGGCCACTAGCTTTGCCTAGTATAGCCTCAACATCAGGCAGATTCGGCATTCAGATAGACCAATACCAACGTTGCGCTACGCATTTGAAAAGGTTTCTTGTGATTCCCAGCCCGTGCACCTTTCTTCTTCCAAACGTGGCCTGAGAGTGTTTCGTCAAATGGGAAAAGACGACGCTAGATTTACTGGATCGCTCGACCAAAACACGGAAAATCACACATAATGTCTGTGGGGGAAACTCGCTGCTTTGACTTTAGTACTGTCAGGACGCGTGTTGTTCCGATTTTGCGTCGGGTTGAGGTTGAGGATTATCCTTTGAAGATTGAGCGTGCGTATGGTTTGTGTGTGATCATAGCCACAAGGTTTCGGACAGGTTTCTGAAATGCTCGTCACCAGTCAAGACTTTTGCTTCAAACACTCTACTAGTGGCCAGCACTATGGCGTCAAACAGGCTCGGTGCCTTCAGCTTCTCCTTCTTTGCGTTTGTGCTCATCTGCATGTAACATTTTGCCGCTTCCAAAGCCACTCTAACGTCCACGTGAGTCAAGTCGGATGCTGAGGTCACGATTCCAAGTCTCTCAGTAGTTGTCTTCTCACCAGTTCCTTCTCTGAGATATTTGCGAGCGATCTCGGCCAACACAGTGTCAGGCGTGTAGACTTCGTCAGCGCTTTCAAGGATTTCTTTGGCTTTGCTTCCTTTCTCGCTACCCAGGAAGATCTCGATCCATGCGTATGCGTCAGCCACGATCTTCACCACGATCTTCCTCCGTGAACGGTTTAATTCGGCCGTCATCAAGCTTGAAGGCTCTTTCAAGAACAGTTTTTCGTTGTCTCTTAACGAGTGATTGTATTGCCTCGTCAAGGCTGTCGACATCAAGCTTCTCTCTGAGATGCTCAAGAGCCTCCAACGTCTTTTTTGACACCCTTATCGTTGTCGACTCATTCAAGGCAAACTCACCAAGTATGTATACAGGTATACATGCATATAAATCTATTTGCATACCATTTTTTCAACCTCTACGATCTTCACGACTGTCCCAACCGAACGACTGACGAACAAACCATCGAATTTGTCGAACTAGGAACACACGGGCCTACGCACAAATTGCGACACTCGAGGATGACGACTACGCGTGCAAGGCGACTGCAAACGTCAAAGAAACAACAGAACTCATCGAGGTGGAGCATGAATACGTCTACGGTATGGACGGCAATAGGAATCCAGAGCTGATGGGGGATCACCCACGATCCCTTCTCTCTCCAGCGGGCACTAAAACAGTTTTGAAAAATCATCGTAGACTTTCTTTCTATGCCCGACAAATAGAACTACGACGCGTTTCTCAGGCTTGTCTATCTCGTAAATCACTCGGTAATCGCCGATTCTCAGGCTCCAAAAGCCGGAAGGCTTGAGGATTTTTCCTAAAGTATCTGGCTTGTCCCTAAGGTCTTCTAGTCTGGCGATCATTCTGTCTTTGATTTGTCTCTCAAGCTTGTCCAATTCTTTGGCGGCTTTTGGATGCAGCAGTACGGCAAAACCCACTACAATTCCTCGAGAGGAATCAAAGACTCAGGATGTTTTCTTGTTTCCTCGCTGCGTTTCATCAGCATCTTCAGAAACTCGCGCGTCTTTTCTCGTTCTTCATAAAAGCTTATTATGGTTCTTACAGCATCGCTTCGGCTCTTGAACCTGCCTTCAGCGACCCATCGATCTATCTCCTCAAGCGTCTCATGAGACAACCTTAGTTGGACTTGTGACAAGAGATCACCGTAAACAACACTGTTTACACGGCAATAAACCTTTCCATAACAGATTGTTTCTTCTGTTGATGTAAGTAGCCAGAACATGCACGGATGTTGCGTTCAAACTGATTGCATAAAGACCGATTTTCCAACTCATCCTGCAAACGTTACGCACACACACTTGCTCTTGTTAGTTGATCCTCCGCGATAGTGTTTGCCTGTCGTCATGCACAGCGTCCGTAAGCAGAAGTCGTGTTTGCATGTTACTGTTACTCTTCCAGACCATTACTCTCGACTTTCCGTATAGTCTTTATGATTTTTCCCCGACGTCAGCGTTTATATTGCCAGAGTAGAGTAATCTCGTGCTAGGGGCCCGTAGTCTAGTCTGGATTAGGACACTGGCCTGCGAAGCCGGAGATCCTGGGTTCAAATCCCAGCGGGCCCGCCAACCATCTTCACGTTATCTCTTTCTGCCGGGAAAGAACATGTTCAGAAAATCCCATGCAGCATAACATGACTTTAATAGCACAAGATTCACAGAAGAAAGCAGACACATCAAACGTCAACGGTGAAACAAATGACATCCTCCAATTCCAACTCAAGAAGATATGTTTCAGTTGACCCCGCAAAATGCACGGGCTGCGGCATATGCGAATACGCCTGCACCCTGGAGAAAACGGAAAAATGGAACCCGTTAAAATCACGAATACGCGTCCTCCGCTTCACACCCTTGCTCAACGCAGCCATGACATGCAGGTTTTGCAAAGACGCTCCATGCGTGAAAGCCTGCCCCGAAAAAGCCTTAGTTCAATCTGACGGAACTGGTCTGCTGATCCTTGATGAGCGTAAATGTAATGGTTGCGACTGGTGCATCCAAGCGTGCCCACACGGCGGCATAACGCTTGACGCAGACACGGGCATAGCCATCGCCTGCGACCTCTGCGACGGAGAACCCAAATGTATAGAATTCTGCCCCGAAGAAGCCCTGGAACTAGTCTCAGACGACGAAGCCACAGAAAAGAAGTGGACCGCCGCAATAGAACAGCTCCCTGTAGAAACTGAGAAGCTAACGAACACGGTCAAGAGAAGAGACTGGACAAGCATGCTGAAGGACGCAGAAAAAAGAGCCAAGAAAACCGCGGAAAAACTCGAAGCCATAAACAAACGACAAGCCGCACGCGAAAAATCCTAGCGCCCGTTACAGTGAAAACCTTTTTTCAGCCCACAGTATCATAACAGCAAGGGCGTAGTAAGCTATCAAGAACCCAAATGAAAACCATGGCAATATCTCAGGGAAAAAACCTCGTATAACCATATAGAAACAAATGATAAAACTAAACAATGTGCCGAACGCAAAACAAACTGCTGCATCGAACCACTTCAACAACTAGGCCTCTGAGAGTGCTTGGAGAAATCTTGTCAACTACTATTATACCGCGGGTGGTATCAAAGGTTTGAAGTCTCGTGTCCAACCCAAGATTATATGTCATAAGCGCATGCTAGACGCGCGCTCCGCAATGAGTGTTAAGAAATTCCGTGCAATGAACATCATTCGTTGAAGCGTGCCTGATCGAGATGCTTCTAAGAATCTAGGTGTTGCGCAAAAGCTTCATATCAACGTTTGCCACGCCTTCTTTCTGCATGGCTCAGGTCATCGAATTTCTCGTTTACGGAATACTACTCGGTCTAGCTCAGGGACTGACTCCTGGACCCTTAATTACCTTGATCTTCTCTGAGACCCTCAAATACGGGAAGAAAGAAGGTCTGAAGATAGCAATCTCACCTCTGATTACAGACTCCCTGATTGTCTCACTCTCACTACTCATACTCTCAAACCTTTCAAGCTACACCGTCGTTATCGGAATAATCTCGCTGTTCGGTGCCTTCTATCTGATCTACCTGGGCATCGAAAACCTCAGAATCAAAATCGACAAATTCACGCTTGAACCCCCAAAGAAAGACGCTTTGAAACGGGGCATAATAGCCAATTTCCTGAGCCCCCACCCATACTTATTCTGGCTATCTATAGGCGGCCCAACCATCCTCGAAAGCGCCCGCATCAGCATCACAGCAACAGCTCTCTTCATCGCAGGAATCTACATAACACTGATAGGCTCAAAATTAGCCGTCACCCTGATCGTAGACAAATCCAAAAAAATACTTAGAAGCAAATACTACATCTACGCCATCCAAGCTCTAGGCATCGTGCTAATCCTGTTCGCTATATTCTTCATAAGAGACGGACTAGACCTAATCGGCTTACTATGACAACCCAATAGCACACGCTGTACATGCTCTGCCCGCTGCAATTTTCAACATAAAAACAGCACAGAAACCACCACAAACCCCGCAGAAAAGGCTTCACCAAGCCTCACAAACGTTACCTTAAACGAAAAAACCTAGGCAGAGGGGGGTAGGGCTATTTTGGCTTGAAAACCGCGAAAAACATGTTGAACAGTCCATGCTATATACCTACACCGTTACCGCATTCCTCACAAAACCGGCAACATCCATTCACTTCAACGCATATTCAAGCGCCTTCAAAGCCAAAAGCCTCGTCGAATCCACAACAGGCAAAGGCGAATTCCCCACGTTCAAAACAAGAGGCAACTCCGTACACCCCAAGACAACCGCCTCACACCCTGCATCCTTCAACCTCTGAACAACATCAATCAACACCTTAACCGAAGACTTAGTCGCTCCTTCAGGAACCAACTCGCGAAAAATCACCGAATTCACTTTATCCTGATCTTTCGCATCCGGCACTGCCATGGCAATACCTCGCTTAGCCAAAGCATCCCTATACATCGACCCCTGCATAGTATACTTCGTCCCCAAAACCCCTACTTTTCTGTAGCCTCTCTTCTTGCACTCATCAGAAACCACGTCAATAATGCTCAACAACGGAACAGGCGACTCTTTCGCTACTCTGTCAAAGACGCGGTGAACAGTGTTATCAGGACATACCGCAAAATCCGCACCAGTCGCAGCCAACTTCCGCGCAGACGAAACCATCAAGTCTGCAACACCATCCCAATCACCGCGCTCAATACAGTCCATGTACTCCTTCAAAGAATGATTATGCACACTCACTTCAGGGTGACTCTGATCGCCCGCCAGAGCCATCGCTTTCTCACAAAACGTCCGATAACACAAAGCAGCACCCTCAAAACTCACAGCAATAATGCCCAAATGCTTAACCATAATGCATCAACCCAAACACGCACCAACTCAGTTAAAGACCCTTCCCTTCAAATCTCCATTTCTCACACGTCAACAAATATATGGTTCCCTCGCTAAAACCAAGCCTCCTAAAGAGTGACAAACCTTGCGCTCCTCAGTCATAGCAGCATACCTCGCAGTTTGCATAGTATGGGGCTCCACATACCTCGCCATCCGCTTCACCGTCGAAACAATCCCGCCCTTCTTCATGGCCGGAACCCGCTTCATAATCTCCGGACTCATCCTCTACGCCATAATGCGTCTACGCGGAAACCAAAAACCAACACCAAATCAATGGACCAAAGCCGCAATAATCGGCGGACTAATGCTCATGGGCGGAAACGGCATAGTAGTCTGGGCAGAACAATACCTACCCTCCGGACTCACGTCTATATTCGTCGCAGCCATCCCACTATGGGTCGCCATCATAAGCTGGCTCACCACACGAAGAAAACCAAACCTCCCAATAATCATCGGACTCATAGCAGGATTCATAGGCATCGGCCTACTCGTCGGCGACATAGGAACACTAGGCAACGGCCAAATCGCTTTCCTCGCCGGAATAGCCCTCGTATTCGGCCCAATCCTCTGGGCATCAGGCTCATTTTACTCAAGCAGAGTACACATATCCTCCTCATCACTGCTAGGCACCGCCATGGAAATGATAACCGGCGGCGCGATACTGTCGATCGCAAGCCTCGTAACCGGAGAATTCACAAGAATCAGACTCGACCAAGTATCCTTTCGCTCATCAGTATCCTGGCTCTACCTGATATTCTTCGGCTCCCTCATAGGCTACACCTGTTACATGTGGCTCCTCAAGAACGCCGACCCTGAGCGCGCTTCAACCTACGCCTTCGTCAACCCCGTTGTGGCACTATTGCTCGGATGGACACTCGCAAGCGAAACACTCTCAGCTCAAAACCTAATCGCCGTTGTCATAATCCTAACATCCGTCGCCGCCACCACCACGTTCGGCAGAGTTCACGAAACCCCCAAAAACAAAGGCAACAAATAACCTAGAAGCCCAAACGCCAAAAGGAAAATTCTCATAAGCCACCAAACCGTTTTGATCTGTGCAAGTTTCACCGAGGAAACATAATGGCTTCAGACACAGTCATCGAAGCGCACGGCCTAACCAAAAAATTCAACGACTTCACAGCAGTGGACAACATAGACTTCCAAGTATACAAAGGCGAATGCTGCGGCTTCCTCGGACCCAACGGAGCAGGAAAAACAACCACCATAAAAATGATCCACTGCGTCCTACCCGTGTGGTCGGGAACACTGACCGTAGCCAACATGAACGTGTCAGAAAAACCAAGAGAAATAAAAAACATGATAGGCGTAGCCCCCCAAGAAACCAACCTCGACCCAGACTTCAGCGTCATAACCAACCTACTCGTCTACGCACGCTACTATGACATCCCAAAACATGAGGCACTCAAACGCAGCGAAGAACTCCTCAAATTCTTCCAACTCGAAGAGAAAAAAGACGTCATCATCGACTCACTCTCAACAGGAATGAAAAGACGACTCATCCTTGCACGCGCCCTCATCAACGAACCTAAAATACTCCTGCTCGACGAACCCACAACCGGGCTTGACCCACAAGCCCGACACATGATATGGGACAAAATAAGAACCCTCCAAAAACAAGGAGTAACCATAATCCTAACAACCCACTACATGGACGAAGCAGCCGAACTCTGCAACCGAACACTCATCATGGACAACGGCAAAATCATCGAACAAGGAACTCCCTCAGAACTCGTGGCAAAACACGCAGGCGAAGAGGTCCTCGAACTCGACTACGACGAACAGGTCATCAAAACCCTACGGCAGAAATTTCCAGAGGCACGACTCGAAGTCCTGAGCGACCGAATCCACGTCTTCACAAAAGAACCCCACGGAGTCTTCAAAAGTTTCCTCGAAGACTTCCCCGCAAAAGGCGCCACCGTCAGAAACGCCAACCTTGAAGACGTCTTCCTAAAATTGACTGGGAGAAAACTCCGAGAATGACACAAAAAGAAAGCATCATCTCCAACTTCAAACTGCCCAAACTAACCTACAGAGTCTGGAGAGTCTGGCGCCGAGACTTCGACGTATTCATGAAAACCTACAAAGTCAACTTCTTCCCGCCGCTCATCGAACCCCTGCTGTACTTGGTCGGACTCGGCTACGGCCTCGGAACCTTCGTCCAAAATATAGACGGCATCCCTTACGTAGAATTCATTGCACCCGCCCTGGTCGCGATTTCAATCATGAACGGCTCCTTCTTCGAATGCACCTACGGCTCCTTCGTGCGAATGTACTTCCAAAAAACATTTGACGCCATCATCGCAACACCGATTAGCATAGAAGAAGTAATCGCAGGAGAACTATTATGGGGAGCAACAAGAAGCCTCATAAGCTCAACCATAGTGCTCGCCGTCATCGCCGCCTTCGGACTCATAAAGAGCCCATGGTTCATCCTAATCCCGCCGATCGCGTTTCTCGGCGGACTAATGTTCTCATCCATAGCCATGTGCTTCACGTCAATGGCTCCAAACATAGAATTCTTTAACTACCCAGCATTCCTGCTCGTAACGCCAATGTTCATGCTGAGTGGAACCTTCTTCCCGCTTTCACGTTTCCCACCGACCATGCAGGTTCTCGCACAGGCGGTTCTTCCCCTCACCCACATAGTAAACCTTTCAAGAGGGTTGATGTTCGGAAACATGGAATCTTTCTTGCTAGTCAGTCTTGCATGGACCGCCGCGGTCACCCCCTTCTTCTTCATCCTAAGCATCAACAGAATGAAAAAGAAACTCATCAAATAGCGATTACGCCAACGCGGGTTGACGCGTAGACTCGATTCCTACTTTTCCTCCGCCATGATTGACAAGAGATGCTTACTCAACGTTGAAAGGGTCAAGTATCGATAATGAACATCATCACCCAAGTTAATGATGAAGCTCAAAAGATCATAGGGACCTAAGAACGAGAACTGTTTCAGCCATTCCTTCAAATCCAGATAGGACGAGTAATCCTTGTGAAATGAGACAACCACACCGTTCGAGTTCAGCCCGATGCCTCTTTTAAGCACGATTGTCTCTCCGATTTCCCCAAGCGCGCGCTAAAACCTGATTGTTACGTCATTGTTACACGATTTTGTTACGTTTTCCCATCAAAAACCACACATTCTAGTCTTGCGCGCGTGTGGAACAGTCCAGCAGAAAACAGGATTAGAAACCAAAAGCGCCAAATCGACGTTGCTATGTCAATGTTATTAGCGGAGTGATGGAAAGCAACAATGGAGCAATTAGTAGCGCCGTCATGTTGGTCAACTTCATGAAAA
>CAYNQC010000013.1:0-21759 GCA_964399235.1 uncultured Candidatus Bathyarchaeia archaeon | reverse complement strand
ATGGAGAATGGTAGAAGGCGAATGCTTTTTCTCCTTTCCCCGCAAGAACTGTCTCTACCATTCTCCTTCATTGTGTAGAAGACTTGTGTTTTGTGGTTATGTGTTCTAGTAATCCAGTTTGAGTGCCCAGCTGTATTTCTTGCGAAGAGTTTGTGGATAGAGCTTTTCCAAGGGAAAATCGACTTGTTTGGCCCATTTCATGTAGGCCATTGGGTCAATGTACGACTTGAGAGAAGTCCCGAGATTGTATTCTCTTGTCTCTTCGGCGAGTTTTGCGTCAAGCTTGCTTTTTTCCAGTCTCTTTCTTAAGGTGTCGGTGCTCTTTCCCTGTTCCGTCTTCTCTTTGAGTTTCACTTCAAAATCCTTCACTTGAGCCTGCTTCTTGGCAAGTCTCTCGTCGTAGTTAGGTGGGATCTTGCGTTTGTGGTTGGCTATTATGGCGGCTTTTAGGTTGGCTGTTTTGGCGCAGTATTGTTTTGAATAGTCTGGGTCTTCCTTTCTTAAACTGCATTTCTCTAGGTGTTCTTTGACGATTGTTGTGCATTTCCATGTTCTGAACACTTTGCCCGTTAGGCCTTCCATTTGTTTGGAGAGAAAGCGGGAAACTTTTCTGGAGTTTATTCCCTCAAACAAATACTCCTTGCACGTTTTCAAGAAATCCTGAATGTTTTTGATGACAATTGAGGGCGCCTCGACTGATTTGGTCCATCTGACGCAGTCTTTTCCGAGAAAGTCGAAGTTCAACTTATTTCCATCGATCTTTATGTGCTCGGGTCTCAGTGTTATTGCGCCCACGGTATCTGCTTCTCCCGGGTCTTTTTCGTCACCAACTCGCATGTTCACTTCAAGAATGAGCCAGCTGACGGTTGCGATTTTTCTCGTATCCGAGTCTTCAGAGTCGAGGCTCTTCATGATGTGAGCCCTGACTTTCGGGATTTCTCTGCTCAGTTTCTCAGCTTTCTTGAACTTTTCTTCTTCTGCCTTCTGTTTCAGAAAAGCAGAATCAGAAAACCACACGTACTTTATCTTGCCTGTGAGCTTGTCTTCCCACTTGGCAAGATACATTTTGTCGCATTCCCAGAGTCTGCCTTTCCATTTCCCGGGCGGCATGGAGCTGTCAGGCGAGAGGTTGAGGGTTATGTCCTGTTGACTTGGTCCTTCTTTCCATTTTCCTCGCTTCGGGTGTTCCCCTCGACCGGCGAAAATGCATGATGGCTCCGCTGTCCAATTGGCTATTTCCAGTTTGTTTCCGTCAACGGTTGCGTAGCCATATTTCTCTCTTAATGCGTCTCTGGCTGTTTTTCTTTCTGATGCAAGTTTCTTCTTCTCGTCTTTCGGCATGTTCAGCTTCTTCTGTTGCTCTTGAAGCTGAAAAGCAGCGACGTCTGAGAAGTCCATCTGAGCGTTTTGGTCTTGCATCCATTCATTACTGTCAGATTCTAGTGTGTTCATGTAGCTACTTTCGAAGCCATCCAATGAAGTTTTCAACGAGGGATTTTCCGATTTCAGTTCAGGCAGGAAGTCTTGGATGAAATTCCTGTAGAATACTTTGTCGGGAGGAGAGGTCAGTGACTGTCTCTTTCTTATCCAGAAAAGCACCATCTGTTCTGTTTTGGGCGACAGTTTCAAGGGTTGTCCTTGAATTCTCACCGAAAACCCCTTGTAATCGAATTGGGGAACGTAGATTCCGTTGTGGGCAAGACTTTTCATGCTGTACTTCATTTCTTGTTCTCTCGTGATTCTGTGTGAAACGTTATGTTCAGAATTGATTTTTCATTATTTATGTTCCTTAAAAACTTGCCCTCCTGTCTGTTTTTGTTTTCGAAATGCATTGTGAAGCTGGTCTATCACTTCGTCATTTATGTAGCCTTTGTGAGGACGAAATCCTCCTGCAAATGCGGCTGGTATGTGTAGGAGTTCATGAATGACGGTTTTCTCCTTTTCTTCTTGGTTGAGTCTGTCGTACCGTTCGGATATCACTTCGATGACGTATGATGGTGGAAGGTTGAGAGTCTCCTGCCAAATCTTGCCGAGTCCATGAATGCGGGCGATAGTGCGTCTTGAGGCGGATCCTTTGCTCCTTATGCAGAAAACGAATTGAGGGACTACGTGGAAGAATTCGAGGGTCTCGGCTATTTCGTCAGCTAATTTCTTTACGTCTGGAGCTTCGGAGTACGTAATGGGCAAGCGTGTCACCGTTGTCCAAAGGTATCTTTGTCGCGTGCTCTCGCATCTATTTCCGCAATGCAACGGCTGCTAGGTAGATTGCCCTGACTACTAGAGACACTCCTAACACTATCAGTATCGTTGCCCAGAACTCGAACCATTTTGCGTTGTTTATTAACCATGTTTGGATCAGATAGGCCGCTCCGAACCAGAAAATGATGTCTGATAGGTTTTCTGCTTTCCTTCTGTTTGGCGAGCCTATGGCAAACCTGACCACGAGCATTGCTACAAGGAACACTCCCCAGCCCAGGCTGAATTGTTCTACTGCAGAGTAGACTTCAAGGTGTTGTGCAACATGCTCTGGTGCCGGAAGCATAACGTTCTCGACGCTTGTGACGTTGACTAATTTGATGTCTTTGAAGAAGGTTCCGAACTTGTCTACCAGTCCTGGTGTAAGTATGAAAAGAAGGCCTATTAGCACTAGAAAGACGCCGGCGCTGACTGCACTGAGGATTCCTTCTCTGTGTCTGTGTGACAATACTTGTGAACTCAATTGACCTGCTCCTTTCAGATCATTCTACCTGTATGAACGTATATAACATTTCCCAGCGGCTGACATCATCAATCATTGCATTTCTCGAGATGAGCATGTTTAAATACTATATATTCAGAATAGAGGGAACAGTAAACGGGGTAAGAAACATGCCTATTTGTCCCAAATGTGGTGCCGAAGTTACAGAAGATATGAGCTTTTGTGCCAAATGCGGCGCGCCGGTCAAGATTGAGCAGGCCTCTGCTGTGACAGGCCGGAGGGAATATCGAAGACGCGAGAAGAATGAAAAAGGCGAGAAGCAAGAGAAAGAGGAAAAAGGAGAGAAAAGAGAGAAGAAAGAGAAAGGTGAATACGGGTTCTTGGCGCCTTTGGTGGGCGGACTGATTCTGATCATGTTGGGTATAACTGGGTGGCTAAGCATAACCCAGGGTTTCAATTGGAGAGTGCTTTGGGCTTTCTTCCTCGTCATGGTTGGCGCCGTGATAATCATTGCGGCGATCTATGGCGCGTTCGTGTTAAGAAAAAGACATCCTCAGCCCTAGATCAACCATCCGAGGAGCAGATTATGCAGCCTATGTTCCAGTAGAGTCAGCGTGCTTCTTCTTCCAAACACACGGAAATGGTTCTTTCCAGCGGCTTCAATCATGTCTCCGATCGCGTATCTTGGAAACATACATGATGACACTAAGAGTTCTCCCCATTCTCCGCGTTCAAGTTCATGGAGCATTTTTGTCTCCCGACCTGTCTTGACTTCGAAGAAATACTTGTCGTAGTTTGGAGTGATGTAGGGGAGCTCGTCGAGTTGTTGACCAAAAACGCCTTCGGTCGCACTGTAAATTTCGACCACGGGGACTTGTCCAAAGAATTTTCTGAGCACTGGCGCGTATTTGAAATGGATTTTTCTGACGCTGGTGCAGAACAGAGCCCGGAGCTTCCACAAATCTTTGGGTTTTTTTCCATGTTTTCTTTCAACGTACTTGGCAAATGACAAGACGACGGGCGTGACACCCATCGCAGCCGTCATGTTTTCATTCAACCCTTTTTGGTAGGCTAATTCAAACCTTTTTTCCCAGTCATGTCTGCCGATGCCTGAGCCTAAAGCGTCTATGTCCTCTTGTTTGGGCAGGAGTTGAACCTGTTCGAGTGCAGGTATGAGTCGCGCATAGGTTCCTGAGCTGTATCCGTACGTCATCTCTTGTCCATTTACCGTAATGGTGTGAACGTTTGACGGGAAGTTCAAGTTGAATATTCTCCCGTCGAAGATTTCATAGTCCTTGTTTTTCAACGCGTGGTTTATCAATGCCCTCGATCCGCATGTGAGTATCTGTTCGATGTGCGTTTTTGTGGCAGGAAGCACTTTTGCTGGTCCTGTTGAACCTCGGGTCATCACCCAACACGTTAGCGGTTCGGGAAGAAAGGAAATGTAGTTGCCTTTCATTACTTCGGACAAGTAAGGGTTCAGTCTATTGTAATCTAGTGTTGGAAAGTTGTTTCTGAAGTCGTCGATTGTTTCGGTATTGGATGCTCGATGATTTCTTCCGTAGTCTGTTTTGGCATATTCTTTCAACAAGTCCAACAGCAACTGCTGTTGGAATGCTTCTGGGTTTCCTAGTGAATCGTACCAGGAGCCTATTAAGGGCTTGAAAACGCCGAGGTCTGTTTGTTCTGATTGCATCCCTTTCAGCTCTATTTTGCGCGATTCTCTCTTTTTCTTTTCTTATTAAGGCAGGGGCGGTGGAGGTGGCGGCGGTGGAATTGGCTCCGTGCTTTCTGATGTTTCCATGTGTTTCTTTCTTCCAGCCTGGAACAGTGCAAACGCTCCCAGAGGGATTATGCAGATACCTGCAATCATTAGGGGAAGGGGGTAGTTCGCGTACTGGGGGTTGACCATGCTGTGTTGTTGCAGGTACCAGTATGTTGCTGCGCCGCTGACGATTGAAGCAGAACTGACTCCGACTAGCAGGAAGCCTAAATATTCCCGGTGAGAGGATCGCATTTTTCTTCACTCCGAAAGCTTGTCTTGGCGCGTTCTTTCAAGTATTACACCATCCAGTCCGTTACAGTAAGATCAGACAGACAGCATATAATGTGAACGTTGTTACAAACAGGGCTAGCCATAGGGTTTTGTTCCAAAGCATATTTCCGTCCTTACTGAACAAGGCAACCGAACTACTTGTGCCCGACAAAACTGACTGCCCATTGTCTGCGACAACCACACTGCGTGTGTCTCCGCCTACAGCGTTTGACCAAAGGAGCAATCCCGTAGGTGCGTCCAGGGCGTAAAGATTTCCCATGGAGTCGCCTGCGGTAATGGTAATGTGCTTTTCCTCCTGTGCGTATGAGGCTGCGAGCAGCATGAGCATACTAACGCATGAGACAATGAGGATTACGGAGATGGTATTTGTTCTCATAGTAATTCATCACGCACTTGCAGGTTACTCTGAGTTGCCGTTCGGTCGGCTTTGTTATATGATATTTCGTGCATCATGCAGAGAAAATCCAGTCGATTGTATAAAAGTCTTCTAGTGTTTTGGAAAAGAAAAAATCGGGAGGATAGAGTGGTTTAAGCGTATTTCTGTTCCTTGTCGCAGTACCATCTCTGATATTGCTGGATGTATCTTAGTGGTCCGCCGCATGTGGGGCAGGTAGATGTTGCTGTTGCGCCTGGTGGAGGTGGAGGAGCCGGTGAAGGGGCACGTTGCATTTTCAATGCGCCCATCATTGGCATTTTCAAGCCGTCGAATATCGTGGATAGGAAGCCGCCGATGATGTAGAAGATCAGTGCGAAGACTATGGAGATTCCCCATGACTGCATTGTTGACCCCCAGTTTCCGCCGTATATTGCTGTCGAGCCTATGGTCAAGAACAGGGTGATTATCAAATGTGCGAGAAATACCATTATGCCTACTGTCAGACCTTCCATTTTGTTTTCGACTTTGTGCCATGTGAAGTGCAAGTATCCGGCGATGACCGCTGCAGGAAGGTATGCGAAAATCCCCGTCACTACACCCATGGCCGCGGTCCTGCCCATATCGCTGGAAATCAGTGCGAATAAACCGCCGATCGAGACGCTGCCTCCAAGTGCTAGTCCGATTGCTGCGCCAATTACTCCGAGGGCAATGTAGTCCTTCATTAGTGCTTCTTCTTTTGAGTTCATGTGTTTTTCACGATCCTTGGATAGCTATCCACGTTGTAACGATATTTAACACTTGTTTCGATGTTTTTGTAGGGTTGGAACGTGGTTGAAATCGTCATCAGAATAAAGTTTTAAATACCGACAAAAAAGAAAACATGACCAACAATTGTGAGAGGAATGGGTGTGGCTGTTAGAGAGGGATATTTACATGATTATCTAGCTGCAAGTTTCATCGGAATCAGCTTCGGCATGATTCTCGCTTCTCCCGCGGGGTTGGTGTTGGGAGATTGGGGGAAATACGTGGGGGCCATAGTGGTGGCTGGCCTGTTCGGTTTCCTTCCAGGCGGGTTCTTGTCTGGATACGTCAATTTCAGGTTACATCGCATGGGCGACAACATGGAAATGGCTGGTCTTAGCGCCGGTTTCTTCACGGCTCTTGTTTATGCGGTTATTGATCTTATCATAACTTTGGTTTATGCGATCATGGGTGCCGACGCGGCAAGGGTCTTCATAGGATGGGTTATTTCAGTTGTTTTCGGTTTCCTTTTCTTTTCGCTCGGAGGTTACCTGTCAGGAATGCTTGAAAGAAGACCTTTCGCCATGCCTGGACTATTTAATCTCTCTCGCATTCAAAGAACACCACCCCCTCCGCCTATGGCAGGGGCGCAAGCGTGTCCTACGTGTGGGCAGTCCATGGTTTTTGTGGAGCAGTATGGGCGATGGTATTGTCAGAACTGCAAGAAGTATTCGTAGTTTTCTACAAAAAGGAAACTGGGGAAAGAAAGAAATGTTGAATGCTGTTTTCTAGCAGCATTTTTCTATACGTATTTTTTGTCTTTGTAACAGTACCATCTCTGGTATTGTTGAATGTAAGTCAAAGGTCCTCCGCATGTAGGGCACGTGGGTTGCTGTTGAGCTTGTTGAGGTTGTGCCATCGGTTGAGCTGCAAAAGTCTGGGTCTGGGTTGTTGATGGTTTCAGCAGGACATAGTCTCCCGCTGCTTGAATCTGTTCCCATGGGACTTCCATGTCTTCACCCTTCTCTGTTTCAACAATCATTGTCATGCCCACTTTCCCGACAGTGAATGCGATGTCTTTGATTGTCCCGGCGTCGTTTCCTTCGGCGTCGATGACTTTCATGCCTATGAGGCGATCCTTCGTCATGGCCTTTTCCTGTTTTGACATACTATCACTTCACCTTCTGAATGATGAGTTAGTTCAACAGTTTATAAGTTTTGAGACTTCTGGATTCATTTCCCTTCTCTAATCTCTGTAACAATGCTGCGGTCAATTCGATGCGTATGTTGCTTTTGCCTTTGAAAACATAGAAAGCAATAAAAACGGATCGCACTGAATACTAGGCGAGTTGAAAATGATGTCTGCAGGTTATGGAAGTGCAAGTCCTCAAGTTGACATGGGGACTCATTGGCTGCTGAGATTTGTTGCAGCCGTGATAGACAGCATTCCTTGGTTTATTGTCGGTTGGGTTGTGTGGTGGGCACTTGTTTGGAATGCTGGAGCACCCCTTGCCGGGGCACTTGGGCCTCTTTGGTGGTTTGTTTGGGTGTTGCTGGTTCCCGTCTTCTACGGTTTGCTGTGGGTCATCTATTCAGTTATATTGGAGTCCTCAGCATCCGCAGCGACGTTGGGCAAAAGGGTGATGGGTTTGAAAGTCCAGATGCTTGATGGTGGCAAAGCACCGTCCAATAAGGTAATTACACGTAACTTGAGCAAAATCTTCTGGGTGATCTTTCTAATCGACGTTCTGATCGCCATCGCGACTCCAGGGCCGGACCCACGGCAGAGATACTTTGACCGAATGGCTGGCACCACAGTCGTTTCATTGAAGCAACCATTCACTTCAGTTCCACCGCCACCTCCTCCGCCTCCACCACTGTAGACTTCTCGGTTGCCTCAGTTTTCTCCCGCTTCAATGATAGCTCCTTTTAACAAACGCGATTAGAGTCGAAAGTGTTAAAATAACTCTGTGACAAATGGCATACTGCGATTTTGATGCAACAGCCTGCAATTCCGCCTCCACCAGCACCGCCAACTGCGCCTGCTCTCACGGGATTTCATCTCCCAGACACAAACCTCTTCGGAGGCATCAGGAAACACCTCACCGATTTGGAGTATTCATCACAGCTTCTTGGTGGAAAATCCCCCACAAGCGGATTAATAGTGTCTTTCGTTTTTGCTGCACTTGTCGGCTTGGGCCTGTCGATACTGGTGCAACTTGCGCTCCTGCCAGCGGCAGGAATGGTTGCGATGACCGTTTTCTTCGCCCCTCTAACTGAAGAACCCTTCAAAGCCTTGGGAATGATTATTGTGGCATACTTGATGTGGAAAGCAGTTCCCAACCGCCGCTACGGCGCTGCGTTGGGTGCCGCTGCAGGGCTTGGATTTGGCATCGCCGAGAGCATTCTCTATATCATAAGTCTGGCCGCAGCCAACGCAGGTGGAGAGTTGATCTTAATACGGATTATTGTGACTCCGCTTATGCATCCTCTTTGGTCTGCTTTTGTGGGAATAGGTGTGTTCACATTGGCATTTCAAAAGTCTAATCAGCCTGGTGTCTCAAACCAAGCTGGGTTCTTGCCGTTGCTTTTCCTGTTGATCGGTATGGGAAACCACTTGATTTGGAATAGTATTTCTATCGGTTTGGCGGGACTAGGAACAGGTGCAATATTTTTGAACATTGTGATTATTTTTCCACTTTTTGCTTTTGTCCTGCGGGACCTTTTGGGTGGGCACTTCAACTTTCAGAATTTCTTTGAGCCTTTGGAGAAATTGTCGACAGCTTATCCTGAAGTCCCTCCTCCACCGCCGCCTCCAATGTTCGAAACACAACCCGCTGTCGTGCGTGAAGTTATAAGAGAGAAAGAAATCCTCGTGAAAGTGAGATGCACTTACTGTGGGAACATTTATGATTCGACTCTTAATCGATGCCCATTCTGCGGGGCCAGCCGTTAGCCTCGCAAGGACGGTATCCGCGCCTTGGGTTAGAAGCTAATTAGCCGTTGTCCAGTTTTTTCTGCGAGGCGGTATTGTTTCGTCGTTAGACTTCATCTTTACTTAGCCTACGCGTTATGGTTGAGGCCTAGGAGGTTCACCTTGCACTCTTTTCACAAGGTCGTCTCTCCTGATTAGGAGTTTCTCAAATTGCTCGTCGGTGATTTTGTCTTCGATCAGCAATTTGAACACGGAGGAGGAGACGTTGGCCATCTCTTGGTGAAACTTGAGAATGTCGGAGGAGTATAGATCATAGATTGTGACCATGCTGTTGTACATCCGGTGATAGAGTCTGCTCCGTCCCCATATTCTTCTTCCTCGAAAAGCGGTGTATAGAATTACCGTTACTGAAACCATAGCGGCCCAGCCGCCGGGGGTGAAAAGCCAGACGCTTGCGGTTTCCCAGACTATTTGATTTAACGGCTTCGATGGGGCGCCGCTTATAACAGTGAAGGCCATTGGATATTGGTCCTCTTTGGATATGACAAACGTGCCTGTGTTGCCTCTCGGAAGAGAAAGGTTGAATGGAGACATTTCTTTGATTTCGGTGTTGGCCGGCATGTTGATGTCGATTACTTGCTGCATTTTAAGGGTTTGACCAATGTAGGCAGGAGAAACAGCGATGGTCAGTGTGAAGTTGTCTCCGTGTTGGGTGAGAATGTTGGCAGGTGCCTTAAAGTAGAGATCGTAATGTACGCCTTTTATGTTTGAGTCTTCATAGAACTCGTAGACTCCGAGGTTGCCGATTGAAATAGACGTCAAGTCGAACCCGACAAGCCAGTTGGAAAGTCTCTCGCTGCCCACGAAGTATTCAGGTATTCTTGTTATGTGGAAATAGGTCCAAAGTTGCGCTTCATAGTCGTATGCGTTGTAAGAGTGGTTTATCCCCGTTGTGTTGGCCGACACTCCATACCACTCGGTGTCTATTTCCCATACCTCTTTGAGCCACCATAGAGGGTTGTCGATCAAGTACTGGGCAAAATCGTTGAAAGTCACAAACTGGAAACCGTACATGTCTCTGACCAGTGACCAGTTGAACCTTTCATACATTGAAACAAAGATGTCCTTGGACCCAACCAAGCTCTCCCGTTTGTAAACGTCAAGCCATGTTCCATCTGCGATCCAAGGTGGCGCCTCGTCTATCACGCCTTCCTCACGCCATTTCACCTCCTCCAGAGAAGGGTCGATTGTGTCCTTTACATACCAAACATGCTCATCAGCAGACTGAGAGACTGAACTGAAGACCAGGAACATTGCCGCTAGCACTAAGATTAGAATTTGGAGAACTGTGAATGTTCTGAGGTGTTTTATTTGTTTCCCCATCCTCAACGCTAGTCGCAGTTTTGCAGACGGTTATTGTTCATATTGTATATATCGGTTGCTAAGACTGACGTTGCGATTTGGAAATGGCTTTCCTGAACTAAGGGTATAACGCTTATATGCGTTACATCGGATGTTCTATGGGAAAAAAGAACATGCAACCAGAGAACATTCGGTTTTTTAACACTCTGACACGGGAGAAGGAGAAATTCGTCCCAATAGAAAAGGGGAACGTAAGAATGTACACTTGTGGACCTACGGTGTACGATTACATTCACATAGGAAACTTGAGGTGCTTTCTCTTTGAAGACGTTCTTAGACGATGGCTTGAATACCGTGGTTTCCAAGTCACCCAAGTCATGAATCTGACCGACGTCGACGACAGAACGATTAAAGCGTCGAGAACTCAAGGCGTACCGATCAAACAACACACAGAACGTTATGTCAAAGCTTTCTTTGAAGACATCGACGCGTTGAGCATTGAGAAGGCCACTTACTATCCGAAGGCAACTGAACATATTCCTGAGATGGTAGCACTCGTCAAGAAGTTGCTTGAAAAAGGTTACGCCTACCGGGGAGAAGACAACTCAGTCTATTTTGCCATATCAAAATTCAAGGACTACGGCAAACTTGCAAAAATCCAAGTTAATGAGCTCAAGGCTGGAGCAAGAGTCAAGGTCGACGAATACGCTAAGGAAGAGGCCTCGGACTTCGTTGTCTGGAAGGCCTGGGACACGGATGATGGAGACGTTTTCTGGGAAACGGAAATCGGCAAAGGTCGACCAGGCTGGCACATCGAGTGTTCGGCAATGTCGATGAAATATCTTGGTGAAACGTTTGACATTCACTGCGGTGGCGTTGACAACCTGTTTCCGCATCATGAGAACGAAATAGCTCAGAGCGAAGCTGCCACTGGCAAGAAATTTGTGAACTATTGGCTGCATAACGAGCATCTTCTCGTTGAAGGAAAGAAGATGGCCAAGAGGCTCCACAATTACTATACTCTGAAGGATCTGATGGCAAAAAGCTATGACTCAAAGGCGATAAGGTACCTGATGATGTCAGTGCACTATAGGCAGCAGATCAACTTCACATTCGATGGTTTGGAAGCGGCAAAGAAGACTCTTGAGCGATTGACCAATTTTGTTCTACGGTCACTTGAGGCTGACGGAAAATCTGGCGGTGACAGACTAACGCAACTGATTGAAAGCGTGCAGAAAGGCTTCGAAGAAGCAATGGATGACGATCTAAACATCAGTGTGGCTTTGGCACATCTTTTTGATTTTGTGAGAGATGTGAACAACCTGTTGAACGAGGGAATGGTCAATAAGCAAGAAGGCCAAGAGATCTACAAGTTGATGGTCAAGTTCGACAAGGTCCTCGGAGTCATTGGCGAAGTAAAGAGGGAAATGAAACTGTCGAAAGAAGCTGAAGACTTGATTCACATGCGGGAAGAGGCACGAAAAGCCAGAGACTGGAAGAGCGCGGATCACATAAGAGAACAGCTGAAGGCTATGGGTGTGGTGATTGAAGATACTGCAGAAGGCATTAGATGGAGAATCGAGAAGCCATAAGGTAGCTTCCAATTGTTAAACTGACTGAACGAAACCTTGAAGAGTGTCGCTTATGGATTTCGGTGACGCCCTAATGCCTATGGTTTTCCGAACACTCAGGGCACTTCATCTCGGCAAAATAATGCGTTTCGGCGGACCAAAAGGTCAGTTCAATGACTACTTCAAGGGTATGGACAAAGTGCAGGCGGTCAAAGACATTTTTGGCGAAAAAACACAGGAGGTTCTTCGAAATCTCAAAGTCGAGTTCACTCCTCTGGGTGGCTACATGTGGGTAAACAGCATGGATGGTCATCTCATGATAAGCTCAAACTATCTCAACAATGGAGACAAGGTCGACATATACCTTGACTTAATACATGAGCTCGTTCATGTCAGGCAGTACATGGCCGGACAGGAACTTTTCGACTCTCACTACACATATAGCACGAGGCCCACCGAAATTGAAGCCTACCGCGCAGCTGTTCGCGAAGCGAGGAGACTTGGGTTGAGCGAGCAGAGAATCTGCGCGTATCTAAAGACGGAATGGATGAGCGACGAAGACCTTAAGATTCTAGCGAGGGCGTTGAACGTCAACTGCGACCGCTGAAGTTCCAGCTCTCGACTGTGTATTTCTGTTTGTAAAGGCTATCAGCAAGTTGAAATTCCATCGGGGTCAGATGCGCGTTCTCAAACTTGATTGTCAAAGCTTTTTCGAAACCTTTCTCCAAAGCATCGGCGACTTCGCTCGTAGAAACGCTTCTTTCTGTTTCGGCTTCGATCGAAGTAAGTCTGTCCTTTGCAACGTTCACAACTTGAAGACATGTTTTCGCCCAGGGAACGCGCAGAAAAGTGAACATTTTTTCCAAGTCGACTCGAAGCAGAAGCGTTCCATGCTGAAGTACGACACCTTTTCTATGAGCCTGCGAGCTTCCCGATATTTTCTTGCCATTGACAGTCAAGTTGGGACAGGTTTTCTCGTTGCCTTCGCCGAAGTCGGCTCGCATTCCAAGTGTCCTGAGTGCCTCAGACAAGCCTGAATAGACCTTGGCGTAGACTTGGCCTATGTCTCCAGCGTCCAGTTTATCTTTTCCCGCAACAACGCTATAGGTGATTTCATCTTCCGAATCATGGTAAACGCTTCCGCCACCTGTGATTCTTCTAACAATGTCAACACCCTGTCTTCTACAGTCTTCGATTCGAGCTTGTTTTTCCAGGTCTTGAAATCTTCCGATGGAGACGGCAGAAGGGTTCCAACGGTAAAACCTGATTGTATCAGGCACAACGTTTCTTGTTCTCATTTCGAGTATGCTCTCGTCGATAGCCATGTTCATGAATGCATTGTGGATTTCAGGTTGTAACAGTCGCCAAGTCTGCACGACAAAGACCAGGAGAAAAAAGGACTGCTTTGTCTTAAGTGCGTTGCTCTTTCTTCCTCTAATGCGAACTTCAGCACTTTTTGCCTGGGCGCAGTCAAATATCGTTAAGGACTTTTGATATCTCGGTGTCTGCGTTTAAATATCTGTGTTGGAGTCTAGGAGTATACTTGGTGAAAGTCACGCTCCCCATGTTCCCAGATCCCTTTTTTGGATTTGTTTTCGTGTTAGTGGTTGTTTTGGCAGTAGTCATAACCATTTTTGTGATCATAAGAGCATTCAAATCGGCCGGAAATTCTTGGTCTACGACTTCTACAATGCCGCAAACTGTTCGGGAGAAGGAAATAATACGGGAGATCATCAAGATAAGGTGCCCTTACTGCGGAAGCCTCTATGACGAGACAGAAACCAAATGCCCAAATTGCGGGGGCAACAAGACATAGGCGAAACAAGAGTCATAATGCGCCAGGAATTACTTCAGACTATTTTTGAAGGCGCAAGAAGACTGTATCCGAAGGAATCGATACTGCTTCTGAGAGGGAAGAGAAGGAAGGAACTCATCGAAATCACTGACCTTTTGATTCCTCCACTTGCAACCTATGGTCACGGTTTCGCTCACATCCCGCTTCACTTCTTGCCAATGGATTTCTCAATTGTTGGGACCGTCCACTCACACCCGTCTGGAAACTTCAAACCGTCAAACGCGGATCTGAACCATTTCTTTGGCAAGATTCTGATGATCGTGGCCTTTCCTTTCCAAGACCAGGCGCACGCGGCAGTGTATGGCCGCCTTGGACAAAAATTGGCGCTTGAAATAACCGACGCCTAGCCACGGGTAACGATATGAGAAAGACGTAAATTATGTTTCAGGTTTTTCATCTTCAGGTACGTGGCTTTGCCGACAAGAATCATCATGCTCGTTGACCTTGATTACTTCTATGCTCAGTGTGAAGAGTTGCGCAATCCTTCGTTGAAGACAAAGCCCGTTGTTGTTTGTGTATATTCTGGACGCAGCGAGGACAGCGGCGCGGTCAGCACCGCAAACTATGTCGCCCGAGACTACGGAGTAAAGTCTGGGATGCCCATTTTTCTGGCAAAGAAGAAGTTGGAAAACGTTGCGGCTGTTTTCCTGCCCGTGGACTTTCAATTTTATGAGGAAATGTCCGCGAAAGTAATGGGCATACTGAGGAATTTTGCAGACGAGTTTGAACAGGTCGGTATCGACGAAGCATACCTCGACGTAACTGGGCGTTCGTTAGAAGATTTCGGAAAGGCCGAAGAACTGGCCAAAATGATGAAAAACGATTTGTTGCTTCAACAAAAGCTTACATGTTCAGTTGGAGTCGGGCCCAACAAGCTTGTCGCCAAAATTGCTTCGGATGAGAAGAAGCCAGACGGACTTACTGTCATACGTCCAGAACAAGCTTCAAGTTTTCTGGAACCGCTCCTAGTCAGCCGTCTGATTGGCGTCGGAACGAAAACCTTTGAAAAAATGTTGGACATGGGTATCAAAAGGATCGGCGATTTGGCGAGACATGATGTGCAAAAGTTGATCGCGGTTTTCGGAAGGATTCTTGGAACCTATTTCCACAACGCTTCGATTGGCATAGACAATGAGCCTGTCAAAGAAAAAGGCGAAGCGGAATCCATCAGCAGAATGGCCACATTGAAGCTGGACACGCGTGACTTAAGCATCATCTTGGAAAAAACAGCAGAACTGTCCAATGATTTGCACCAAAGAATGCTCACGGATAACTCAGCTTTCCAGACTGTCAGCATAATTGCAATAACCACCGATCTCGGCACCCACACACGGTCCAAGACTCTCGATAAACCTTCAACTGACGTCACATTGATAGATAGAACCGTGAGAGAGCTTCTCGAAAAATTCCTCAGCGAAAGCGACCTTGAAATTCGAAGGGTTGGAGTCAAACTTTCAAACTTCTCAGGAGTCGGAAAGAATCAAAAGCAAATCACAAGTTACTTCCAAACAACTTAGGCGCCGCCGCAGACAGTCTCAGCTTTCGTCGGTAAGCCTTATTTCCGACACGATAGCTTTCCATCTTGAACAGGTATGACCAGCGACACACACGACAACCGAAAACTACCACCCGGGCAAAGACCCATAAAGAAACTTCTGAGATGGGGAATCGATCACCCCGGCATAGCACAATCGAATCCCAAGATTGACTTGAAAACCTACACCCTTGAAATCTGCGGCGAAGTTGAAAAGCCTGCAACTCTTGACTGGCAGGGTATTCAGAGACTTCCAAGAGTTCAGTCTGTCAGCGATTTTCACTGTGTGGAAGGATGGAGTGTTCTCGACTGCAAGTGGGAAGGTGTCAGTTTCAGTCAAATAGTCAAATTTGTGAAACCCAAAACAGACGCCAAGTATGCCACTTTTGAATGTGCAGACCGCTATACAACCTCTCTCTCCTTGGAGGAACTTTCAGCCCCAAATGTCTTGTTGGCGTATGGATTGAATGGTGAACCGCTGGAAGTGGGAATTGGGTTTCCATTGAGGCTCATAGTTCCTAGCAAATATGCATATAAAAGCGCCCTCTGGGTCACAAGGATACGGTTCACGTCAAAGAAAGAAATTGGATACTGGGAAAAGCTGGGCTATAGCGACACCGCCGACGTCTGGAAAAACGATCGATTCGCAAGATAGCGCCAATGATTAAATGCGATGCCATTTGCCTCATACTTATAGAAAGTTTATTCTACCCACACGCTGTAAAATCGTAAACGACCGACTGAGGTGAACACAGCTGTCAGATCCAATTCAGACTACCGCGAAAAAGATAAGAAAGCTCGAAATCCAAGGCGCAAGAAACGTTGCCATCGCAGCCATCAAGGCAATGGAAACCCTTGCCAGCCAAACCAGTGCGCCAAGCAAAAAGGATTTTCTAAGAGAGCTTACAAAGGCGAAAGAACTTTTCTTCGCCTCCAGACCAACAGAGCCGCTAATGAGAAACGCTCTACGGCTGATTGTGAATAGAGTCGAGAAAAACGAAGAAAGAAACGTGAAGAGACTCGCGGAAATAGTTGCGCAGGCTTCTACACAGTTTCTTTCGGAACTGGAGGAATCCAGCAGGAAAATCGCCGATATAGGGGCCAAAAGAATCAAGCATGACTCAGTGGTCCTGACACATTGTCATTCTTCAACAGTCACAGCGCTTTTTAAACGGGCGAAACATGAAGGAAGAACCTTCGAAGTCATATGCACCGAGACCAGACCTGTATTTCAAGGACAAACGACAGCGAAAGAAATGCTCGAGGCAGGTGTCAAAACAACCTTCATAATAGACTCTGCGGCAAGATACTTCATGAACAGCGTTGACCTTGTACTCGTTGGCGCTGACGCGATAACCTCAGAAGGAAACGTAATAAACAAGATCGGTACAAGCATGGTCGCGCTTCTTGCTCACGAAGCACGAACGCCTTTTTACGTTGTCTCTGAACTTCTGAAGTTTGATCCTGCAACCATGTATGGAGACTACGAGAAAATAGAGGAAAGAAGCCCGAGCGAGATTTGGAAGGGAGCGCCGAAAGAGTTGCTGATCAAAAACCCCGCATTTGACGTGACCCGAAGAGACTTCATTCATGGAATAATATGTGAAGACGGAATTATCTCTCCTCACTCGATAACAGAAGTGATGCATAGAAAGCATCCATGGGTGTTCGAATAGCTACAATGCTAATTGTTTTTCCAGGTTTCGAGAGCCGCTTTCAATTCTTTATGTTTCTTCGCAAATTCCTTTAGAGTAATCCGTTTCAGTGTTGCTTCAACAGCTTGCCTCATTGCTTCTGCCCCTGCTGCTGTGCCGTCTTTGTGTCCGTGGATTCCTCCTCCTGCTTGAATAACGAAGTCTTTGCCGAAAAACTCCATTAGAGCTGGGACAAGTGAAGGGTACAGTCCTCCTGAAGCTACGGGCAACACTTTTTTGAAGTTTGCCATCGGCATTTTCAAGGCCTCACAGTTTTCAGCCACTTCTTGTCTGGTTTCAAACATTTTTCCGACTACTGTTCCCACATGCAGCTGGTCAACGCCTATGATTCTTGCAGCCTTGCTCAGGACTCGCATTGAGACTCCGTGTTTGGTGTTTTTCGTGACCGCAGCGTGTCCGGCTCGGTGTGCGTGGATTACGAGTTTCAAATCCTGTTTTCTGAACGTCTGCAACGCGGAAAAACCGCATGTAAGAATGTCAATCATCGCGTATTCTCCACCGTGTTTGGCGACCAGTTCAGCTCTCCTTAGCATTTCGTTTGTTTCAGCCGTAACGTTGACTATGTAGACTTTCTTTTCGCCGGTCTCTTCTTGCGCCTTGTCTCTCGCTTCCAAGGTTTCAGCGAGGCGTTCTTCGAACGGGTTGAACCTCTGGCTGCTCAGGTTTTCATCGTCTTTGACGATGTCGCATCCTCCTGACCATGCCTCGTATGCAACTTTGGCGTGGTCCTTAGTTTTTAGACCCAACTTTGGTTTGATTATGGTTCCGACAAGAGGTCGATCATAGACTTTTATGAGTTTACGAATCCCTTCGGCACCATATTTTGGACCTTTGAAGCTTCTGACGAGTCTGTCTGGAAAGGACACGTCATCCAGCCTCAAATTCATCAGGGTTCTTAGACCGAACACGTTGCCTGAGATGCTGCTCAAAATGTTAGGCATGTTGCCGGGTTCAAAAAGCTCCATTGGATACGCAATCTTTGCCACGTTGTCGACGAGGCTGTAAACGTGTGCTGCAAGCTTTTCAACATAAGGCTTTGTGGTGGTAAGCTCTGTCCATGTTCCTATTGAGCTTTCAGCAGCGACTGCTCCAGCAGCCTCTTTGATGCTGACTCCGTATGGTTCGATGAAGAACGTGCACATCGCATCTGTCTCGTTAGGCTTATACTTCAAATCAACAAAGTCCACGTACCGCATTGCTTGTCAACTCTCTTCTTCACGTTTGTTTGACTCAAGTTGCTTAAAGGTTTTAATTCCAACTCTGTCTATTAACGAAGGATGTGAGATTGAATGAAATGCAAGGCGCAACTTCTGCATATTCAAGCTGGCGGTAGAAACATCGCCGTTCTGGATGACAGCTCTGCCAGCTTCTTAGGGATACATTCCTCAGACAGAGTGAAAATCTCCTACAAGAGCAAGCACACTGTTGCGATCGTAAATGTTGCCACTAATTTTCCACATGGGTCTGTGGGACTTTACGAAGAACCCGCAAGGAAATTGGGTCTGGAGAAAGAAGAAATCGTCAAAGTTGAACTTGTCACCCTTCCCGAATCGCTCAGTTATATACAGGCCAAAATAAACAATGCCCGACTTCGGGAGAACCAGATAGAAGCAATAATCAAAGATGTCGTCGAAGGGCACCTCAGCAACATTGAACTTGCATCTTTTCTCACGGCACTTCACATCCATGGGCTAAGTATGGAAGAAGCTGAGGCATTATCGAAGGCGATGGTCAAGACGGGACGTACACTGTCGCTTGGCAAGAAACCAATATTGGACAAACATAGCATCGGCGGGATACCTGGGGACAAAACCTCAATCCTCGTCGTGCCGATCATAGCAGCGGCCGGCTTTACGATACCGAAGTCTTCCTCAAGGGCTGTGACATCTCCGGCTGGAACTGCTGATCGGGTTGAAACACTTTGTCCGGTCACTTTGTCCGTTGAAGAAATAAGAGCTGTGGTCAAAAAGACAAATGGCTGTATGGTCTGGGGCGGGGCATTGGAACTGGCTCCTGCAGATGACATTTTCATCCAAGTCGAATATCCTTTGGCAATAGATCCGATGCTGCTTCCATCAATTATGAGCAAAAAGAAAGCTATAGGCGCTACACATGTCGTACTTGACGTTCCAACTGGCAGAGGAGCAAAAGTGAAGACCATGGGTGAAGCCGAAGGTCTTGCAGCCGATTTCATGGAGCTAGGGAAACGCTTGGGGATGAACGTCCAAGTAGGGGTCACTTTTGGGGAACAACCTTTGGGCTATGCCGTTGGACCTGCCCTAGAAGCGAGAGAAGCCTTGTCAGCGGTGATGGGTCACGGTCCACCCGATCTTTATGAAAAAGCAACTAGTCTTGCAGGGATACTGTTGGAAATGGTTGGAAAAAGGAACGGCAAACTGATTGCTCAAGGAATTCTTAAATCAGGGAAAGCCGAACGAAAGCTCAGAGATATAATTGAAGCGCAAGGCGGGGACCCGAAGATAAAACCTGAAGACCTAGCAGTCGGAGACAAAAAAGCTGAAATGACAGCGGACACGGATGGCGAAGTGCTGTGGATCAACAACGAAGGCATTGCCAAAATCGCAAAGGAAGCTGGAGCGCCAAAAGACAAGGGAGCCGGACTGCAGTTGAGAACAAAGCTTGGAGAACGCGTCAAGAAAGGACAACCCACAATGGAGATATTTGCGGAAAGAAACACAAAACTCGAGTCAGCCCTTGAACTCGCTCAACGGATTCAACCAATCGGCTTGAGCAAGAAGCCTGAAGACAGAATGCTGATGGAAAGAATACCCACAGTGGTTGTACACAAAAAAACCTTCATACTGGAGAGATAGGCACCTGCTGTGTGGATGAAAAATCGTCAAGGAGCCTCTATCCAGTGTTCTACTCTATTCTCCTTCCATTTTCTGCCACAAGCTTTCCGTTTTTGAACACCTTTTCAGCCAGATTGACGCCATAGTGGTACGCGAAAAACTTGTGGTTCGGGGCGTCAAAAACAACAATATCCGCTTTCTTTCCGTTTTCCAGGCTCCCAATTTCATCAGCTCGCTCAATAGAGTGAGCTGCGTTGATGGTTGAAGCCACAAGCGCTTCTTCTGTGGTCATTTTCATCTGAAGAATCGCAATGGTCATCATCATCTGCATGGATTCACACATGTCTGCCGCACTCAAATCTGAGGCCAAGGCAACAGGCAACCCCCTGTTGATTATCTCTCGCGCCTTCGCATATGTGCCCAAATAGCAAAATGGAGTTGTGGGGAGAAACGTTCCCATTATACCCTTTCTGACTAAGGCATCGATCTCCTCTGGTGGTGTGAAAATCAAATGGTCTGCTGAAACGACTCCCAAGTCCGCGCCAAGCTTTGCGCCTCCGCTATGTGCAAGCCAGTCGGCGTGAATCCTTGGTTTCATGCCATATCTCCTGCCGGTCTCGAGAATGCGTTTCGACTGCTCCACATTGAAGTATCCTTTTTCACAGAAAACATCGCAGTACTCAGCCAGCTTCCTTTTGGCAACTTCAGGAACCCATTTTTTCACGATTTCACGTGTGAGTTCGTCAACTTTGTTTTCATATTCGAACGGAATACCCTGAGCCATGAAAGTCGGGACCAAGTCGATCTGGTGCATGCCGTCGAGTTTCTTGATGATTTCCAGCTGCCTTATTTCTCCGTGAAGCGTCATTTCATATCCGCTTTTCGCTTCTATCGTCGTTGTGCCGTGGATTAGCATTGTGTCAAGGATGTGAGCGGTTCGTTCGAGTAGTTCTTCTGTAGATGTTTCAGCCGTCTTCTTGAGGGTGGTCGGCATTCCTCCTCCTTTGGCTTTGATTTCCAAGTATGGTGTACGTTTCACGGCCATCTGTTCGAGTTCTTCTTCTCTTGAACCGCCAAAAACCAGGTGAACGTGAGAATCAATGAGTCCAGGCGTGACCAGTTTGCCGCTTGCGTCAATGATCTCAAATCCTTTCTGAAGTTCGGGCAAGACTCGTTCCGTAGGTCCGACAGCCACTATTTTTCCTTGTTTGACCGCGACTGCGCCGTCTTTTATGACGCCAAGATGGCTCATTCGTTCTTTGAATCGAGGCTTTTCATTTGTTCCCTTGAGTGTCACCAGTTCGCTTGCATGGACAATCGCGAAATCAGCTTTATTTGCCAATCTAAATTCCTCCTGACCCCTTAGACGTCTAGGTACCTCTTCCTTTCCCAATCATGCACGGTGACGTTGAAATCCCTCCACTCTTTGGCTTTCAACTCGAGAAATCTCTCGGAGAAGTCGCGGCCTAGAACGTCCTGTAAGTATTTATCTCGAGAGAATTCGGTCAAGGCATCACCCAGATTTCCAGGAAGCACTTCTATGCCTTTTCTGGCTCTTTCCTTTTCACTCATGGCATAAACATCCTCCTCTGCAGGTTGAGGTGGCGCAATTTTTCTCCTGATGCCGTCTAATCCTGATGCGAGGATGCCGGCGAACGCGACGTAGAAATTGCACGATCCATCTGTCGGTCTGTACTCTATTCTAGCCTTCATCTCTTTTCCTGGGGGAATCCTGATGAGGGCGGACCGATTGTACCTTGCCCATGCAATGTAGACGGGCGCCTCCCACCCTGGAACAAGTCTCTTGTAAGAGTTGACGGAAGGATTTGTCAATGCGGTCAAGGCTTTCGCGTGGGTCAGAATTCCCGCGATGAAGCCTAGGGCCGTTTTGCTCAGCTCATATGTTCCTTCAGCATCGTAGAAAAGGTTGCGTTTTCCATTATCCAGCAACGTGGTATGAGTGTGCAATCCTGCTCCATATTGGCCGTGAAAAGGCTTGGGCATGAAAGACGCGACGAGTTCCCTTTTTGCCGCCATTAGCTTGACGATGAACTTGACCAGGTAGAGAGTGTCTGCCATTGCTAACGCATCGGACTGGTTCAT
>CAYNQC010000012.1:16380-22698 GCA_964399235.1 uncultured Candidatus Bathyarchaeia archaeon | reverse complement strand
CTCCTTGTCCGTAAACTTAAAGTGAACTTGCACAAGTATACTGTAACAACGAGATACAAATGAAGAATGACGTTAAGAATGGGCAGAAACGCATTCTTATTCTGTGTGTGGACAGAGACGGCGATTTAGGGACCAAGGCTGGGGTCAAAACACCAGTCATTGGTAGAGAAGAAAACCTCAATTCTGCCGTGTCTTTGGCTTTGAAAGACCCCGAAGAACCCGACGCCAACGCCATGTTCGAGGCAATTCGAATTTATGACCGACTCAAGACAGAAGGCAAGCCAGAAGAGGTCATCGAAATAGCAACCCTTTCAGGTTCAGAGCTCGGCGGCATAAGTGCAGATAGAAAAGTCGTCGCCGAACTGAATGACCTACTTGGCTCATTTTCTGCGAGCGAAGTGATTCTTGTCACAGACGGATATTCTGATGAAGCTGTCTTGCCAGTTGTGCAGTCGAGAGTACCGGTGTCGTCGGTCAGGCGAATAGTAGTCAAGCACAGCGAATCCATCGAAGAGACTGCTGCTCTTTTCTCTCGATACCTCAAGACCTTGGTGGACAATCCACGCTACTCGCGAATTGTACTCGGCTTACCTGGGTTGCTTATTCTGATTTTGGCTGTTTTTGCTCTTGTCGGTTGGGTCCAATACTATGTCATAGCTTTCGTGTTCGTTCTCAGCATGTTTCTACTGATAAAAGGTTTCGGAGTAGACAGAATGGCCAAGGCGTTCTACAGGTGGGTGAAGGAGTATTCTCCTCCTCCCCTTCGGGTGCAAATTTCCAGCTACTCTGCGATCGCAGGAGCCTTGGTAATAGTTCTGGGTGCCTATCTCGGGGCGGTGCGAGCGGCTGTGGAGGTCACGCCTCAACAAGACATAATGGGTTATCTGTCTATCTTGCCACGCGTTGCAGGCTTTTTCATCGGAGACGCTGCCACATTCATTGTCATCGGTGTGTGCGTCACTCTCTTGGGCAGGGCCATCAGATGGTATCTTGAACGCGACTCTCGTCTCCTACGCAATGGTGCGTTGATAGTTACTGTTGCTTGGTCTCGCCAAATCTTCGTCTCAGTGTCGGAATTACTGACGGAGAACTCTGGGTCGGAGAGGATTGTTCTCGCAGTGATCATCGGAATACTGATCGGAGTGGCATCAGTGCTGATAACATTCGTCATTCACCGACGTTCGAAGGAGTTTTTCCATGAGCCTGACGGGGGTCTTGAAGAGCTTGGAGACGAATGATGCTGCCAAGATATCGGCCAGATTGTTCCCAGTTGGTAGAAACTCTTAATTCAGACCTTTATGGTTTACCATGAAGTGCAAAGCAGCTTACATGCATGTTGCTGAGTTCTGGAGTTCGAGGTTCAAATGGTGTTCAAAACGTTGCTATTTGCCGTTGGCGCTTATAGGGTATATGAGGGTTGGCTGTGGCGCCAAGTGAAAAACGGCGTTAATCCCGAGCACATAGCAATCATTCTCGATGGAAATAGGCGATGGGCTTCTGAAAAGTTCGTCAATCCTTGGTTGGGGCATGAAAAAGGCGCGGAAAAAGTTGAAGAGCTTCTTGACTGGTGTTTGAAGCTAGATGTTAAGTCTGTTACATTGTATGCTTTTTCCACTGAAAACTTTCGCCGTACTTGGGAGGAGGTTCGCGAGATTATGCGGATTGCCGAGACGTGGTTTCGTAGACTTCTGACCGACGAACGAATACACAATAACAGAACTCGCGTGAAAGTCATTGGACGAATAGGCTCGCTTCCTGAAAGCTTGCGACAACTTATATCAGACGTTGAGAAGGCAACAGAGAACTATGATGAACATTTCATCAATTTTGCCTTTGCCTATGGCGGAAGGGCAGAAATCGTGGACGCTGCAAGGAAGATTGCCGAAGAAGTTCATGAAGGGAAGTTGGATTACAGACAAGTGGACGAAAAAACCTTCGAGCAATATCTGTATACTTCACATATGCCGCAACAAGATCCTGATCTGATCATCAGGACTTCTGGTGAAGAAAGGCTCAGTGGTTTTCTGTTGTGGCAGTCGGCGTATAGCGAATTGTGTTTTCTGGATGTGTATTGGCCCGATTTCCGAGCGATCGACCTTCTCCGAGCCGTCAGGACTTTTCAAAAGCGCAAGAGGCGCTTCGGCGAATGAGCCTATCTATGCTCTCTTGCGTGCGCTGACTATTGAGACAACATCTCTGTCCCTGAGCATGTAGTCTTCTCCAAGCCTTTTCTTATCCCGAGCTTCGACTGCATAAATGAAACCTTCGCCAAGTTCTGTGTGTATTATGTAGGCAAGTTGACGCGCGGTCGTACCATAAGGTACGAGATAAGCGTCGGGCAAGACTCTTCCCATGTGGTCGCTTAAGCGTTCCAAATCTTCTACAGGATACACAGTTATCATGTTTAGAAGCTTGAAGAAAGCCGTGTTGATTGCTTCTTGGACTCCTGTCGAACCAGCGTCTAACAGAATTTTCTCTCTTATGATCTCAAGGGCTTTTACTTGGCTTTCGCTCAGTTTTTCTGGCGTGTTTATTTTGAAGTTGCAGTCTCCGGGTCTGTAGTCGATGAGCTGTTTTTCTGCGGCTCTTCTCAATGCAAGTTCAGCTTCGGCGCAGATTGGTATGACCAGTCGATTCGACTTTTTCAATCGTTCGAGATTTGCTTCGGACGTAGGCAGGTCCATTTTGTTTGCGACGATCAATATTGGTTTGGCAGTTTGTCTCAGCATGTTCATGAATTTCAGATAATCGTCTTCACTCCAGAATGTTGCTTTGTCAGCGTTCAGGCCTGAGTTTCTTATTGCCTCAAAAATATGTGCCCTTTTTATTCCTAAGCCACTTAGCCGTTCTTCAAGCATGGCTGCGAGGTCTTTGGACTCCGTCTCTGACGTTCTGGCAATTTTCGGCCAGTCTTTCCTCAATATGTTGGCCATCCACATTGTTATCTCACGTTCGAGAAATTTCACGTCTTCGAGAGGGTCGTTTTCCCCGAGTCTGCACAGTCTCCCTTCGCAATCTGTTCCTCCAGAGGCATCGACAATGTGGAGTAGAACGTCTGCCCTCCGGATTTCATCCAAGAATTGGTTGCCCAGACCCCTTCCTTCCCATGCGCCAGGGACGAGGCCTGCGCAGTCGATGAATTCTATCGGGATCAATCTTATCCCGTTCATGCAGAGAGAGTTAGCAGGGTTATCGCTGACGTTGAATTCTTCATGCACACAAGGAGTTCGAACATATCCTATTCCTCTATTGGGCTTTATGGTTGTAAATGGATAATTCGCAATTTCCGCTGGAGCCAACGTGGCTGCGCTGAAGAACGTAGATTTGCCAGTGTTCGGTTTTCCAACAATTCCCAGCAGTTTTGAATATGATTTCTGCATTCAGCTGCTCACCGGAATTCGCTTCGAAACCACTAGTATATTGTTAGAGTGTTCATCTATATTGCTTATGTTATCTCTGACAATTCGGGAAATGCTATTCTCGTCACTGGCGTGTAAACTGCCAGTTGTTCTTCGTTGTATGGTGCCGAAACAAGATATATGCGATTGAAAGACAAGCTACCAGTGTTCCAATGAAAAGTGCAAATGCATATTCAACTAGCATCCATGCTTTCTGTGATGCTTCATTCGCTTCTGCTAAAGCTTCCGAGACGTATGATCTGGCTGCTGTCATGTTCGCGGTCCATTGCTGCAAGGCGGCCTGCAGGTTCATTTCGCTGGTTGCGTACAATTGGTCCACTTGCTCAGCCTCTGAATGAAAGATTATTGGCATTCCCAAAAATGTTTCCACGTTGGTTGCGAGTCTTGCTTGACCAATTGTCTTGATTGTCTTCAAGGTGTCTTCAACGATGTCGTTTCCAAAAAGATCTGTTGGCGATGGTTCCAGGATTACTTCTTGGTTGTCTGTGATGTTTTCACTGTTCAGGTCTGCTGTGAAGTTGAAGCAATAGTTAGCATAAGGCATCAATTCTGGCATGCTTGCCAAGGAACTGAAGTGCTTTTGATCCATCGTATCGAGAAGCTGCCAGGTTGGATCAACTGGGATCCAGCCATGATCAGGCAAATAATACTCAGCCCACATGTGCCCATCTGCTGTGGTTTCCTTCAGATCGTGGAAACCGAACCCTGTCTGGATTCTCGCAGGGACGCCTGCTGCACGGCAAAGTGCAACAAACAAGTACGAGTATTCTGAACAGTCTCCTATTCTATTTCTCAAAGCCCAAAGAGCTCCTCTTTCATCTTCTTGGGGGTCATAGCGCAAATAGGAGATTACGAAGTCATATATTCTGACGACTCTCTCATGAATGTTGACTGCATCGTGGCAGAGACTTTGTGCTCTTGCGGCAATTTCAGATGCATCCGACTCTATCAATTCTTCTGATCGCGTGAAGGTTTTGCACAAAGCTGCGTTTTCGTTATAGCTCATTGCCTCACTTGCATTTATCAAAAATCGCGTTTCAAAAGAAACCACGTAATATTCTATTCTTGAGCTGAAAGTCTCATTCGCGTTGATTATTATGCCTTCCCAGCAAGCATAGAAGTTGCCGAAATCGTCCTTCAGAAGTCGCAGATTTCCTGCGGTTGAAGTCATGTTGATGATTACGACATAAACGCTTCCCGTCTTGTTGCTTACGAGGGGTACATAGAGTTTTCCATCTATGATAGTGTCAAAAGCAGGGTTTCTAGCCGTGATTGTATGTGTGAGTCGTCCGGAGAAAGCGCTGTAGACTTTATAATTCAACGAGGCTGAATCTTGTATGGGTTCGGTTCTCGCGATTGGAGCCACTGCGGCGAAGGATAAACTCAGCACAAGTGCCAGGTGGAGAGGGATAAGGAAGGACCGCCACTTGAATCTGAACATTTTATCTTCATAAAAAAGGACTGCCCGCAGGTTAATATGCGTATATTGAACGCTGATTTGGAGCCCAAGTGATATTGAATTGATACGCACCGCGGCAAATGTGTCGTTGCGGATGCGCGCAGAACTGGCTCTACAGAGATTCTGTTGAAATTGCACTGTCGCCCTATGGGGTCGGGCCGGAAGTTCCAATTGATGGCTGAATGCGCGTTACTATGCCTTCGAAAATGCTCTCTTACGTTTAATTCAACCTTGTTCTTCGATCAGCCTGTAGTGGCTGACTTTTTTGCACATTTCACAGATTGGCGATGTTGTTACTTGCCTCTGCAGGCAAGTGCTCCTTTCAAACTGTCTAAGAATGCATGTGCAATACACGACCAATTGACGTACTAAAGAAAAGAAAATGGAGGCTAGGTGGAAAGGGCAGTGCCGTATGATGCTTAGACTTCTGTTCCGAAGATGTTTATGTCTATGTCGGTGAAGCTTAATCCAACCTTTGTTTCATCATTGTCGAGGGCCGTTAAGGTAATATTCGCTGCACAGCTTATCGTCGGTGCAAGTGCCACGCCTGTCGAATTGAAGGCAATGTACACGACGGTCGAACTGTTCGTTGGGGTACACCCCCAGTTGGTGACAGTCATGGACAAGCTCATGCTCTTTCCGCCACTTGTTGCGTCATTCCTAATGAATACTGTTTTGTTTGTGTTATAGCCCGGACTAATAGTGTCAAAGGTAATTGAACCGAGTGATGTAGTACATGCAGCGTCTGAGTACACGCCCACTTTGAACGCATTGATTGATCCACTGCTCGGAATAGTTTTAGATGACGTCATAATTGCCAAGACGCTTGCTACCATCATCATAGCTGCTATTGACAAAGCTACTATGACCGTTCTCTTTTGCATAGCCATTATTTTTCGCCGAACCGAGTATCTTATCTTAAGTCATAATAAGCATTCTTATCTGGAAATTCGGAGCCAAACTCAGAATTTCAACAACAGGTTGCGATTCAAATGCGTTTGGTAAGAATCGAAATGGAATAATATAAGAGTGGCAGGTTCTATAACGAGGAAAGGATTGCATATAGACTGAAAGGTTTCCGATGTTACAGGAAGTGCCGAAAGAATTGCTTGCTGAGATGCTTCACAAAATGTTTGAAATACGTTTTTTTGAGGAGAAAGTGTTCGATCTTTATGGCCAGAATCTTGTTCCGGGCACGATTCACCTCTATGCTGGTGAGGAAGCAGTCGCTGTAGGGGTCTGCACTGCGCTGCGAAAAGACGATTTCATAACAAGCACGCACAGGGGGCATGGCCACTGCATAGCCAAGGGAGCCGACTTGAAGCGGGTAATGGCGGAGATATTAGGAAAGAAGACTGGTTACTGCAAGGGCAAGGGAGGCTCAATGCATATTGCTGATTTCAGCATAGGAATGCTGGGTGCAACAGCTGTTGTGGGTGC
>CAYNQC010000012.1:0-16280 GCA_964399235.1 uncultured Candidatus Bathyarchaeia archaeon | reverse complement strand
AAAATCTCTTTTAGAGACGCGCTTCGAGAAGCCCTGAGAGAAGAAATGCGTAGGGATCAATCAGTATTCCTGCTAGGCGAGGATATAGGCCGCTATTGGGGTGGCGCTTTCAAGGTGACAGACGGCTTGGCGGAGGAATTCGGAGACGAACGAGTCAGGGACACGCCGATATCTGAGTCTGCGATAATCGGTACAGCTGTCGGTGCAGCGATAACTGGAATGCGTCCGGTTGCGGAAATAATGTTCGGAGACTTAACCGCCCTGGCAATGGACCAAATTGCCAATCAGGCTGCAAAGATACGCTACATGTTTGGAGGTCAAGCCAAGTGTCCAGTCGTCATAAGGACGCCTTTCGGCGCGGGTGTGAACATTGCATCTCATCACTCTCAAAGCCTGGAAGCATGGTTCATGCACGTGCCGGGCTTGTATGTCGCAGCGCCTTCGACCCCCTACGATGCAAAGGGACTGCTCAAAACGGCGATTCGAGGCGAGAATCCCGTGTTTTTCTGTGAACACAAACTGCTCTACCCAATTCAAGACAACGTCCCTGAAGATGAGTATTTGATTCCGTTCGGAGTGGCGGATGTGAAGAGGGAAGGGTCAGACGTTACTATTGTTGCCACTTCGTATATGGTGCTGAAAGCATTGAAGGCAGCTGAATTGCTCGATAAAGATGGCATTGATGCGGAAGTAATTGACCCAAGGACGCTCACACCGCTAGACAGGAAAACACTTGTTGGTTCTGTCAAGAAAACGGGCAGAATTGTCATTGTTACCGAAGACTGCAAGAGTGCGGGCGTCAGTGCGGAGATCGCGGCTACCATCTCGGAAGAAGCCCTTGACTTTTTGGACGCTCCCATAAAACGTGTAACAGCGCCGGACACGCCGATTCCGTTCAGTCCGCCTCTGGAACAGTTTATCATTCCCAGTGAACAGTCAATAGTTCAAGCTGTCAAAGAGGTTGTGTAGGATGGGAACAGACGTTGTCATGCCACGCCTCAGTGTGACCATGAAAGAAGGAACGGTTGGCAAATGGTACAAGAAAGAGGGTGACACTGTTGAGAAAGGAGAGCCACTCGTAGAAGTTGTCTCAGAAAAAGCGACATATGACCTAGAAGCACCGGCTTCAGGAGTTGTGAGGAAAATCGTCGTAGAGGCGGGATTCGATGTTCCTGTTAACACTGTTCTGGCGGTGATTACTGCTCCAAATGAGCCCTTGCCGCGCCTGGACACACAGGAAGCGGCTCCTGCGGCTGCCATGGATGGAGTTGAGACGCGTATCTTGGCGTCGCCGGCTGCCAAACGTTTGGCCAGAGAACAAGGGATTGACTTGGCGCTGGTCAAAGGAACTGGGAATGAAGGGCGAATTGATGAAGAAGATGTCAGGAAATTCCTTGAGGCGACGGGAAGCACAAAGCCAAAAGTCAAAGAAATCATAGCATTAAGCAGTTTTCAGAAAACCTCTGCAGAACGGATTGCAGCGAGTTACAGGACAGCTCCACACAGCACAGTCGTGATGGAAGTCGATATTTCCAATGCTGCCGAACTCCATGAAAGACTTAAAGTCTCATATACCACGATAATTGTGAAGGCTGTCGCCAAGGCTCTGTCTGAGATGCCTACTATAAACTCGAGTCTGGAAGGCGAGCGACTGAAAATTTTCGAAGATGTGAATGTAGGTGTTGCTGTCGCGACAGAAAAGGGTCTGGTTGTTCCAGTGATTCGTAACGTTGATAAGAAGACCTTAAAGGAAATTGATGCTGCACTGGTTGAGTTGACCGAGAAAGCGAGGCAGGCAAGACTGTCTAGGGAAGAAGTGAGTGGCGGAACGTTTACCGTGACCAATCTTGGTATGTATGGAGTTGACTTTTTCATTCCGATAATCAACCCTCCTGAGGCGGCGATACTTGCAGCTGGAAGAATCAGCGAGAAACCTGTTGTGCTTGATGGGAAAGTAGAGGTTAGGCCAACGATGACGATTAGCTTGGCTTATGATCATCGAATAGTTGATGGTGTTCCTGCGGCTCAGTTCCTTCGCAGTGTTAAAGAGAAGATCGAGAAGATGTGAAACAAGCAGAGAATGGGCGTGTCATTGACTCGAAAAGTTTTAAGTGTTGGGGCAGTCAAGGACGTTTGAGCGAAAAATGAAGGCTGTGGTATACTACAGTCAACGGGACATGCGAGTGAAAGATGTGCCTACGCCTCGAATCGAAGAGGACGAAGTTCTTGTCAACATGAAAGCTTGCGGGGTGTGTGGTTCTGATCTTATGGATTGGTACTTGAGGAGCCGTGTGCCGCTTGTTCTTGGGCATGAGCCTGCTGGCGTAGTGGCGGGAGTGGGGAGGAAAGTTGAAGGTTTCAGTGTGGGCGACAGGGTGTTTGTTCATCATCATGTGGCATGCATGACCTGTCACTATTGTCTCCATGGCGATTATACTCTATGTGAGAAGTTTCATGATACCAAAATTGAACCAGGCGGCTTTGCTGAATACTTCAAAGTTCCTGCTTCCAATGTTCGATTGGATACATTGAAAATTCCAGATCATCTGTCGTTTGAAGAGGCGACCCTGATCGAACCCGTGGGATGCTGCATACGTGCCATCAGAAAATGTGAGGTTCATGCAGGTGATTCGATCGCCGTGGTCGGTGCGGGGGCGACGGGGCTGATCCATACTGCGCTGGCGAGGATTTATGGGGCATCGCCGATTTTCGTGAGTGATCTGATCGGTTTTCGCTTGGACTTTGCGAGGAAGTTTGGTGCAGATTTTGCTATTAATCCCAATAGTGAGAATTTGAAGGACATTGTGCGTGCCGAGACAGGTGGAAGGGGGGCTGACGTAGTTGTGGTGACGGCGCCGAATTTGGAGGCATACAAGGCCGGCATGGACGTCTGTAGGAAAGGTGGTAAGATCTGTGTGTTTGCGCCTACGATCCCAGAGGATCATCTGCAAATCAGTCCGAAGGAGCTGTTTTTTTCGGAGGTGAAGATAATACCGTCATATTCGACTTCTCATTTGGAGACTCGGTCGGCGTTAAGTTTGATGGAAACGGGCAGACTGAGAGTGGGTGAATTGGTTACTCACAGGTTTAGGCTTAAAGAGACTGGGAAGGCGTTTGCTACGGCTTTGGAGGGTAGGGAAAGTCTTAAGGTTGTGGTGCTGAACGAATGATTGGGGCGAGGAGTCTCGTTTGAATATAAGGAATGAGGTTCAGGGTGTGATTTTTGACCGGAACGACAGAAGGCTGGTTTTGCTTGTTCGGAAGAGGGATACCAGGGTGAGGCGTTTTCATTGGAGGCTTCTCAAGGGGGGAGTCAACAGGGGAGAGGCAAAGGTTGAGGCATTGATGAGAGAGGTTTTTGAAGAGACGGGGCTGAAAAACGTCAGTGTTTTGGGTGAGGTCCATAGTTATCAGTTTGTTTTTAGGGAGACTCTTCACAAGGTGTCGAGTTTTTTGGTCGAGGCGGATTCGAAGGAGGCGGTCAGGCTTCAGGAGTCGGAGCTTTCGGATTATTTGTGGACGGAGCGTGATGACGCCGATAGGTTGCTGTACTGGACAAACGAGAAAGAGGCGCTGAGAAAGTTGAGCCAGCGTTCTCGACCGTTGCGGAAATCGTAGGAATCTGAGTGTGTTACCATGGCGAGCAAGATGAAGGCGGCGATGCTTTATGGCATTAGAGACTTGAGAATCGAAGATGTTCCTGTTCCGACTGTTGCAGGTGGCGAGGTTCTTGTTAAGGTTAAAGCGGCTACCACTTGCGGGACGGATGTGAAGATTTTCCAGAGGGGTTATGTTGAGAAGGTGATTAGGCTTCCGAGCATTTTTGGGCATGAGTGGGCGGGCGAGGTGATTGAGGTTGGTTCGGGTTTGCAGTGGCCTGAGGAAGGCATGCGTGTGCGTGCGGGTAACAGTGCGCCTTGTTTGCAGTGTGGGATGTGTCAGAGGGGTCAGTATAATCTTTGTGAAAACATGATTTGGCTGTGGGGGGCGTATGCTGAGTTTGTGAAGGTGCCCAGTCGTATGGTTTTGGTTAATATGCAGGAGATTCCGGCTCATGTTTCTTTTGAAGAGGCCTCGATGGCGGAGCCTTTGGCGTGTGTGCTTCATGGTGTTGAAGAAGCTGGCGTGAAGCTTGGTGATAACGTTGCAATAATCGGGGCGGGTCCGATTGGGCTGCTTCATTTGTTGACTGTCAGGAAGATGGGTGTTAAGAAGGCGATCATGGTTGATCTTGTCGATGAACGGTTGAGTTTTGCGGAGAAGGTTGGGGCTGACGTGACCGTTAATGGCGGAAGAGAGGATGTGCCTGCGACGGTGAAGCAGCTTACTGGCGGTTATGGTGCAGATGTTGTTATTGAGGCGATTGGTTTGCCTGCGACTTGGGAGCAGGCTTTGCGATTGGTGCGTAAGGGTGGGACGGTGCTTGAGTTCGGTGGGTGTCCTCCGGGGACGGAGATAAGGGTTAACGCGGAGCAGCTTCATTATGGGGAGACACGAGTTATGGGCACGTTTCACACTACGCCTTTGCATTTTAGGAAGGCGTTGGATCTTATTGCGTCGAGGACGGTTGATGTGAGGCCGCTTGTGACGCGGAGAATGCGACTTGAGGATGTCAGAGAGGCTTTGGAGATACTCTCGACTTCGAAGACGGAGATCAAGATCGCAATAAACCCTTAGGTTCTGTGTGGTGCTGTTTTTCAGCTAGATCTGTAGTCCTGCATTGTGGACTGTTCAACATGGACTATGGCTTGAAAACAGCGAAAAACACCCTACCCCCATCCCCCTGGGTTTTTCCTTATGCGGTAACGTGTGTGAGGCTTGGTGAAGGCATGGGAGAAGGGTTTGCGGTGCTGTCCTGCAGGTTTTCATGTTGGAAATTTGCAAAATCGCGCACGCCACAGGCTCTATAAATAGCGAGGAGTCAACAATGTGTTGTAGGGAGGCAGTCGGTTTGTCTCTGAAGAGGAAGTGCATGTCGGAGCCTGCTGGTTATATTCTGAGAATCTCCGGCAGGGAATGGGTTGATCAGGTTTTTGACATGGCAATTTATCACACGAGCCTCAACAGGAAATGGGAAGGAGGGCGCACTGTTTTGTTTCTTCACAAGACAGATGGTGGGGATGCTTTCGTTGGTTATGGCGTGATTGAGCGTGCGGTGGAAAGGGATGACTTGTCGGTTGAAGAAAGAAGGAGTTGCGAGCGCGGCGGATGGAAGAGAGGGATTGTTTTCCGGTATGTTAGGCGGTTTAGGGAACATTTGCTCGTTAAGGAGACGTTTTTGAAGGGTTCCAAGCTCAGGGGAAGGCTCCTTCATGGAATGGAACTTGGGACAGATCAGTTGAGAAGTGTTCTTGAACAGGGCAATGCATTGCTTGGTCACCAAAAGTCTTAAAACAACATGCCTGCGCAATATTAGTTGGGAGAATGATTATGGTCTACTGTACTAAATGTGGAACTCAGAATCCTGACGACGCCAAGGTCTGCTCAAAATGTGGGGCTTCGTTGTATGCGGTTGGCGAGAGGGAACACTACAGGCGTGTTGAAAGCGAATGTTTTGGTATTCCAAGGGGCGGAGCAATTGTGGGCGCTGCAATCGGCACTATTATCGTGCTTTGGGGACTCATTGCGATATTGCAGGAGGCTAAAGTGATCCCTGCAAACATTGAAGTGTGGCCTATAGCAATCATCATCTTCGGAGTATTGATTGTCGTCGGCGCCGTATACGGACTGCGTCGAAGGTAAAAGCGCTTTTTTCTCCTTTCATTTTTCATAGTACATAAAGAGCTAGTTGTTTTGTTTCAAGGGTAACCGTAGATGAAAGGTTTTAAATGGCTACGGGCGCTTTAAGGTTCTGTCATTGCGGAAGGGGGAGCGTATGGTAAAATACGTTTTTGTCACCGGTGGCGTTTTGAGTTCGGTTGGAAAGGGAATATTGACTTCTTCTATTGGCAAGATGCTTCAGGCGAGAGGGGTTATGGTCAACGTGATCAAGATTGATCCTTACGTGAATGTTGATGCGGGAACGATGAACCCGTACATGCATGGCGAGGTTTATGTTACCGATGATGGCGGAGAGACCGACCTTGACTTGGGGTGGTATGAGCGGTTTCTTGATTTGGATTTGAAGAAGGACAACAATGTCACGACGGGTTTGGTATACAAGGCGGTGATTGAGAAGGAGAGGCGGGGCGATTTTCTTGGGAGATGTGTCCAGATTGTGCCTCATGTGACGAACGATATCAAGCATCGGATACGCGGTGTTGCAAAGGATTCTGGTGCAGATGTGGTCTTGACCGAAGTCGGGGGCACTGTGGGCGACATCGAAGGGTTGCCTTTTCTCGAAGCAATTAGGCAGATGCGTTTGGAGGAAGGATATGAAAACACGTTGTACGTGCATGTTGCCTTGGTTCCGGTGCTTGATGTGACAAAGGAAATGAAGACGAAGCCTCTTCAGCACAGCGTAAACGAGTTGCGGCGTATCGGTATCCAGCCGGACACTATTGTTGCCAGGAGCCCGGCGATGATTGATGCCGAAGCGTTGAGGAAAATTGCTTTGTTCGGCACGATACCTGAGGAGGCTGTGTTCTGTTCCTATAATGTGGGATCTATCTATCAGGTTCCGCTCATACTTGACCAGCAGGGAATGAGCGACTTCATCTGCAAACGTTTTGGGTTTTCGGATCGCCAGAAAGATTTCAGGGAGTGGAGGCAGTTTGTCGAGGCTGTTTTGAAGCCCGAGTGTGAAGTGAAAGTTGCTTTAGTCGGCAAGTATTCGGGACTTGCAGACAGCTACGTCAGTATGAGTGAAGCATTGAGGCACGGCGGCGCAGCCTGCAAGGCCAAGGTGAATATTGACTATTTGGAGTCTGAGAAGCTCGAGCAGAATGCCGATTGTGTCGAAATACTGAAGGGGTATGATGGGATCTTCGTGCCCTACGGCTTTGGCCCAAGAGGCACGGAGGGAAAAATCGCTTCTGTCAAATATGCGAGGGAAAATGATGTTCCTTTTCTTGGGATCTGCTATGGGTTCCAGTTGGCGGTCATCGAATTTTCTAGGCATGTTTGCGGCTTGAAGGATGCCAACAGCACGGAGATAAATCCCGATTCGCCTTATCCAGTTATTGACCTCATGCCTGAGCAGCGCGGAATCGAGATTAAGGGAGCGACCATGCGGCTGGGGGCTCACAAAATAGTGATTGAGCCAGACACCATTGCGCATAAGCTGTACAAGTGTGATGAGACTTACGAGCGTCACCGACATAGGTTTGAAGTCAACCTTGATTATTCCGAGGCTCTGAGGAAAAACGGGCTGGTGTTTTCTGCGAAGAGCACCGATAGCAGGAGAATGGAAATGCTGGAGTTGCCTGACCGCTTCTTCTTCTTTGCGTCACAGTTCCATGGCGAGTTCAAGAGTCGGCCGGGGAGACCTGACCCAGAATACTATGGTTTTATCAGGGCATGTTTGGACAAGAAGCTTGGTAAGAAAAAGCCCGAGTTCAGCTGAACGAAGAGGCAATCTGCGGCTATGGGTTTGGGAACAGTTTCCTGTGTTCCAGCATCATGCACCTGTTCATAACTACGGTCAGGCCTGCGGATCTTGCTACACCGGCTGCCTGTTCGTTGATGATTCCCAGTTGCATCCAGATCACATAGGGCTTGTCATGTTTCTCTTTCAACTGTACTGCCTGCTCAACTATAGGCGGGATGTCGGCTGGAGGCCTGAAAATGTCGACGATTTCTATGGTTTTCTGGATTTCTGGTGGTATGTCGAGGAGGGTTTTGTAGCTTTTTTCTCCGAGCACTTCATTCGTCGTGGGATTTACAGGTACTATGCTGTAACCTTGGCTTTTGAGGTATGATGCTACCTCGTTGCTGTATTTGGAGGGGTCGCGCGACAACCCTACAACTGCGACGGTCTTGTACTTGGTGAGTATTTCCTTTACGGTGTCTCTGCTCACGTTTTTAGCCTCTCGTTCCTAAATGAGTTGAAGGCTTCATGCTGTATTAATAACGTTTAGTTCTTTCGAATGGCATTCAATTCTTGGCACGGTCTATTTCCTTTTTTCAGGTCAAACCTTTGTCTTTGTCGCGTAACGTGAAACTGACTCTTCTTAAGCAACTAGGGCACGCGCTGTAGTTCCACATTTAATATAAGTCAGCAATGGCTGTGATTTCGAGTGGTACCGTATGATAGGCGAAAATGATTCTGCGAGTGTGGAGCAGTTTCAGAAGAGGTTGGACAATGCCGCCAGCTATTCTGATGTTTGGGACCTTGCGAAGGACACTGTGGAATATGTTTTTCACAAGCGTAGAGGTAGTATGATGTTGTTTTTGGATGATTTGCCTATTCAGTTGGGTGCTTATCATCCGTTGGGAACGAACAATATCGTTTTGAACAGGGTGCTTATTCAAATCGTGGAGGCAGCTATTGAGAGCAAGAAAGTGGTCAATGCGTTGGTTTACAATCTGCTTGTGCATGAGTATTTGCATGCTTTAGGCGAGGTTTCTGAGCTTAAAGTCAGGGGATTGGTTGTTGAAGTGTGCAAGAAGGCTTTTGGCGAGGATTATCTTGCGACACAGATAGCGATCAAGAGTCCTTGGGCGTTGTTGAAAGGCATACCTTTGGACAGTGTGAATGTTCCTAAGCGGGTCATGGAAATAGTCAAGGATTTTGAGAAACCTGATAAGTACATTGTATAGGCGGCGTTGGATACAATCGGGAAAACGTGCCAGTAGATGGCAAGGGTTGACTACTTTGTTTTCTCGAAATGTATGACGTAGACGAGTTGGTCTTCGTCCCATTGTCCGTGAGTTTTTTTCCATTGTTTTTTGAACTGTTCAAGAGTGTAGCCGCCTTCTCTTTTTGCGTCTTCTTCGTCGAAGTATTTCAGTCGTTTTCTTTCAATCGACGTGATACGGAGGTCGGCGACGTGGGGTTCGTATATGGCTGCGCGAACTGTTGCGCCGGCTTTGATTTTCTGATCTGGTATGCTGAGTCTTGAAGTCTGAGTTTTGATGCCTTTGATTAAGGGTTCTTTGTCGATGGCTTCGAACTGCATGTCGTATGGTGTTTCCTCAACTTCTTTGATGATTTGTTCAACGGATTTTTCTGGTTGGCGAATGAGTTTTTGAATGACTTGGGCTTTTTCCTTTGAAGGAAGCCTTTTCTCAGCGAGTTTTCTGATTACTTCTACTCTTTTTTCTGGTTCTTCGACAGAACGACCTACTTTCACAGCTGTTAGATAGTCGATTTTGCCGTCAGGCACTTGTCCTGAAACCATTGAGGGTGCAACATATTTCTGCGCCTCTTTGGGAACTACTTCCACGGTTCTGAGCCACAGAGAAACTGCGTCGCTGCTCATGCCTATTTTCTTGGCTATTGCAGTCTGGGAGGGGTATTTTTCGCTGCAGTTCTCGAGAAGATAGTTGCATACTCTTCCTTTCTCAATCGCGCTCAGTTCTTGTCTTTGTATGTTTTCAATGAGGTTGAGTTGAACCACTTCATCGTCTGTGTAGTCTCTGACGATTGCGGGAATTCTTTCAAGGCCGGCTTGCAGTGAAGCCCTGTATCGTCTTTCGCCGAGGACGACTTCGTAGTCTTGGTCCATGGGTCTCACTATTATGGGTTGAAGCAGGCCGACTTCTTTTATGCTTGCAGCCAGTTCGTTGAGTCGTTCTATGTTTACTTCCATTCTTGGGTTGAGTTTGGATGGGTGAATTCTCTTTGTTTCTACTTCTCTGACTATCGTAGGAAGTGCCATGGGTCTTTGCTCCTGTCTTTGTCATCTACACCATTTGTTTTGGGTATTTAAGAAATTGCGAGGATGGAGCGTATTAAAGCCCTATTTGCGAAGCGGATTCCTTTAATCCGTTTAATGCCAGTTCGAAGAACTTTTCCTTGATAATGCCTATCTGCTCACAGTATAATATTCTGTTTCTGTGGGCGCCGCGGGCAAAGTCTTTGTCTTTGAACTTTTTGGCGACTGTCTCGACTTTGATGTCTGCCAGTTTTCTCGATGGCTTGACAAGCGCGCAGGCAATGAGAAGACCCGAGACGGCGTCGGCTGCGATGAGGGCTTTTTCCATTTTGGTCTCGGGTTTGGCGCCTGTATGCTCGAAGTTGTGAGACTTGATTGCTCTGACCACATCTGCGTCCGCAATATCCTTCAAAATGGTTTCAGCTATCAGACTGTGCTTTTCGGGTGTGCTTTCGGTTTTCTCGTAATCAATGTCATGGAGGAGGCCGACCAAGCTCCATTTTTCTTCGTCTTCTGCCGAGTGCTTGGCGAGTGATCTCATTATTGCTTCGACGGCTATCATGTGGTGGATGACGTTCTTTTTTTGAACGTTTTTGTTTACTAGTTCAATGGCTTGTGCACGTGTGAGCAAGTGTGTGACCTTGGCTTATCTACAGAATCGATACGATTTAATCCTTGAGGTCGAATTGTCCAAGGTTGTTGAGTTGAAGGTTTCTGGTTTCTCTGCGTAGAGTGTGGCAAAATATATAATGTTGCTCGGTGCCCTTCTGCCTTCATTGGAAAGGTGTCTGCAGTGTTGTCTTCGCCTCCTAAGTACAAGGTGACGTGGAGAACTTTCGCGTTACCGCTCATCGGCTTAGTTGCTTTCTTCGTGTACATCTACCTTTTCAACGTGGATATTCCGGGAATCATCGCGGAAGTACAGAAGATCAAGTCTTACTATTACGTCCTTGCAATAGTGGTTTCCCTTCTCGATGTGTTGTTTTTCACGTTGGCTTGGCATTTTCTGCTTAGATTTCTCCAGGTTAAGTTATCCTTTTTGAAATCCTTCGCCTTCGTCTGGATCGGCATATACGTTGATACGATGATCCCTGCCGAGTCTGTGAGCGGTGAACTTGCCAAGATCTATCTGGTGAATAAAGAAGAAGATGGGACGGCTGGAAAAGCCACGGCTTCTGTCGTCGCTCAGCGGCTCATCGGCATGGGAATAAACGTGGCAACGCTTTTGGTAGGCGCAGCATTTCTGCTGGTTCAGAGTCTCCTTTATGGAATGATGCTTACCTTGATTCTTTTTCTTATCACAATGGTCTGCTTGTTTTTCACACTGGTCCTCTTCTTCAGTTTCAGGGAAAAATGGACTTTCCGCATGCTCGAAGGTCTGATCAGGTTTGCGGAGTGGATAACCAGAGGCCACTGGAAACCTGCCAAGTTCAGAGAAGAAGTGGTTTCAATCCACAGAGGCTTCCATCAGGCGATCAAAGAGTATGTTCGTGCTCCAAAAACAATGCTTCTAGCCACTTTTCTGTCGGTGATTTCCTGGATATTTGCCTTACTGGTCTTTTTCCTCACTTTTCTCGCAATAGGTTACACTCAGATAAGTTGGAGTGCAATATTGGTTATTTCAGCGATTTTTGTGGCCGTAAAATCGATTCCTGTGGGCATACCGTTTGAGGTCGGCTTGCCTGAAATAGCCTTGACGATCCTTCTGCAAGGCTTCGGTGTGCCAGTGGCGATAGGCGCGACGGCAACGATCTTGATGCGGCTCTTGACGTTGTGGTTGAGGTTTTTTGTGGGTTTTGGGGCGCAGCAGTGGTTAGGCATAAAGGCAGTGATGTCGCGCTCCGATGGAGAAGCTAATCATGGTCTAGGCTGAAAGCCTAAATTCTGGCAGGGAATATTCTTTGAGCGATGTGAACTATGGAAGTAGTTATTGAAGATGCTTCAATCCGAGATCTAGACAGGCTGTATGAGATCGAGTCCGAGTGTTTCAAGGAAGAAGCTTTTTCAAAAGCGCAGATTGCCCAGCTACTCAAAGACTACAATTCCATTAGCCTCGCCGCACGTCTAGGCGGGGACATCGTGGGCTTTGTGATCAGCACGGTTTATGCTGACAGAAAAGCGTTGCATGGGCACGTTTTGACTATCGAGGTGTTGCCGGCTTACCGCAGAAGCGGGGTTGGAAAGGCGTTGCTCAAGGAGGTTGAAAGCATCTTCAGGCAGAAGGGTGTTAAGTCTTTGACTCTTGAGGTCAGGGAGGATAACGTTGCCGCGATCGGGTTGTACCGTAAGCTGGGCTATGAGGTTGTGGGTCGGCTCAAGAATTACTATGGCAGCGCTCACGGCATCTATTTGAGGAAAGCATTAACCTAGTTTCAGAAGTTTCAGGTTCGTTTCTTGGTCGAAAGCTCTTTGAAGTTTCAACCCGGCTGCCTCAATCAATACGAGTTCTGCTGTTGGACCTACGAGGCAGTCCTTCATCAGGTGGCCGCCGAAGGCTTCGCCTTTCTCGTTGGAAACAACTATGTGCGCGTGCACTATGGTTTCTCCTTTCTCGTCGACGGCTATGCTGCCCATGCATGACGCGATTTCCATGTGTCCTCTGAGTTCAGTGTTGACGTAGTGTCCATTCTTGTAGCATCCTAGCACTGCATGTTTGAGGGCTCCAATGAGTATGAAGGCTCCTGCTTTCACGTCGTTTTCCCGTGCGTTTTTCTTGATTGTTTCTGCAACGTCGTCGTTTTCGGTGAAGCGGGCGAAACAGATCTTTCCGACTTTTGCTTGAACCATGATGTCTACCTGCTCTTTATTGATGTTTGCTGGGGTTTCTTTGTAAACACAAACTCTAAAAGCCTTTTCTCCATATATTTCGTTTGTAACCGTGAGGAACCTTGACTGTTAAGCAAGAGAAGGAGACGCAGAGACTGGTCAGAGCGATCGTTATTCTGATTCGCAATACTACGTGGAGATGTGGAAAGTTGGAGCGGCTCATAGTCAGGAACCTTTGGAGGCGCAACGCAAGTTACGGTCGACCTGGGATGCCTATCAGAGAGATGATTCAGAACTTCAAGTTGACAGGGAAGAAAAAAAGTGAATTCTTGGACGCCTTGAAGCGTTTAGAGAGAAGGAACATAGTAAGAATCTCGATGATTTAGATTTCACGAGATCCTTTTTGAATCCTTCTCAGGACTTCTTGAGGATTTCTTTGGCGCTTTCGATCCATTTACCGGTGAAATAAGGTGCTATCTTGAGCTTTGCTGCCAATTCTTTGGGTGAGGCTTTTGCCAGTTCTTCAACCGAGTTTATGCCTATGGCTTTGAGTTGCAGTGCCCGTTTGTCTTTGATGCCTTTGACGTCCAACAATCCGACGGATGGCGGCTTTATTTGTACGGTCGGGGCGGTTGGGGTTTCAACCTTGATTTCTGGCATTTTGGTCTCTGTCTTTATCTCGGTCGGTTTCGGTGTTGGGAGCGTCGGAGGTGGTGGAGGTGGACTTACTGCCATCGTTTTTTCTGGCTCTCCTCGGGGTCTCTGTGTGTATCCAATTCCGATGAAGGCGAGTCCGATCACGGCTGTTGTCACGATCCATAGTTGCTGGGTGGCTGCATAGGCGGCTACTGCACCGGTAACGATGAAGCATATTATTGCCAATGCATACAACACATAGTCTAGACGCATGATGTATTCTCCCTGTGTCTATGTTCTATGGAAGAGTTTAAATAATTTTCTGAATTTTGAGGGCAAAAAAGGGAGGAATTTGATCGTTTATGCCTAGTCCCAATGCTTACTTGCCAAGAAGCTTGTCTTCTGACGGCATCGGCTTGATCAGGCCTTGCTTCATCAACACCTTCAGTGATTCGCGCGAGTTCTGGATTATCGCCACGGCTCTGTCGTAGAGTTCTTTCTTGCTTGGCTTTATTCTTGCAACGCCCTGTTCGATGGACTTCAATGCGCATGCTACTGCTTCGCGGGGGAACACTTCCCATTCTTCCATGCGTGGCAGGATGTCTTTTTCATGCATTCCGCGTTCTTCGGCGAATTTAGCAAGCTCCTGTGCTGCAGCAACGCACATGTCGTCCGTGACTGTCTTGGCTCTTACGTCTAGTACTCCTCGGAATATTGCTGGAAATCCGAGGCTGTTGTTGACTTGGTTTGGAAAGTCGCTGCGTCCCGTTGCGATGATGCGTGCGCCGGCTTCTTCGGCTTCCCATGGCCATATTTCCGGTATCGGGTTTGCGCATGCGAAGACTATTGAGTCGTCGGCCATTGATTTGATCCATTCTTTCTTTATTGTGTCTGGTCCTGGTTTCGATGCGGCCACGACGGCGTCAACGCCTTTGAATGCGGCTACTATGTCTCCTGTCCTGTGTTCTGCGTTTGTCTTCTGTGCCAGTTCGTATTTCCATGGGTCTTCTTCTTTGGTTATGTCTTTTCTGCCTGGGTAGATCAGGCCTTTGGTGTCTACGAGGAGGATGTTGCCGGGTTTTATTCCCCATTTTATCAATACGTATGCTGTTCGTAGGTTTGCGGCGCCTGCGCCGACGAGGGTTATCAGAGCTTTCTTGGGGTCTTTGCCAACGATTTTGAACGCGTTCATCAAGCCTGCTAGGATGACTGTGGCGGTTCCTTGTTGGTCGTCGTGCCACACTGGGATTTTGAGTTTTTCGCGTGCTTTTTCGAGGACGTAGAAGCATTTGGGCTTCTCTATGTCTTCTAGGTTTACTCCGCCGAATGTTGGTTCGATCAGCTCGCAGGCTCTGACGATTTCATCGGGATCCTTGGTGTTTATGCATATTGGGAAGGCGTCTACGCCGCCTAGGTACTTGAATAGCAGTGCTTTTCCTTCCATGACGGGCATTGCGGCTTCGGGGCCTATGTTGCCCAATCCTAGGACGCGTGTTCCGTCTGAGACGACGGCGACGTAGTTCCAGCGGTTGGTGAGTTCGAAGGATTTGTCTTTGTCGGCTTGGATTTCCTTGCATGCTGCGGCTACGCCTGGGGTGTACCATATTGCGAAGTCGGCGGGGCTTGTAACTGCGCATTTGGGCATTATTTGCACTTTGCCTTCATAGAACCTGTGAAGTGGTGGAGCAAGCAGTGCTGGTTTCTTGGCTTTTGCAAGTAATTCTTCGACTGTGGGTTTTACTTCCTTACCCTTTGGTTTAGACATGTTATCGTTCTCCTTTTTGCGGGATGTTTTTGATTTGGCGGAGAAGCTTTAAAGATTGCGGTGTTCAAGATGGAGAAGCAGCATATCAGAATCTGCAATTCTTCTGTTTCGAGTGCATGAAGGAGCTTTTTTTCGGTTCGAAGCAGAGTTTCTGCTGCAGGTCATGCTTAATGATGACGTTTTCGATGGTTTTTTCTGTTGATATGAGAATTAGTCTCTCTGCTTGTTCGGGTAAATTAAAAGAAAATGGTGGAGGTTTCTTTAAACGCCGTGTTGCGTTTAATAGCGTCTCGGTCGGTAGCCGCCCCGTCTGTCTCTGTCTCGTCCGCCGAAATCCCGTCTGCCGCCGCCGAAGTCTCCTCTGCCGCCGCCTCTGAATGGTCTTCGCTCTTGTTCGTGCACTTGGGTGGACACGTTGTTCTCTGTGTTCACTTCGCCTGCGAGGGCTTGTTCTGCAATTTCGAGGGTGCCATATCTTCCGACGTTGAGTCGCATGTTGCCTCTGAACAGGTTTATGTAGCCGTTCTTGATGTTTACGGTGTCTCCGTCGTGGACTTTTTCGATGTTGTCATCCCAGAGTGTCAAGTATACGCAGCCTGTTTCGTCTCCGACTAGTGCGTCGCTTACTTTGTGGGGTTCTCCGTCTCTTCCTGCGGCGACGTTCCTGACTTCGCTTTTTGACAAGACTTTGGCCAGCACGTTCACGGCTCTGGAAGAGGGGTTTAATTCGCCTATTTTCACGTCTACGGGTTGCCTGGCTCCGGTAAATCCTTCAACTGCCAAGTTTTTTCAACATCCTATTTTTTCGACGGTTCAACCATAACCTGAATACTCCACTTAAGCCTTTTGGTAGGAAGCGCGCGCGTTGCGCTTTCCATTCTTTCAGCCACCGAGCGATCAACCAGTAAACAACGGGAAAATCTTTCAGTATTTCGAGAAAATTAACAGACTAAAATATGTTGACAAGACTTCCGCGTATAAGCGCGCTCGCTTAAATAGACTAAGATTCTCCTATTAACAAAACTGAGAAGAAACATGTCCAGGTTCATACAAAAAATGAGAGGCTTCTTAGAAAACATTAGGTATGCTTGGCAACAGAGGAAAACTCTTTACGTAGACAACATAGCCCTCAAGAGACACTACTTGGAGAACAGAGAGTTGTATCATGAAAAAATGAATAGTGCATTCGTACATCGGACAAACAATGACCCGGTTAAAGCTTTTGATGAATTGTTCAGTGCTGTAGACTGTGGTGACACCTCAAATCTGTGGGAAAGAAAAGCGGGTCTGGCCAAAAGCATAAACGATAACAGGGACGATCTTAAGGGAGCTCTCATAGGAACGGCTACTGGCTA
>CAYNQC010000011.1:0-24702 GCA_964399235.1 uncultured Candidatus Bathyarchaeia archaeon | reverse complement strand
GTAACTTATAAAACTTGTCACCGAAAAAAACAGCATCAAACCCCACCGTCTTTTGAGAATTCCAAGCCCAACTGGAAAAGATCAAAGTCACGCCGACACCAGACCCCCATATTTCAGTCACTCGTTGACAGCAAGGTTTTAAGCAACACCACGGTTACCTTTTTTCTTCCGAACGGTGCAACACATGGTAGACCAACGAATCGAAAAGCTCGCACAACTCTGCGTGCATTACAGTGTTAACGTCAAGCCAAATGAACAAGTGATCATCCGGGGAACCGAACAAGCCTTCCCGCTCATCAACGAAATTTACAAAGAATGCCTGCTATGCGGCGCACACCCCTTTGTCCTTGCAAACTTGGACCTTCAATACACGTTCTATAAATACGCAAAGGAAAATCAGCTCAGTTTTGCCTCTCCTTTCAGGAAGTTTGTGGCAGAGAATGTGGACGTGGACATAGGAATCTTCTGCGAGCCAAGTCCAAAAGCACTGTCAAACGTAGACCCTGCGAAATTCAGAATGCGCGCAGTGTCTGGAAAAGAAGTGATGGACATATTCCATAGACGCGTCGCCGAAGGCAAACTCAGATGGACAGGGCTGTCTTATCCGATAAACGCTGAAGCACAAGAAGCATCCATGTCACTTCAAGAATACGAAGACTTCGTCTACAGCAGCTGCCTCGTCGACAGGCAAGACCCAATTGCAGAATGGAAAAAGATCCACACCCAACAACAGAAAATCTGCGATTTCCTAAACCAAACAAACGAGATTCGGCTAGTAGGCGAAGACACAGACTTAAAGTTCAACGCCAAAGGGAGAAAATGGATAAACTGCAGCGGACACGAAAACATGCCAGACGGCGAAGTCTTCACCACACCCATCGAAAACTCCGTGAACGGAACAGTACGGTTCACCTACCCAGCCATCTACGCAGGCAGAGAAGTCGAAGACGTAAGACTCGCGTTCAAAGACGGAAAAGTAGTAAAAGCTTCAGCAGCAAAAGGCGATGAATTCCTGCAGCAAACACTGAAGATAGAAGGCGCAGACCGCATCGGAGAAGCAGCCATAGGAACCAACTACGGAATAACAAGGTTCACCAAAAACATGCTGTTCGACGAAAAAATAGGCGGCACGATACACATGGCACTAGGCAACGCCTATCCAGAAACCGGCGGCCAAAACAAGTCACCTATTCACTGGGACATGCTTAAAGACATGAACAAGCACGGAGAAATCTACGCAGACGATAAGCTGTTCTACAAAAACGGGAAATCCCTGATCTAACGGACAACCTATTTCTATCAGATCCCTTTTCATTCAACAACGTTGTACATTGACAGAGGGGTCGCTTGGAAAACCTAGAGTACGAAAACGGAACGTCGCGACGAAAGACGTTTTTCAACCTAGGCGTTTTCGAGTTTCTCACATTCCTCCGCAGAGGAGTTTTCTACACATTCATGATCAACTACCTGTTCACTTTAATGAACAATGTCACATCAACGGCCGCACTCGGCACACTGAACATGATTGCATCATCCTTGGGTCAGAACCTGCTTTGGGGAAAAATCTGCGACAGACAAAAAGTCAGGGCAAGACTCATCATGGCAGGCGAAACGATAGCGGCGGGTGCATACATAATCGTCTTCTTACTGCATACGGGATTAATTAACCTTGGAAGTCCCTACATGGCGGGCCTAGCGATAATCTTCGGTCTCTCCATCCTCGAATTCTTCTGGTCCATGTCAGACGTAGGCTGGGCAGCACTCCTGACGGACGCCACAACCCCCAGCATCCGGGGAAGAGTGATAGGTGGGATGAATTTCATCGCTTCGCTCGGACGGATGGTAGGGATCCTGTTTGCCGGCTTTCTATACGGTGAAGGAGAAGGCTTCAGAAACGGAACGATCTTCTACATTGTAACCGCATTGCTGCTGGCTGGAGCCGGACTTATGGCTTTGACCTCAAGAACGATGAAGCCTAAACAAACACCTTCGCCGCAACCGACGGAGCCCGAAGCACAACCGCAGGAAACTAAGCTAGACACGCAGAATCAGGGAGCATACACCCTCTTTCTCCTATCCATGATAATGATCGTTCTTGGCGCTGCCTGCATCAACCAAATTTTCCTCCTCTTCATAAAGCTCCCGCAAGGACTGAACTTCACAGATACTCAGATGAGCTTGGTTCTTTCAGCATGGACCGTGGGGGGAATGATAGCAAGTCTAGCTGCAGGAAGACTCTCAGACAAATTCGGAAGAATCAAGATTCTGTTGTTTGGACTGAGCTTCGCAGTGATCACGCCTCTGCTGTATCCATTTGCCTCCGACGCATCTCTGATGGCACTCGTCTACGGACTGAATGGCGTTTCATTCTGGACAATCCAAACAGTAGGTCTTGTTTTTGCGGGCGACCTCATACCCAGAGACCGGAGAGGAAGGCTTCTCAGCAGATTCAACACGGTCCTAGCCTTGAGCTGGGGGCCCGCAGGTTTTCTGATTGGCGGACCCCTTGCAGATTTGCAGGTCAGCCTCTACGGACGATCCTCATATACTGCATATGCAAATGTCTTCTATGTTTCTTCAACAATCGTGCTGATTGGCACAATTCTATTTGCACTCAAAGTCGCCAGACCAAAGAGCAAATAACGAAATTATAAATTCCAGCCTTACGCAATCAACCGTGAGGAACCTACATGCTCGAATTCAAGACCGTGAAAGTCGATGTGCCACAAGACTGCAACGTGATCCTGGGAATGGCACACTTCATCAAAACGATTGAAGATCTACACGAAGCATTAGTGAACTCTGTTCCGAACATAAAGTTCGGCATAGGCTTCTGCGAGAGCTCTGGTCCATGCCTAGTAAGACACGAGGGAAACGATGACGAACTGAGACAGCTGGCTGCAGGAAAGGCTTTTGAAATGGGCTGCGGACACAGCTTCATAATCTTCCTCAGAGACGCTTATCCCATAAACGTCTTGGACAAAATCAAGAACGTGCCAGAAGTCTGCACAATCTATGCAGCTACATCCAATCCTCTTGAAGTGATCGTCGCCCAAACTGAACAAGGCCGCGGGATAATCGGCGTTGTAGATGGCCTTGCAAGTAAAGGCATAGAAACCGCTGCGGAGATTGAGAAACGCAAAGATTTCTTGAGAAAAATAGGCTACAAACTCGGCTGAATGGAAGCTTCAAAAAAATTAGGCGCTGCAGGGTGAAGGTGCCCTGCGATAGTCACTGTTCAGAAATGTAACTGAGATCGGTCATCTGTTCCAAGCCAATTCTTGTTCTTGCAGTTCAAAAGGCATGGCTTCGCGCATTTTCTCAGCGGCATAAGTGGCGAGTTTCTTAAATTGACGTTCTGTCAGAACATGACTTGCTCTTGATAGAATTTCAAGGCATATCTCTTTAAAAACCAAGTCCGCACATCCATTCTTGGCGTCGTCAATCAATTCCTTGCAAGCTTCAAAGATTTGTTCATTCAAAGGCAGTTCACCCTGCAAACAACAACTGACCGTTAACGAAATTAAACACTTATGAATGCAAAAACAGGATTATGAATCCACGATTCGCAACATTAAAACAGCTTGAAAAACGCCTAGTCACTGTTTTTGGGCTTTCCGCATTAACCTTTTAAACATCAGTTCTGAATAATATCAAAAAGGAAGAATGAAATCATGACGAATGAAGTGTTGGAAACCATAAAGAACAGGCGAAGCGTGATCAGGTTCGAAAACACCACAGTAGAAGACGACAAGATCGAAGCAATTCTAGAAGCTGGACGATGGGCACCGTCATGGATAAACAAGCAGCCTTGGAGCTTCATAGTAATAAGAGACCAGAATACAAAGAACCATCTGAGCGAAATTGTCCCCACCACATTTGTGCAGGGTTTGAAAGAAGCACCCTTATGCATAGCAGTTACCGTGAACGCGTCAGAAGACCCATATCACTTTGTGGAAGACGGAGCAGCAGCCGCGCAAAACATGGCACTTGCAGCTCAAAGCTTGGGCCTGAACTCTTCTTGGATCGGAGCCTACGATCTAAAGAATCAGAAAAATTCGGCGGAAGTCAACATTAAGGAGATTCTCGAAATCCCGAAAGACGCCAGAGTGATTGCAATCTTGCCGATTGGTCACGTCAAAGGTGAAGCCCCAAAGAAAGACAGGAAAAGCCTTCGTCAGATAGTCTATCAAGAAAAATTCGGAAAACGCTAGACAATTCAACATCAGCAGATGGCTGACTTCGCTGTTCTCTTTCTTTTTCTTTTGTACCATGGCAACCGCTATATAATGCCGTAAGCTTAGGCACTGTGAAACGGGGCCTCTTATGGGTCACCTTGAAACATGGAAAGTTCTAGAGGAAATGATTGCTGATTTTCGCAGGAAGGGCATGGACGTCCCACCTCAGATCATGAGCGACCTGAAAAGCGCCAAGACCACGATCAAGATCTTGGATGTTGAACCAGCCTGTGAGGAGAGTCTTCAGAAAATTGATCAATACCTAATGAGTGTCGAATCCTACCTTGTTTCAGAAGGTCAGAAGAAGCTCGGGTTCAAGTACATTGATCCATGGCTTAACCGATTGGAAGAAGCAGGCAAAGCAAAAGACGCACAAGGAAAAAGAGAAATGAGATTCGTTTCGGGTGTGCCTCGCCCGCAGAAGTGGATCCGCGTGGCAGTTTCACAAGAGATGCCGACTACAAAACTCAAGACATTGGCAACTGCGATGAAACTTTCCTGTGAAACCCAAAAAGATGGCTCCTTGCTTGTATACGGCGAAGACCAGAGCATAAAGGATTTTGTCAAAAAAATGGCTTCCGAATACGGGAAGAAAACTGGGAAATACCGCAAAAAAGTACATAACTGTTAAAGCCTAAGGGCACAATAAACGCTTTTATAAAAAATCATACAACTGTCTGCCAAAGAGAAATGTTCACGGCGGGAAGCATGAGGACTCAGACTGAATGCCATACATCAAGAAAATAGAGGTTAAAGGTTTCAAGTCGTTCGGACCGCAAGTCGTAAAAATAGTGGTAGACAAGGGTTTCACTGTCGTCACGGGTCCAAATGGAAGCGGAAAAACAAACGTCCTGGACGCATTGCTTTTCTCTCTTGGTGAACTCAGCACAAGAAGACTGCGCGCAGAAACAGCTGCCAAACTGATTTTCCACGGCTCGGAGCAAGCTGGTCTGGAAAGAGCGAAGATGGCAAAGGTGGTGATTCAATTTGACAATGCAGATGGAAGGATGCCAGTTGACACCACAACGGTGACGATCTCTCGGGAAGTCTACAGAAATGGACTAAGCGTATACAGACTCAATGGAAGAAGAATCTCAAGAATGCACATAATGGAAATCCTTTCCATGGCAGGAATAAGCTCGACAAGTCAGAACATAATCTTACAGGGCACCATAACACGTCTCACCGACATTTCTCCCACGGAACGCAGGAAAATAGTCGAGGATCTGATTGGAATAGGCCAGTACGACGCTGAGAAAGCCGAGGCCGAAGAGAAACTGAGAGCAGCAGACATTTCCATACGCACCGCCATGGGCAGAATCGACGAGGTGCAGAAACGACTTGACGACTTGGAAAGAGAACGCAACGAACTTCTCAGAGTCAACTTCATCCAGAACGAACTGAAACAGTTTGAAGCCGTCAAAGTCTCATACGAGATGGCGCAGACAACGAAAAAGGCAGAAGAAATCTCGTCGCTAGCAGAGAAAGTCAAAACTAGGGTCGACAGACTGCGGCAGGTCCGCGATGACTATAGGTCCAAGAGGCGTGAAGTTGAAGGCGAATGGAGAAAGCTCAGCTCTGAAATAGTTGAAGAAGGCGGCTCACAAGTCCTCAAAGTGCAGATAACGATCGGAGAGCTAAAATCCAAACTAACGGAGTTGGCGACCAGAATCAGTTCCAACAAAACCAGTTTCGAAGGACTGACACGCATAGAAGAAAACAACCTGCAGCAGCATCAAGGCATTCAAAAGGAAATTCGAGAAAACCGAATGAAGATCAGACACCTGAGAATCGAACATGACAGAATTCTCAGTCAAATAAACGAGAAACAGACAGAACACGACCTGCTTGCAAAAGAAGCTGCCCAATTGTGGGAAAACCTGGGAGAAAACAGCAAGAGAATACGAGAAATCGAGATCAAAATGGACAGCGATAACAAGCGACTCGCGTTCTTAAGGTCAGAATACCTGAAGAACCAAACGGCTATCAGCGTGCGGACAAGAAGGCTCAGAGACCTCAATGAACGCAAGGAAAGGTTCGCCGGTACGTTCGCTGAACTTGACAAGTCCTATCAAGAACTAGAAAAAGTCCAGAAAGAACAGAGGACCCAGCTCAAAAACTTGGAAAAGAACTTGGAAAGGAGAATGGCGCAGAAAGAGTCCGTTGGAAAGGAAATTGTGGAAGCAGGCAAAATAGCTGACTCTGCGCGAGAGGCAGTGGTCGAGTTTGTTACGCAACGAGAACTTGCGGAAACCGTCGCCGCCGAAGAGAACGCACTCAGAAGCATAGAGGAATTGGGCGAGCTTGGCGTAATAAAAGGTGTATACGGCAGACTGCGCTCTCTAGCGAAGATAGAAAAGAGTTATCAAAAAGCCATAGAGGCGGCCTCTACAGGATGGCTTGACGCCGTTGTTGTAAAAGACTTCGACGCAGCCTTTGCGTGCACAGAAACGTTGAGAAGAATGAAACTTGGAAGAATCAAAATTATCCCACTCGAAGGGGCAACCGCGACCAAACCGCTGAAAATTCCCCAGAAAGAAGGCATACGCGGATCAGCCGAGGCTTTCATAAAATCCGAAAGAAGCTATGAACCCGCCGTGCGCTTCGTATTCGGAGACACACTCATAGTAGCAGATGACAAGACTGCTTTCAACATGTCAAGTCAAGGATTCCGAACGGTCACAGTGGAGGGAGACCTCTTCGAGATCGGCGGTGCCTTCGAAAGCGGATATTACCGCGCGCCTATAGATTTCTCCACAATAATTCCTAGTGAAACAGCCATCAAAAGCCTAGACGAAGCCGTCAACGCACTTCAACAGCACCTTTCAAGAAGAAACGACGACATAACGGGTTTCGAAGAGGAAATCGATAGGACGCGAGTGGAAATCGCGCGCCTCTCAGACGCTATCACAACGTTGGACAGGGAAATAGTCAGAGTAAAGAGAAGCGTAAGAAGAACGAAACTCAACGTCAAACGCGTGGACCACTACATTACTAAGACCGCCAAGGAAGTTGAAGAAGAAAAAGCCCAGATGTGGGTTCACCGAGCTGAAAGAAGTTCGATCCTTAAGGAAATGCGAAAACTCCAAAATGAGCTTGCGGCTCTTAGAAAAAAGGCCGATCCGGGACATATTCAGGAAATGGAAGTCCAGAGAGAAAGACTTTCAGAGGAAGCAATTACTCTCAGGCAGAAGCTCGGGACGAGCCAGACAGAAATATCAACTCTTCAGTCACAGTTCGACAACGTTTTGAGGGTTGGTTATCAAAACTCGAAGATACAGACTTCAAAGGTTGAAACACAACTCAGAAGGGTCCAAAAGGAAGTTGAGGAAGGTCTTCAACAGAGAGAAGTGTTGAAACAGGAAGTCGCGCAACTAGAGAAGAGTCGGGTTGAGCTTTCAAAATCGGTTTTCTCAGCAAGGGAGGAAGCCAAGAAATTCACTAGCCAAATAGATGAAATAGACAAGGACCTGAGAAAGGTAGACGCGGAGTATGAACAAGCAGACCGACTGAATAACCAAGTGCAACTGAACAGTCAAACGTTGCTCCTGCGACTTGAACAGTATCGAGGTCAACTCAGACTCATTGGCTATGATCAACCTTTGGTCGTCACGTCGAAGCAGGTTGAGGAAGCCGAAACATCCATGAAGATGATGCAGCTGGAACTTGAAAGAATCGGTGCAGTCAACCAGCTTGCATTGTCACATTACGCAGACCAAATTTCACGTTATAAGGAACTGTCCATGAGAATGAACGAGCTTGAGAAGGAAAAGCAAGCAATCGTCCGGTTCATGGATGAGATCGAACAGAAGAAACGCAAAGTGTTCACTGAAGCCTTCGAAAGAATCAATGACAAACTGAAAACGTACTTCTCAAAGGTCACAGGAGGCGGAACAGCAGCCTTGATGCTTGAGAACGTTGAGGAACCCTTCTCAGGCGGCATTGACATGATAGTACAGTTCCCAAACAAGCCTTCAATAGTCGTAAGTGGAGCCAGCGGTGGCGAACGTTCAGTGGCAGCCATCGCATTTCTATTCGCTTTAAGAGAATTCACACCTGCTTCCTTCTACATTCTAGACGAAATCGACGCCCACCTGGACGCGTTCCACGTTTCGAAACTTGCAGATCTCTTGGTTGAAGAATCAGACAAAACGCAGTTCATAGTCATAACATTGAAGCCCGAAATGGTCAACAAAGCCCAAAAAGTCTATGGGGCTTACATGCGAAACGGAGTGTCAAACGTCATATCGGCCAAACTCCTGGAGGCTTCAGCGTAATGTCATCGACAACGATGAGGAAGCCGTTCTACCTGTATCCTCCATGGAACATACTTTTTGAGTTTAAGAAGCTTGAAAAACTGGTACCTTGGAACATCAACATCGCATTTCTCCTCAAGTCTTTTCTTGAAAACATGGACAAAACTGGACAGGTGGACTTTAGGGCATCGGGAGTTGCGCTTGATTCATCGGCATTGATATACCTGATGAAATCACGACTGCTGCTAAAACTCGAAGAACCTCCCCCGCCGCCTAAACCACCAATGGATTTTCTTCCTCCGCCACTTTTCTTGCCTCTCAGACATGAACTCACATCTACAACAATCAGAAACCTTTTGGATGTGCTAGATGATGTCTTGAAAGGAGAACAGTTTATCCGGCCTCCGCCGGTCGTTCCAGAGTTGATTCTGCCAACGGCTTCTGAGATATTTCCTCAGCTGGACATGTTCCTTATGGAAATTGAAGCCCAGATGGAGAGACTCTACAAAGTACTCTCAGATCGCGTTAAAGGCGCGGGGATAATCGAGTTTTCGACTTTGATCAAAGGAGTTGGACGACTTGAAGCCATCCGCACGTTCATTCTCTTATTGTTCATGGCACAGGAAAGCAAGATTAACCTGTGGCAGAATGAAGAGACAGAGGAGATATACATAACTATTGGGGATTTGAAACTTGGAACAGACGGAGAATCAGGCGCCTAGTCTCTATGCTGAAGAAAAGGAAGAACAGACTCCAGAGAAGATCCACAGCGACCTGCCTTTAGTGGAAGCTGCACTGTATGTCGCGGGTCGACCGCTTGACTTGAACGACCTGTGCTCGGTCTTGAAAACACGCTCGAAGAAAAGAGCCAGACGCACCGTTGACACGTTGAAACAGGAATACACAGCAAGAAACACGGCCCTTGAAATTCTTGAACTGAAAGATGAAAGGTTTGTTCTGCAATTGAGAGCTGATTTCACCCCACACGTCAGGAAATTCGTCAACAGACCACTACTATCCGTAGGGCCGCTGAAGACACTTTCCTACATAGCCTACAGACAACCAGTCTCGCAGAAAAGAGTCATAGAAGTCAGAGGCCACCACGCCTACGGCCACATAAAGGCCCTGAAAGACATGGGAATCGTGGGGAGCGAAAGAAATGGACGGTCAATGCTTCTCAGAACGACCGAGTATTTCGCAGACTACTTCGGCCTCAGCTTGGACACGTCAACGATGAAGAAAGAACTGAAACATGTTTTCGAAGAGCCTCCTAAAAAAGAAAACCGCGAAACTAATAACGGATAGCCTTATATTCGAAAGAACCATGATAGTCCACACTCAAAATTCAACATCGACGGAGAAATAGAAATGTCCGATTGGCACGGCGACATGCACAAACAAAAACCATCAGGCGGCAGACGGCACGCTCACAGAAAGAAACGGAAATTCGAACAAGGCACGTTTCCGGTTGAAACATTAATGGGAGAACAAAAAAGGAAATTCGTCCGAGGCAGAGGCGGAAACATCAAGGTCAAGATACTGAGCGAAAAACAAGTATGCGTCACCGACCCGAAAACGGGAAAAACCGAAAAAACCGAGGTTGTAAGAGTAATCAAGAACCCTGCAAACATCGACTACAACCGTCGAGGCGTAATCACCAAAGGCGCCATCATAGAGACCCCAATAGGCCAAGCAAGAGTGACTTCGCGCCCAGGACAACACGGCGTGTTGAACGCCATTCTCACAAGTTCAGAGAAAAGTTAACGTGTTTCCTGTTTTTTCGACTGGGCACGAATAATCTAGATCTCAAGCGCCCGCGCCAGACTGCGATAGCCGCAATCGTGATAGTCAGAATGATTATTACAGCGTCTTGCTGTCCATCCACTGACATAGCGGGCAAAGGGGCATTAAGGCTTTGCGGGCTGCTGTACTTTGGCAACAGAACGTATTTTCAACAGTTGCCCTGCAATTAGGCCGATCGTTTGGTTCTTAGATCCCTTCTTTTCCACAAGAAGCATGCCTGTTTTCACCCAGGGAGTCTTTGAATATCCCGCGTCAGGAACCAATTCGCATGCCAAACCGAGTTTCTCAGCCGCTTCTTTCACCTCTCCGATTCTCGGGACCGCAACAGCGAGGCTCTTGGAAACTCGTCTTCCGTCCATTCTAGTTCTAGCTAAGTCAAAGTAGGACGGCCATATGATGATTTTTTCCTGTTTCCTCATCTTTTTCCCTTCTGCACCTCATTTCTGTGCATAATAAGCTATTAGAGAAGCGCCGTTTTTATCGACCCTGACGAAACCGAACCTTTCAAACTGTATTATGTCATCGGGTTTAAGTTTTCTGCAGGCGTCCTCCGCCACTCCTTCTGTTATCGTAGCGTCGGGCATGACCACGCTACAAGGCATGTCTCTGCCTATTAATATCCAATGTATCAGTTGTGCCTTGACTTTCCTTGCGTCCTCGTAGGATTCGCTTACGAAAATGCCTTCGGCAGAGTAAACGTTTGCCTTTTCGATCCTCACGTTGAACAGTTCCATGAGGCGAAGCATCATGCCTTCTTTCGAATCGTCAATGTCCTTCCTTGAAACCCACAAGGTCACAGCGCTGTTCTCTCCTTGCGGTTTCAAGAGATATTCCCTAAAGCCTCTCTCAGGGTGGTCTGGATGAAGGTTAAGTTTAACATTGAAATCTTTCGGAACTCGCTTGACGGTGAGCTCTATTGGCATCTGCACAAAGAAGTATCTGTCAGCGGTCGAGTCCAACATCTTTCTGTTGTAGGCGTACAGGTTCTCCCAGCTCAGTATGACGTCTGATGTCTTCGGCCCCACATCTTTTATCATCTTTTTGACTGCATCAGGCTTGATTCCCCGCCTGCGCAAGGCCAAAAACGTGGCCAAACGTGGGTCATCCCAGCTCTTGTAAGTCCCTTCCCGCACGCCCTGCACGATTTTGGATTTGCTCAATGAAGCCCCTGTTATCTTCAGTCTTCCATAATGGATGGTCTCTGGATACTTCCAGCCAAAGTGTTTGTACATGTAAGTTTGCCGAACTTCATTCGTCAAATGCTCTTTTCCACGGATAATATGGGTTATTTCCATTAAATGATCGTCCACGCCTGACGCAAGGTTGTAAAGTGGCCAGACCCTGTACTTGCTTCCCACTCTGGGATGAGGGTATTTCTGAGTGTCAAGGACCCTGAGGGCAGGCCAGTCTCGGACAGCAGGGTTCGGATGATTCAGGTCTGTTTTGACTCTAACGACAGCTTCCCCTTCCTCATAGCCGCCCTCAAACATGAGTTTCCATCTTCGAAGGTTTTCTTCCACGGGAACGTCTCGGCACGCACAGGGTTTTTGAGCTAGTATTTTCTCGCGGAAGTCTTCAGGCTTGCACGTGCAGACGTAAGCGTTTCCATCTTTGAGCATTCTTTCAGTGTGCTCATAATATATCGGGATCCGGTCGCTCTGAATGTACTCTTGGTCTGCCTTGCATTCGAGCCAAGCCAAATCTTGCCTGATCAAATCGTAGAATTCTAACACGGGTCTTTTCAGTCTTGGATCCGTGTCTTCAAAACGCAGAATGAACTTGCCCTTGTACAACTTGGCATATTCGTGGCAAAGCACGATCGCTCTGGCCGACCCCAAGTGCAGCACACAGTCAGGGTTCGGTGCATAGCGCGTGACAACGTGGTCATACTTCTCGGCATTGGGCAATGGAGGAAGCCTTTTCTCTTCAGCTTTCTCTTTCACAAAAGCCTCCGGCCACTTTTCTTCAGTTATCCTTTTTTGTTCTTCAGGAGAAAGACTGTTGACCTCTTGAACAATTTCGCTGATCATGGCGGATATTTTCTTGACGTCACTTCTGTACTCTGGTTTTTCTCCCAGTATCTTTCCGACGACGGCTCCTGTCTGTGCTTTGCCATCATGCTTGACAGCATTCAACAAAGCAGACTTGCGAATAAGCTCCCTCAACTCTGCTTCTTTTGTGGGCGTCAAGAACATTACGCTCTATATTTTTCTCTCAATCAAGAAGGTTGCGAAAGCTTTTAGTTTTTCCTTTGCTGGCGAGTCAGGCAACAACGGATCAACTTCACCCCAGCTTCGTTGAAGCATTTTCCTTGCCTGTTGTTTAGCATGCTCTATTGAGCCATGATTCTGCATGATTGAAATGGCTTCGTTTCTAAGTTTCTGACTCGAAGTATGCATGTTGAGGATCTCAATCAACCGGTCTCGTTCTTTGACGCTTGCAGCTTTCAACGTATGAATCACTGGCAGACTGCGTTTTCCTTCAGAAATGTCCTGCCCTCTTCCGCCCTTCTTCTCGGCAAACTCGTCACTGATCAAATCCAATACGTCATCCTGTATTTGAAAACCAACACCCATACTCTCAGCATAATGCCCAAGCTTCTCAGTTAGAGTATTATCTGCACCTGCCAGAACGCTGGCGATTTTTGCAGACATTCTTGCCAAGGTTCCCGTCTTGTAGGCGCACATCTGCAAGTAATCGTTTTCGCTGATCACATCTCCGTTTGCCAGACCCCTGTGCCAAGCGATATCCATTGCTTGACCCAGGCTCAGGTTGATCATTTCTTGAGTATAGATCTCGTAGACCTTGTTAAGTGTCTGTGGGGCAAGGTTTCTTCTTTCCAAGAGTGGCAAGAGGGGTAGATAGTACATCGCGTTTCCAGCGTTTATTGCAATGTCTAAACCAAAGACTTTGTAGGTGCAAGGTTTTCCCCTTCGGAGTTCAGAAGAGTCCTCTATGTCGTCGATCATCAGGGTTCCATTGTGAATAACTTCAGGTATGATGGCGAAATCAACGTATTCTACAGGATCGCGGCCCAGCGCCTCGCAGATGATCAGAAACAGTGTCGGCCGCCATCTTTTCCCGCCTCTGTCCAGAAATTCCCAGATGGGGTCGGCGACGGCTTTGTTCAAGGGTTCAAGATTATACGAATAACTTGGCGGAGATATTCTGAACAGAACTGCATTCTTAGAGAAGACTCTGGGAATATACTTCTCAACGACTTTGTTTATCAGAGGGGCCTTCTCTTGAAGAAGCACTTCAATATCCACAGCATGACACCTCATCTTCGCGCATAGTGCTCTGCGTCGAAGCCTCGTGCACGCAGCCATTCTGAGGTTTTGCCGGTTATGATCAACGGGGATTTCTTCAGTTGTTCAATGGAATCAGCCCCGACGAGGAACATGACATTTCTCAATTCGTTCATCAAGAGCGAAAGGGTCTTGACTGTCTCCTTTGTTCCTTTGACCGCTGACTGAAGAATCGGCTTTGACAGACTTGCTGCGCTTGCGCCTAAAGCTATGCTCTTGGCTGCGTCCACGCCGCTACGTATTCCTCCAGACGCTATAACTGGAATCTTGACTGTTTCGGAAACCTCGACGATGCTTGCGACCGTGGGGATGCCCCAATCCCAAAAAGCAGCGCCTAACCTACGTTGAGAACTGTTATTTCTCGATTTGGCACGATAGTATTCAACTGCCGCGAAGCTGGTTCCTCCTGCTCCGCTGACGTCTATGCCTTTGACCCCTGCGGTTTCAAGTTTTTTTGCCTCTTCAGCCGCGATTCCCGCGCCTGTTTCCTTGGCAATGACGGGTTTCTCCAATTCGTCCGTTAGCCCTTGTATGCGTTCAAGAACCCCTTTGAAGTTTGTTTGACCCTCTGGTTGAGCGGTCTCCTGCAACGCGTTGAGATGTATTGCCAAGGCATCTGCATCAATCATTTCTAAGGCTTTCTTCGCTTCCTTTAGGCCGTAACCGTTGGCAAGCTGTATCCCGCCGAGGTTTGCAATGAGAAAAGCAGTCGGCGCCTTCTTTCTGGCGACTGAAAATGTCTTTTCAAGCCTTCTGTCTTCCAGCGCAGCGCGCTGACTTCCGACACCCATTCCTAAACCCAGTTCCTCAACGGCTTCGGCAATGCTCGCGTTGATTTTTTCGGCCTCCTCTGTGCCGCCAGTTATGGCACCTGCGATGAGTGGCGCGGCAAACTTGTGACCGAAAATCGTGGTGGAAGTGTCTATCTTGTTTCTTTCTATCTCGGGCAAGGCTCTATGGACAAAATTCACATCTTCAAAACCTGTTGTCAGATATTTCGCGTGAACATTCTCGTTCAATGATATCCTGATATGATCTGCTTTCCGTCTCTTTGTTTCATCTGACAAAGCAATTATTCCTTCTCAATCATTGTACCTTTTACCTTTTCTCCCTGTAAGGCTCTAAACACGGCGCGAGGCTCAGTGGCGTTGACGATTTTCACTGAAATTCTCTGCTCTACTGCAGGAATGAGTTCTGCCATCTTGCCGAACATTCCTCCTGTCACATCGCATGCCACTGTCTTGCCAAGTTTTCCATGCAATTTCCTGAGTTCTTCGAGCGTCAGGTGTTCGTACATTCTGGCGGTTTTTTCAAGTTTGGGGTCTGAATCAAACACTCCATCCTCGTCTATACCGATCACTATGCCTTTTGCGTTGAACTTCACTGCAAGCGCCGAAACCAGCTGGTCGCCAGAAAGCACAGTGAACCCAAGTTTCGTATCCAGAACTGCGTCTCCATAGAGAACCGGCGTGAACCCCATTTTCAACAGTCCCTTTACTGGGGCGTCCTCGAACTGTTTGATTCGACCGTTTTCCGTGATTATGCAGGATGAAGGCATAATGCTTACCGCCGGAACACTATGCCAAACAAGTGAGTCCATGAACAATCCATTGAGCACTGTCATGACGTGATGTGTTTCGGAGAAACCAATCTTCTGCGGCTCCTCTTTGTATCCTTCCTTTATTTTGTATTTTTCAGCAACTGGATGACCAAAGCTTCCGCCGCCATGGACGATTATCAGGTTTGTGATCTTCGCGTTGTGTATTTCCTCAGCCAAGCGGTCTATTTCATGTGTTCTGGCCGCAAGCTCTCCTTTCTTGTCAGTTATCACCGAGCCCCCGATTTTCAAAACCGTAGGTCTAGGTTCGCTCAATCCTAACACCTTCATCAGTCTTCTTTGCCATGAAAGGTCTTCCACCCGCCCTCATTATTGCATCAAGCACGTCTTGAAGTTTCCCTTCGTTTGCCAACGCAATCATGCATCCTCCCCCTCCGGGGCCAGTCAATTTCGCTCCATATGCACCCGCTTTTTTCGCTGCGTTTATAAGCCATTCGAGGGATTCGTCTGACACACCTATTCCGTAGAGCAAGGCATGGTTGACGTTCATCAGGTCCCCAAGTGCTTTCAAATCGTTATGCTTAAACGCGTCCATCGCCCTCAAAACGATTTCTCTTGCAGTCTTCTTCATAAGCTCCATGATCTGCGGGTAGTTTTTTGCTATGGCCCTGACCTTGTCAACCTGGACCTTTGTTGATCTTTCGACGCCAGTGTTCCCAATGACAAGTGGGACTTCAGTTTTCACCTCAAGAGGTTTGAATCCTGTATCGGTCTGAAAAAGTAGGGTTCCCCCGAAAGTCGCTATCGCGGGATCTACGCCCGAAGCAGTTCCATGTACCACTCTTTCGACTTCAAGGGCAACGCGGAAAACGTCTTCTTTCGTCATTTTCACATTCAGAAGTGCGCCTGCTGCTTCAGTTACAGCTGCCACCACGGCGGCTGAAGAGCCTAGTCCAGCTCCGACTGGAACCGTGGAGTTGATCTCAACGTCCAAACCTATCTGTTCCTTGTAGGCGACCAGAACATTTTCCACTGCCACCCTTACAGGTTCAAACTTCAACTTCGCCTCTCTTATGTCACCTTGCTCAACCTTGAAAACTCCGTCCTTGAAGTAGCCTTTCAGGTTAAGGTTTGCGGATCGCACGTGAAGACATTTGTCATCACTTTGGTCAACTGTTGCGTAGGCTCTTTTGTCTATGGCTAAGACAATGGCTGGTTCGCCGTAGACGACGAAGTGTTCTCCGAAAAGTATGATTTTGGCGGCAGCTGAGGCAGTGACCCCCATTCTACACCACTATTTTGTGAAGCATACGGCAGCGTACCCGACGACGCTTGAGTAGTCGCCAATTACATCTCCACTAGTCTCATAGCATAATAATTTTGCCTCTTTCACTCCCAACTTTTTTGAAGCCGTGATGAGAGCCGCTATCGGCCCATAACCGCAAGCCGTAACGCGGTTAGCTTCAATCGTGGAGTAAAATCGAACTTCGTCCAGTGCCTCTACGGTTTCAAGCACTCTTCTGTCTTTTCTTTCAGCTTCTTGCTGCGTCTCATAATGCGTCATGTCTGAAGAAGCTATGATCACACTGTTTCTCTGCGGGGCAATCTTCGCAACGGCTTCACCTACGTCTCTTGCTGAAGCCAAGTCCTGCATGAGAAAGCAGATGGGAACGATCTTGAAGTCTGAACCGTAGAGATACTGAAGAAACGGAAGCTGAACTTCAATTGAATGTTCCAGACTGTGCGCAGAATCATCAACATCTATAATCTTGGCTTCTTTAACGAGCTTTTTTGTAAGCTCAGCGTCTACTTCCACATCGCCGAGGGGCGTGTGCCAGAAACCCTCGTTCATAACGGCCAAACCACTGCCTAAGCCGGTGTGGTTTGGTCCAAAAAGGAAAACAACGTCAGGCTTTGTGTCAATGGCCAAGCGATTGTAGGCATGAGCTGCTACGGGCCCTGAAAACATGTAGCCCGCATGAGGACATATGAGCCCTACTACTTTTGAGGGGCCGTTCTTGACGACTTCTGGAAGTTTTCCAGGCCCGAGCCTGCTTAGGAAGCATTCTTCTATTTGTCGTTTCAACGATTGAGGTCTTCCCTCATAGAAGGCTCCGGCTTGGCATGGCTGCCGAACCTTCGCCATCTAGTTAATCTTCCCCCTCTTCCTCCCTGGCTATTTTTGCCTCGAAATCATCAATGGTGACTGTCGGATCCTTGTCGACAGGCAATTCGCCTCGCTCACGTAAGACCTGTCTGGCCAGTAGCCAATAAATAACTGCTAGTGCTCGTCGACCTTTGTTGTTGGTGGGTATTACAAAGTCTACTCCGACAAACTCGTTGTCTGTGCTGCATAGAGCCACCACGGGTATGCCTACGGAAGAGGCTTCCTTGACCGCTTGAGAATCTGCCCTCGGATCGGAGACTATCAGCACGTCGGGTTCAATCCGGTTGGGATACAATGGGTTTGATAAGAGTCCAGGTATGAACCTTCCAACCACGGGGGTTGCCCCTGTGACTTTGCAGAACTTCGCAACAGGCTCCTGCGCGTAAAGCCTGGCGGCTGCGGCAGCAACCTTCGCAGGCTCAAATCTCGCGAGGAACTTTGCTGCTACGCGTATTCTTTCATCAGTCCTCTTCACGTCTAGAACAAAAAGGCCGTCGGGTCTGACTCGATAGATGAACTGTTCCATGTCTCCCGTTTTCATTCGCGTTCCGATGTGTATGCCCGCAGACAATAACGTGTCCTGGGACAGAAGAAGCGCCTCTTCGGGAGCCACTGACGTAGCAGGTTCGGCGGTGTCGGTTTTCTCTTCTGGCTCTGAAACCTTAACTTCTTCAATCTCTTCATTAGTTTCTTCTTCTCTGCTTTCCTCTTCTTCGTTTTCTTCTTCATCTTCTACTTTGGTTTCATCGTCTTCTGACAAATCCTTTACACTTCCTTCAACATTTCAAGGTCAGCCATTTTGGCACGGTCGCCGAGAAACTCTTCGATTCTTATTAGTTCATTCATTTTTGCAGTGCGTGCCGCTTCAACAACTCCGGCTTTTATTACTGGACACTTGAACGCAACGGCTAGCTGCGCAATGTGCCAGTCGCACGTGTCACCTGAACGGTGAGACATCACTGGAGCGTACCCGTGTCGAAGCGCCAGTTCGATGGTTTCCCAAGCATCCGAGAGCGTGCCTACCTGGTTTACTTTGATTATGATTGCATTCCCTGAATGCATCTTCACTCCACGGTTCAGTCGTTCACTGTTAGTGGTGAAAAGATCATCGCCGCAGACCAGGCAATTCTTGATCTTCTTGGAGAGCTCTGCAAAGCTTCTGAAATCTTCCTCATGGAATGGGTCCTCAACATAGACGAGGTGATATTTCTTTGCGAGTTCAAGCACGTATTCCAATTGTTCACCTGAATCTCGCTTTTTGTTTTCTCTGGTGTAATCGTATTTCTTCTCTTTGCCGTTCCAAAGTGAGGAAGAGGCAAGATCGATGCCCATGCCACATTTGAAGCCCAGTTCACTGCTTTTCTCCTCGCAGGCCTTGGCCAACACTTCGAAGGCCTCAGCATTTCCTATGTTGGCGACCCAAGCTCCTTCGTCGCTTCTTCCGCCGCTGAAGAGTTTGTCCTTCTTGCTTAGTATTTCGCCGATTCTCTTGTGAACCTGAACGTTTGCCGAAACAGCTTCCAGAAAAGTGTCGGCGCCATGTGAGATTACAAGGAACTCCTGTATGTCAGGCGATCTTCCGCCTGCGTGCTGCCCACCGCTAATCGTGTTGCCCAGCGGGTAAGGAAGTTCATGAGCGATGTGGCCGCCCAGATATTGAAAGAGAAGGAGACCGTTAGAGTTTGCAGCTGCTTCCGCGCAGGCTAGAGAAATCGCGAAGGCAGTGTTTCCGCCTATTGATCTGAAGTCTTTTGAACCATCGATTTCATGCAATGTCTTGTCAATTTCTTCTTGGCAGTCTGCGTTCAAGCCTACTATTTCCAGAGCTATGAGGTCATCAACTTTCTTGATTGCTTGGTCAACGCCGCCTGTTGGGTAATAGACAACTTCCGCCTTTCCTCGGCTTTTGCCTGCAGGTGCCGCAACCCTTCCAAAACCTTGTGCAGTGATTACGTCGACTTCTATTGTTTCTTCTCCACGGTTGTTGAAGACTTTTCTAGCAATTATATCCTCAATCACTGCCGCCATGATTTTTCACACAAGTTCTCGTTAATAGTAACTTCTGGCCTCTTTCCGTTTCTCAGCTTCTTCATAAAACCGCAGGACTTCATCCAAAATCTCTGCATGCGACAGCAACATCCGCCGACAACAATACCGCTTTACTCCGAGAGTGTCTAAGACTTCGCCTGGATTTTCGCCAGCCTTGACCCTTGCAGTAAATTCTTCCCACTTATCCCCAATCAACTTGCCGCAAGTGAAACATCTTACAGGTATGATCAACCCATTTCAACCTTCTTTATCGATAGCTCTTTTGGTCCCTCGACCGAGCACCTGGACCTCCGAATTTCTTGGGTTCCTTTTTCCTTGAATCTCCTGCAATCATCGTCCTATCATATTCCGCGTAAACCGAGCGTAAATGGGTACTCTTGGTCCACTTCAAAACCGCGTTTGCAATCGCGGTTCGTGCGGCCTCGGCCTGTCCCATGTAGCCACCACCTTTTGTCGTCACATCCAAGTCCAACTGCTTCCAAACCTCTTCACCAGCCTGCACGAGTGGCTCAAACATTTTTTCCCGTGCGATTTCCGGCTCATAAATCTCAAGAGGTACCTTGTTTATGTAAACTCTCCCGATGCCCTGTCTGACGACTGCACGCGAAAGAGCAGTCTTCCTTTTTCCACTGACGACCAAAGTTTTCTTAGCAGGCATATCTATTCACCTTGATTCCATCCTATTTCTCTCGACAATTCACCCACCGTGAAATATGCACATTTCAACTTGCTCGCCTGAGCATCACCGACCGTTTCCATCTTTTGATTCTTCAGGTCGTCCGGCACGCCGATGAACACTTTGAGACGTTTGTAGGCTTGTTTGCCTTTGGGCTGTCTGAACGGAAGCATGCCCCTCACGGTCTTTCTTACTATTCTGTCAGGTCTCCTGTTATGGAAAGGTCCATATCCGACGCCGCCCACTTCTAGGAATTCCTTGACTTCATTGACTTTGCTTCGTTTTCTACCCGAAATCACGGCTTTTTCAGCGTTGACTATGACTATTTCGTCGCCGTTTAACAGCCGTTTTGCAATTTGGGTTGCCATCCTGCCTAAAATAAGGCCTTCAGCATCAAACACTGTCACAGGTTCGCTTGCAGTCTCCATTTTTTCACCCGATTATTTTCACTTTTGAGCCTTTGGGATCCTTTTTGATGAGATCGGCGAATGACATGCACTTTCCCTTAGCCGCATTTATCTTGTCCCTTGCCTTGGCAGAAAAACTGAACGCGGTTACAGTGATGGGATGAGTTATTTCACCCGTGCCTAATACCTTGCCAGAAACAACAACTGTTTCACCTTTCTTGCTGAACCTGTTCAGGCGACTTATATTCACCGGGCTTGTCCGCCTTCTAGGCTTGGCCAAGCGTTCGGCAACCGTCCGCCAGATTTCCGATTTGTTTTCGTTGCTTTGCTTTTTCAGAAACGTGATCAGCGCTATCAGTTCAGGGTTTGTGGTTTTAGTCTTCTTCAATCTTCTTCACCTTGACTTCGCTTTCAAGTTCTTTCAGCTGTTTGTCCAGTATCTTGACAGCTTCCGTGATTACGCGTTCAGGAGGCAGTGCCCCTGTAGACTCAAGACTGAATATGAAGGCATCTTCCTCTGCAGAAACCTCTATTGCTGAAGGTTTCTCTGGGCAAGCTTCAGCGCAATCTTGGCAAAGTGTACATGCCATCAGATCGCGGATCTCAATCTTGTTGTTTTCTTTAATCAGGACTTTTCTGGGACACATTTCAACGCATTTTCCGCACACATTGCACTTTTTGCTGATCATGATCTTCGGGAAATACTTGTATGCGCACATCGATACAGGCTGCCACTTTGCGTGGTTTTTTCCTTTTCCAAGCCTTGCGTACGCTTCAAGCCTTATTTTCTGTTCTTTAGCGAGTTTCACAATCGGAATCTTGTCGCTCACCGGCACAACAGTCTGACTTTCGGATTTCAACTCACCTGAATAAATGGTTCTTGACCCTTCTTTTGGTTCAACGTCAAGCGCAAGTGTGACCCTGCAGAGATTGCATCCAAATTCGCTCTTGCAGGGGCATTCTTCAGGGAGGTTGTAACTGTCAAGGTCAGTTTTGAGCGGGACAAGTCCGAGCCTGTGCGCTATAACTTCATCCTGAAGTACTGAGGAGTTCTCGACCATTACGATTTCGTCTATAGCCATACATGGGACTTCGGATGTCACTATTCGTCGCAATGCGTTCATGTATGGAACGTTCACTCCTTGAACCAACAGACGTAAATGTTCAGAGTCTTTCTCGAGTACTTTTATTTCCACTTACTTGGACACTCCATGCTAACCAGCGTGCCGTTCAATAGAACATTGGTGCATTATTTCAATTTTTCTGTCGAAAGAAGAACGGCTTAAACCTGTTAAACTCTTCTTCCCCTTCTACCGCCTGGTCTTCTTGTACCATCATGTGGGATAGGCGTAACTTCTTCTATGCGTTCTATCCGGAAACCTGCTCGTGCCAAAGCCCTGATCGCTGCTTGAGCTCCTGGTCCCGGGGTCCTAGGACCTGAACCTCCAGGTGCCCTGACCTTTATGTGTATTGCAGTTATTCCTTTGTCTTTGGCCACGTCCGCTGCTTGGGAAGCTGCACGCATAGCTGCGTATGGTGAGGACTCCATTCTGGACGCCTTCACAACCATGCCTCCAGACGTTCGGGCGATAGTTTCTGCACCTGAAATATCTGTCATGTGGATTATCGTGTTGTTGTAGGAACTGTAAATGTGAACAACTGCCCATTTCTCTGTTTTCTTACTTGAACTCAACCCTCTTATTCCTCCTCTGCCCCTGCTCGCTCAGGGCCGGTTCCTGTCTGTGGCGCGACAGTTATCGTCTGACGCAACGGATGGCTTGGATTAGCCAAAGAACTCTGTGCCATATATTCAATCTGAGACTCCTGAGACTTCGTGACCAAGTAACCAGGTATCTTGATTCTTTGTCCTCCGATCGTTATGTGGCCATGAGTTATCAGCTGTCGGGCCTGTTGAGAAGTCTTCGCTAAGCCTTTGCGCAAAACGATGGTCTGCAACCTACGTTCGAGCACGTCTTCGACTGTCAAGTCTAATACATTGTCCAAAACAGCGGTTTCAGGAAGAATGCCTAGTCTTTTCAAACGGGCCAGTAGCTCATCTTCCATTTTCTTGCGTTCTTCAGCTGTTTGTCCCACAAGCGATCTTGCGTTGCCCCTGAACCTGGACAATATTGTCTCATGGCGCCATAGTTCATGTTTGTTTCTTAAGCCGTACTGGCCGATAAGCTTGAGTTCTTCCTGCATGATGTCTGTTCGCCATGGGAACCGCGGGGTATCATACTTTTTTCTTTGCTTCCGAGTGTCACCCATTACTTCCTACTCTCCGCTGCTGCTGGTCTCTGCATCAGGGTCTTCTTCTTGACCCCCAACGCTTTGCCTGCTCTCCCAGTTGTCTTGGTTCTTTGCCCGCGAACTCTAAGACCATAGGCATGTCTGTACCCACGCCACGATTTTATCCCTTTCATCTGCTCTATATCCATCTTGGTTCTGAGAACAAGATCCGCACTTATCAGATGGCCATCCTTCCCAGTTTCCAGGTCTTTCCTTCTGTTCAAAAGCCAACCTGGCAGACCATGCTTGGCTGGGTCTTTGATCACGTCTTCCATTTTCTCAATGTCTGATTCTGTGAGGAAACCCGCTCTCTTCTCCGGGTTTATGCCTGCTTTCTTCAATATTGCGTTTGCAAGACCCAGGCCTATCCCCTTGATTTTCGATAGCGCGTAAGAAGTTTTCAACGTGCCATCTACATCGGCGTCAATGATTCTGAGTCTGTACCGAAATTCCTCTGACATTAGTTAACATCCAATATAGGCTGAAACTAACAACGAAATAAACCGTAATTTATATAAGAATATCGGTTTTTAAACCAAGATTGCAGCTTCCGGACCACGTATCCTTGTCAATTCGTCAGGAAAACGTCTTCCGCGCGCGCAAGATGAACAGGAAAATCATCATTGCTGTCACCATCTTGGCCGTCGTAATCATCCTCGTTGCTTACGTCTTCTTGGGCAGCACAAACTCGTTGACAAAAATCACCGTGAACCTAGCAGTCTTCAAAAAACTGTGGGAGAGGATTTCACGGTGACCATCGACGTTTCCAACGTTCGAAATCTGTATGGCTGGCAAACAAGGCTGAGCTTCAACGCGGAAATCTTGGGCGTTTTAACCGTCGTTGAAGGTTCATTTCTAAAAAGTGGCGGTTCGACGTATTTCAATTACGGAGTGAACGACACAACTGGGTATGTTCTCGTTGACTGCTCCCTTCTCGGCGAGATATCTGGCGTCAACGGAACCGGTGTCCTAGTATCGATCCAATTTCACGTCAAGAGCGCAGGAAGCTGCGATTTAAGTCTAAGCGACACAAGTCTGATTGATCACTCTGAACAGACGATAGCCCACACCGCGGTGGGTGGCCGTTTTACATCAGGCTCCTAGAAGGAGAGCCTTGTGAGTTTCTATTACCATGCCTCTGGGTGCTGATACCTCACTGTCGGTGTGGTATCTTTCACGGATTCTTCTCTTGTGAAGAGTTCTTCGATCGACGTCAGAATTTCTCGGTGGTTCTCTTCATCTTTGATTATCAACTCAAAAATATTCTTTAGGCTGGCCAGGTCAACTTTATACAATTGTTCCACTTCTTTCGTCATGTATTCAAGAGTCTTCAGTTGAACAAGCACAAAGTATTCTTCACTGAGCGAGTTTTCTAATCCTGCCAAGTCTTGTGCTAGAGATGGAAGGTTCGCATCGCTCAGTTTCTGCAATTTCGAAATTTCCTCATGAAATGCAACAACTTTTTCCCAGACTTGTTTGAGCTTCTTTTCGCAGTCTCCTGGCTTCGGCTTCGACTGGGAAACACTTTCCGCAATTCCCCGCATTATTAGAGAATGTTTCAAGCTGTCGTAGGCTATGTAGAGTAACAGTGATTTCACGAGTGGATTTTGAACCTTGTCTGATAACGTTCGATAGAGTGCGAAGGTTCGTTCTTCCAAACTGCTTGAACAATATAGAAATCCGGCGACATCTTTCGCGTCTTTGTAAGCCATATACGACATCTCTTGAAACAACATAGAGTCAGGTACAACAAATAAAGGGTTATGAATCACTAATCCACACCCAGACAAGCCCATCGATCATCGCACGGAGACCTGGTGACTGTTACGTTGATAAATCAAAAACACACGCGCAAACTTACGTATAACACATTATGGATCTTGGAATCGTGATGGAGATGTCTCCAGATATGTTTCAGATATCGTAATATAGGTTAAATCTTTTAAGGGTG
>CAYNQC010000010.1:2011-25397 GCA_964399235.1 uncultured Candidatus Bathyarchaeia archaeon | reverse complement strand
CCAATTGGGGAAAAGGAAACCTATAAAGAGATTGACAAAGAATAGTCACAACATCCAAAATTGACGGAATCAACTTGATAAGAATCAGAATCGACGTCGACTATCCTTACCCTTCAAGAATCAGAAGTTTCGTTTATACAACACTAAATATCTGGGCGGGTAGTGATTATCTGAAAAACTCAAAAGTGGCTGCGAAGATGATCAATCGGGCCCGTAGAGATGTCAAAGCGTATTGGTTTTTTACCATCAAGACCATTCCTGACGAAGAGTTGCTTTCCCTCCTTGATAGCCAGAAGCATGAGGTCGCACTGCACGTCGTGAATAATCCCTCTAAGGAATTGAAACTGCTCGAAGAGAAGACTGGCAGAAAAATCAACTACTATACGATCCATGGAACAGCGCGAATTCTAGCGAGGGTGATGTGGAAGAGATGGAAATCAAAGGCGCCGAAAATTCCACCCGACTTCCCTTTACAGTCTTTCCATCAGTTTCCTACAATAGGGATAGACAGTGTCTGTTACATTCATCCGCCAGATGAAGCCCTAGTGCTAATCGAAGAGCGGATACACGCAGGTGACATCATTTATTTCCACCCAATTTGGCTCTTTCAGAGAGGCACAATGAACCACAGAGGCCCCTGCGGCAATGTTCTCGAGAGGATTCTGGAAAATGAAGGCGGAGACTGAAACCCTTGCCGTTCGCAGAAGAGTCTTCTTCACGGTAGCTACTGACACGAGAGAGTACATGCGAAGTATCTTGCCAAGTGAAGAGCTTGTCAAGGAGCTGCACAGAAGACGCGTTGACATCTTCACTTTTCTGGAAAGAAAATGGTGCTGCCCCATAACAGAACCGTCTAGAATGTGGGTCAGAGGAGAAGACAACGTTGCAATTCTCGGCCTAAAAAGCTATGATGAATGGTGGAAGAACGTCGGAAAGAAGACTCGTAATATTGTTCGGAAGGCAGAAAAGGTCGGAATAAAGACAAATGCGGCAACTACAGATGACAAACTTGCAGAGGGAATCTGGAAGATTTTCAACGAAACACCTATCCGTCAAGGGAGAAGCTTTCCACATTACGGAGTGTCTCTTGACTTCGTCAAACTCGGTCTAGAGCTTCCGAACAGCACTTACATAGGAGCGTATTTCCAGGACGAGTTAGTAGGATTCATTCATTTGATCCATGGTGACCGGATTACAATAATATCGCAACTATTGTCGCTTCAGAAACACTGGGACAAGTCTGTAAACAACGCGCTGATGGCTAAGGCGGTGGAGTTTTGCACAAACAACCGCGTTGAATGGGTCATGTATGGCAGAATGGGAAATCACCCGACGCTGGATGGTTTCAAAGAAAGCAACGGCTTCACAAAGTTGCCATTAACTCGGTATTTCCTGCCTTTAACAAACAGGGGCAAACTGGCAATCAAACTGAAAATGCACAGGGAACTCAAAGACACACTTCCGCCCAGCATGAAAAAAGCTCTATTTCCACTCTACAACTGGGTGAGCAGAACAAAGGCGAGGATTAGTTTAGGAAAAAGACCAAAACGAATAACTTAGCAAAGAGCATACTTCATGGAACGAAAAAGGGTGACTGCTTGACAAAGAAGGACATGAGGCTGCAGTTTTCGGGTTACATGATATTCGCAGCCAAAATGGTCAGCGTGGCCACTGCACTGATTTTTCAGTATTGGGTAGCCCATGCTGTAAACAAAGTTGAGTATGACTTGTGGTTCAACATCACCGATCTCACAGGATATTTCACGTTATTGGCTGGTGTGCTCCCCTTCTGGGTGATGCGATTTGCGACAAGAGACAAAGAAGGCGCAATAAAAACTGGAATAATCGCAAACCTTGCGACCTCCGCAATCGCTTCCGTTGTCTGGCTGATATCCATTCCAGTCATACTCTCTGCACTCGGCATAAATACGACCTATCTGCCAGTTTATTTTCTGGCGGCACTCCAAATAGTTGAACTCTATTCGACCAGCGCACTTGAAGCCTCTCTCCAAGCCAGAATTCCGCAGACAATAGGCTACGGCCTGATAATACAGCAAATCATTAGAGTGACCGTAGGCTACGTGCTCATTTTCCAGTTTGGACAGCTATTGATGGGCGCCGTAGCTGCAACTATTTCAGGATGCGCCGTTCAATTGGTTTATTATTTCAAGCTCATCGCGCCGGAGTTGAAACAAAAGATCAGAATGGACTACATAAGAGAGTGGCTCAAGGGGTCAGTGGGTAACATCTACAACGTCGTCGGCAATCAGATGGCGGTGTACATCTTCATAATGCTTTTCGCTTATGGAGGAGAAGGAGCCCGAGGCAAGCTTGGGGCTGCCTCCATTATCGTCAACGTAATCACCTACTCTTCTTTTCTGGCCTATGCCCTGTATCCCAAGCTTCTGGCAGAAAGGAAATGCGAGGACATAACGATCTGTTTGAAAATGGTTCTTATGTTTGCCGTGCCCTTGACAGCAGGCGCAATTGCCTTGGCGAACTCGTACGTTTCAATCCTGAGGCCTGAACACGCAGACGCGGGTCCCGTGCTAGTCGTCTTGGCACTGGATTCCCTCTTGGTGGTTGTCACAAGCCTTTTCGCGACAGTGCTGTTCGGCTTTGAAACCATTGATGAAGAGGCAAAAATCTCTCTGCGACAGTTAGTGAGAAGCCGAATGTTCATTGCCTTTTCACTGCCGTACCTCCATTCTGCAATATCACTTCCTTCAGCATTTTACATTCTCACAAATTTCGCTCAAGGTCAGCCCTTACAAGCTGCATTGTGCGTCGCTATCATTAATTTGACCGCACGCCTCGCAACCTTCTCAATCCAGTATTCTGTTGCCCGCAAAGCAGCTACGATAAGCATTCCTTGGAAAAACATTGCAAAATACGTTCTCGCAGCATCAGTCATGGCCATTACATTATACTTGGCACCACACCCGGCTGGTAGAGCATTGACTCTTATGGAAACAGCAGGTGTATTCCTAGAAACCGTAGCTGGAGGAGCAATTTACATAGCGCTGCTCATGCTGATTGACAAAGAAGCTAGAAGGATACCCAAAGAAATTCTGAGAGAGTTCAGAAAGAGATAGAGAAGTCGTGCGGAAATACTTGACTCGACCTTCTCGCCATCGTTTTGATGACTGGCGAGATGCAATCACAAAACCAATTCGGAAATCACGACGTTTAGTTCTTCCTTGTTCTTGAAACCTCGAAAAATGGCCTTCCCGCTTCCGTATAACCTGAAGGAATAATTCTTGAACGTCATCTCAAAGATTATTCCTGCAAAAGACTTCTTCAAGGTCGCTCTTTCCAGGATTTTCTTAACCGCCTCGTCTCTTCGTTCATATTTGAAGATGACTATGACGTCTTTTTCCTTGCCACACGTTCCCTCTATTCTAGAAACATAGTCTTCGACTGTTGCCATCAGAACTGGCCTATCTCCTTCAACACTTCTGTGAACATGCCGATTTCTTCTCTGGTGTTGTAGATGTAGAAGCTTGCCCTTGCCGAAGAGTTCAATTTCAAAACTTCATGCAGTGGTTGGGCACAGTGGAAGCCGCTTCTCACCATTATTCCATAATTGTCCAGAAACAATGCAACATCATGCGAGCTGAGACCTTTCACGCCGAAAGGAATAATGCCGCATTTTCTAGACGCATCTTTGGGCCCGTAAATCTCGATTTTCCTAGACGAATCTGCCATCCTGGGCAAAGCATACTTGGTCAATGTTTCCTCATGTTTCTTCACGTTTTCCATGCCGATGCGTTTGAGATATCTGACCGCTTCCACCAAGCCAACTGCCCCGCTCACATCGGGGGTTCCAGCTTCAAATTTCCAAGGCAAAACATTCCATGTTATCGAACAATGTTGCCTCTTCCTACCAAAGGAGACTTCCCTTATCATTTCACCTCCGCCGTGGAAAGGATGCATTTTTTCAAGAACCTCACGTTTACCATAAAGAGCACCTATTCCTGTTGGACCCAACATTTTGTGACCTGAAAAAGCAAGAAAATCCGCGTCCAAGTCCTTAACATTCACAGGCATGTGAGGAACAGATTGTGCGCCGTCCACTAACATGAGAGCTCCATGATCATGTGCCGTCTTGGCGACTTTTCTTACATCGTTGATTATTCCCGTGACGTTTGAAACATGAGAAAGACATACCATTCTGGTCTTCCTTGAAAAAAGACTCTCAAGAGACTCGTAGTCCAAGGCTCCGTCACTTTTTACCTGCGAGTATCTGATCTTGAAACCTCGAATCTGAGAGATTATTTCCCATGGGATTATGTTGCTGTGATGCTCCATTAAAGAAACGATGACTTCATCTTCTTTCTTCAAGTTGTGGAGACCCCAGCCATACGCCACAAGGTTTATCGCCTCGGTCGTGCCCCTAACGAAAACAATTTCTTCCATTCCTCTTGCATTGATGAAATGGGCAATTTCTTCGTGTGCGGTTTCATAAAGCTCTGAAGCCTCTTGAGAAAGCGTGTGCACCGCGCGATGGACATTGGCATTGTGATTTTCATAGTAGTACTTGATTGCGTTGATCACTTGTTTCGGTTTCTGTGACGTTGCCGCGTTGTCGAAGTATATGAGCTGATGACCGTTTACCTTTCTTCTTAGAATTGGAAAATCTTCTCGAATCTTTTGAGGGTCTAGCATCATTTTCCTTCTGACTGCTTCATTCTTCTCTCTAACATTTTTGCAAGCTGTTCCTCTTCTAAAGCTTGTTTTTCCTCGAAGCTCGGTTCTTTCTGCAACCAGCTAGGCGACGTTCCTTTGTTCTCAAAGTACTTTCGTATCGCTCTCTTAAGAGCCCCGACTGCAAGGATGCCGCAGTGGAATTTCACGCTTGGTAAACCGCCGACTGCTTCTGCCACGCTCTTGTAGGATATGTTCCACGCGTCTTCAAGCTTCATTCCCTTGATCATTTCAGTGACTATGCTCGAGGTTGCGATGTTTGCAGCACAACCGTAGCTTTCAAACGATGCCTTCTCAATGATGCCCTGTTCATCGATTTTCAGGTAGAAAGTTATCATGTCCCCGCACATCGGGTTCCCAGCCACAGCCGACACGCTGGCATCTTCCATCTTTCCAAGATTCTTCGGATTCCGGAACAACTCAAGAATCTTCGGATTATACGGCAAAGGAGAACGTGACAATACTGCTACACTCCTGTGGACCCGCTTATTCCTCTTATCCGCTCAACTGCCTTGGGAATAACCTCCAAAGCATAATTTATGTCTTCTTCACTATGCAATCGCGTAACCTTCATCAAAATGCTGCCATGAGCCTGGTCAAACTTCCTCCCTATAGCTACAAGAACATGGCTTGGCTGCAACAACCTTCTAGAACAAGCACTTCCACTCGAAACATAGACACCGTTCAGGCTCAGCTCAATTGTGAGAGCCTCTCCTTCGCACCTCAAGAAGCTAATATTGGCATTGTCAGGAGCACGCTTTGAACCCGTTGGACCATTAAGTTCGACATCAGAAATCTTGCTGGTTATCGCGTCGACAAGCTTGTCTCGCAACCGTTTGATTCTCCGCACGTTTTCTTCGAAATTCTGGAAAGTCAACTCGGACGCTTTCGTGAAGCCAACAATCAACGGCGTATTCTCCACTCCAGGCCAAAGTCTCTGCGTTCCTATCTGACCCTCCAAGATTCTTTCCACATTCACGCCTTCTTTCACATAGAGGCAACCGATTCCCCTTGGTCCCAGAATCTTGTAGCTACTGATCGTAGCCAGATCCACATCCCATTTGCGCACGTCACAGGGAACCTTGCCAAACGCGTCAGACGCGTCAGTGTGAAAAACCGTTTCCGCGTTCCTTTCCGAAACAACCTCCACCGCCTCTTTTATCGGCTGAACCGTTCCTATTTCATGATTGACCGCCGATAAACTAACAAGAGCGGTTTCGTGATCGACCGCTTCACTCAACAAGTCAAGGTTCAAAAAACCCTCTTTGTCAACAGGTATCTTCGCTATTTTGAAACCATTTTTCTGCAACATCTCAACGACGTGCAACACGTTGATAGGTTCGATCTCTGACACCACGATTTTCCGGGCCTTTTCTCTCAAAGACAAAGCAGTTCCCATGATTGCCAAGTTGTTAGCTTCTGTCTCCCCTGGAGTAAAATTCACTTCCTCAACGTTCTTGCAGCCCAAGAACGAAGCCATTTTCTGCGACGACTCCATTATCGTTTCAAAAGCTTCCCAACCTGGTTTATGCGTCAAAGTCGGGTTGCCGTATGCAAAAGTTTCATAGTACGGCACCATCGCATCGACAACTTCCTTCGGCACGGGGCTCGAATTCTCAATGTCAAAGTAAACTTCGCGTCTCAAACCTTCGTGCGCCTTCAACAATTCCCTGACATTTTCCACCATGCCCAACTCAACTCTTCTACAGATTCCACCTTCTAGTATTCACGATTCCTCATAAAAAACATAACCCAGAAGATCAAAATACTCCACACGCAACACTTTAAGCTGTCTCAGCATTAACGCTGTTATAGCCAAAACGGGCGCATAACCGTGAAAACAACCGACTTGCCAATACCTGAAGAAGTCAAGGAACTGATAATAAAATCCGGAATCACCGAACTGTATCCGCCGCAAGAACAAGCGGTAAAGGCTGGAGCGCTCGAAGGAAAGAACCTTGTTTTAGCAAGTCCAACCGCTTCAGGGAAAACTCTGATCGCTGAGTTTTGCGCTTTAAAGCACCTCTTGGAAAAGGGTGGAAAAACTGTTTACCTCACACCGCTGAGGGCTCTCGCCAACGAGAAATTCGACGAGTTCAGAAAGTACACCTCTCTCACGAAGAAAGATGGAAGAAGAATCAGGATAGGCATCAGCACCGGCGACTTTGACAGCACAGACCCTTGGCTTGAACGCTACGACATAATCATAACGACAAACGAGAAAGCAGACTCGCTTCTCAGACACAGAGCCAAATGGATGGACGACATTTCACTTGTCGTAGCCGACGAAATACACTTACTAAATGAAGCCGAACGCGGACCCACCCTTGAAGTCGTTCTGGCCAGACTGATGCAAGTGAACCCAGACATACAGATCCTCGCGTTGAGCGCAACAATAAACAACGTCGACGAAATAGCAGGATGGCTCAACGCACAGTATGTCACAACTGAATGGCGCCCCGTTGCACTCAAAGAAGGAGTACTGCTCCACGAAGAAATCCAGTATAAAGACGGAGATGCTCGTAAAATAGAGAAGAAATCAAGAGACCCCGCCATAAACTTGTCACTAAACACCGTCAGAACAGGCGGCCAAGCCCTTATTTTCGCTTCAACACGCAAAAACGCCGTGACCGTGGCAAGAAAAGTCGCTGGCGAAACCGTGGGAGTTCTGTCTAAACCTGCACGGCGAACTCTTGAACACGAAGCCAGCCGCATCCTCGCAGCAGGCGAGAAAACAAGCCTGAGCGAAACACTGGCAGAATTGGTAAAATGCGGGACAGCCTTCCACCACGCAGGTCTAGGCGGCGCACACCGCAAGATAGTTGAAGACGCCTTCAGAGAAGGAAAAATCAAAGTCTTGACTGCCACGCCTACGTTGGCCTTTGGAGTAAACCTGCCAGCCAGAACCGTCATAATCCAAGACTACAGACGTTACGAGGCAGAGTACGGCTACTACCCCATCAGCGTGTTGGAATACAAACAGATGGCAGGCAGAGCTGGAAGACCCAAATATGACAAAACTGGCGAGGCCATACTTGTAGCCAAGACCAGCGACGAAGCAGACTACCTTGTTCAAAGCTACCTACTAGCGCGTCCAGAGCGCATCTGGTCCCGCCTCGCGGTTGAACGCATAATGCGCTCCCACGTGCTCGCAACCATAGCCGCAGACTTCGCCCACACAGAAAACGGAATCTACGAATTCTTCGGCAAAACCTTCTACGCCCATCAATACGACATAGAGGCCATCAAAAGCATAGTCGCAAAGATACTCAAGTATCTGTATGACGAAGAAATGATCGAAATCTTCAGCGACAACATCAACGCCACAAAATTCGGAAAACGCGTAAGCGAACTCTACATAGACCCAGTATCCGCCGTGATAATTCGCAACGCGCTGAAAAGCGAACCTGATCTTCTCACAGACATCAGCCTACTACACATGATCGCCCACACCCCAGACATGGGCCCAGTCTTACGGCCATATTCAACCGAAATTGACCAAGTAGCACTGTTCATGGAAGAACACAGACAAGAATTCCTCATAGCCCCTCCCCTAGAATGGGAAGACAACATAGGCTACCAAGAATTCCTGGGCGAAACAAAAACAGCCATGACACTCAAAGCATGGATCGAAGAAACGAGTGAAGACTGGCTGATCGAACGCTTCAGAGTGCAACCAGGAGACCTGTACAGGACGCTTGAAAGCGCCAAATGGCTGCTACACGCCACACACGAACTGGCACAACTATTCGGGAACAAACAGATACTGCCACTCACCAATGAGATTCAACAAAGAGTAGAAAAAGGAGTCAAAAAGGAACTACTCCCACTTGTCAAGCTTGAGGGCGTCGGCAGAGTCCGCGGACGCATACTCTTCAACTCAGGATACAAAACAATCGACCACATCAAAAACGCCCACGTTGAAGACCTAACAAACATACCATTAATAGGACCGAGACTGGCAAGGAAAATAAAAGAACAAGTAGGCGGCTTCGTGAAAAAAGACACATGGGAAAAACTCAAACAGGACGAATGGAAGCAGAAAGCCCTTACCGAATACTAACCAGCCGCCAAGACGGGCGCAATCATTGTTCCTGTAAAACGATCGGTCTACACGCACCTAGTCATGTACGACCTCTGGTTTTCCGCTCCGCCTTGGTTTTCTCAACCATCAACCCGACCTGTTTGACAGCGGTGCCCAAATAGTTGCGCGGGTTCAAGGCGTCCCTGATTTCCTGCCTGGTCAACTTCCTGGTTACCCTCTTGTCTTTAAGAAGCACTTCCTCGAAAGGCCGATTCTCAACCTCACTCCTAATTGTCAGCTTTCTCAAAAGCTCATGAGCCGCCTGCCGATCCATGCCCTTCTTGGTCAACATTATCATAACCGCTTCAGACATGAACCGACCCTGAGTCAAACCGATGTTCTGAAGCATATGCTTCTCATCGACACGTAGACAACAAACTATGCTATTCATCAGAAACAACAGGTAATCCGTCAGGATACATGTTTCAGGAAGAAGAAAACGTTCAGTTGACGACTGAGTCAAATCCCGTTCATGCCAAGTCGTGACATCCTCCAAAGCCGGCACTACAAGACTTCTAACAATTCGAGCCAAACCGCAAACCCTTTCACACAACTCCGGGTTCCGCTTCTGAGGCATTGTAGAACTGCCAACTTGAGCCTCAGCTTCATAGTGCTCGAACATCTCTCCAATCTCAGGTCTCTGCAACTCCCGAATCTCCGTTGCAAAATTCTCCAATGAAGAAGCCACCAAAGCCAAAAAGCACACAAGCTCAGCGTAACGATCCCGCTGCACAATCTGCGTAGAAATGTCGGCAGCCTTGATACCTACCTTCTGCATGACAAGCTCCTGGATCCTCATCGCATGCTCACCCAAACCTGCCTGAGTCCCCACTGCACCACTCATTTTCCCAACCAAAACACGTTCCTTGCACTCTCCGAGCCGTTCCATATGTCTTGAGACCTCACGCATCCAAACTGCAAACTTGAAACCCAACGTCAATGGCAATGCATGCTGCCCATGCGTCCTCCCGACCATCAAAGTATTCTTGTATCTTACAGCCTTTTCAATCAAAACCTCTTCAAAATCTTCCAGTTTGTCCTCAATCAGTTCCAACGCATCTTTCAGTTGCAGAGCGTTCGCCGTGTCCACGATATCGTAACTCGTCGCGCCGAAATGGACATATGCACCACTTGATCCACAAGCCTCTGCTAAAGCTCGAACCAGAGAAGCAACATCATGCTTTATCTCACGTTCAATCTCCTTAACACGGCTCAACTTAACATATTTCAAAGAAGCCACTGCACCGATTCTTTCAGCATCTTTCCGCGGGATGGCACCGATTTCAGCATGGGCCCACGCCAGAGCAGCTTCCACATCTAGCAGCTTCTGAACACGGTTCTCCTCCTCGAAAATTCTCCTCATTTCAGGAGTCCCATATCGACCCGTGTCTATCGGCAAAACAGGCAATTTCCATTAGCCTCCAAACTAGATTAGACCGGTTAAAGATTAATGTTTTACCAGACATCATATGCCACATCAGGAAAGTCTGCTGCAATGGGCGCAATAATAGCCGTTATACACAAGAAACACGAAGATGCAACAGAAACCGTGCTGGCCTCGCTCAAAACACTAACGATCAGAAAAGTCGAAGCCTATGGAATCGCCTCATCAGTCACAATACAAATAGAAAAAAACTTGAAGCCGCTTCAAACCCGAAGACTAAACGCGCCAATAGTCATCGGATACGCCTTCCAAAAAATCACAGAACAAGACGCACCGCAACCTCTGAACTTGACTGGCTCGACAGCGGTCTTCGATGGAAGAACCTTTCCAATCCAACAGAATTCCAGGGACGTCGACGTCTTCGCAAAGAAACTGGAAGGAAATAAAGAGGAAAGAGCCAAGGCATTTGTAGCAGAAGTCGAAGGCGACTATGCCTTTGCCATCGCCAACTCAGACAGACTCATCGCAGCCAGAGACCCACTAGGAGTACGCCCGCTCTACTACGGCGAGAACAAAACCCTTTTCGTTTTGGCTTCCGAAAAAAAAGCATTATGGAACATCGGAATCAAAGATGCCCATTCTTTCCCCCCAGGTCACACGGCCCTTGTGAATGAACAACACGTGAAATTCACCATGGCAAAGAGGTTGGCTTGTTCCAAGCCACAAGAAACAACAATGAGCACTGCTGCCGAAAAACTCCAACCGCTAATAGAAAGAGCAGTTCAAAAAAGACTCGATGGTCTAAACGAAGCAGCCGTGGCTTTCTCAGGCGGCTTGGACAGCAGTATCATCGCATTCTTGTCCAAAAAATCACAAGCAAACGTACAACTGATACATGTGAGTCTAAAAGACCAACGTGAAACTGAACAAGCACGAACAGTTGCAGATGAACTGCGACTCCCAATCCATGTGCACATATATACTGAAGACGATGTGGCTAAGACCCTCCCGTTGGTTCTGTACATCATCGAAGAAGCTGACCCCGTCAAAGCAAGCATTGGTATTCCGATCTATTGGACGGCGGAACAAGCGGCGAAAATCAAACTCAACGTAATGTTAGCTGGTCAGGGAAGCGACGAACTTTTCGCAGGCTACAAGCGTTATGTTGACGATTACGTGAAAGAAGGAGCTGAAAAATCCCAAGAGGCAATATGCAAAGACATTCTCACATTGCACGAAAACAATTTTGAACGCGATTCCAAAATCTGCAAGTTCCATGGAATAGAAATGAGGCTTCCATTTGCAGCTTACGAAATTGCCGATTTCGCATTAAAACTGCCTGTTGAACTCAAGATCCAGCCATCAACCGATACACTGAGAAAACTAGTCCTCAGAAAGGTAGCTCACAACCTTGGACTCTCAAAAGCGATAGTTGAAAGGCCGAAGAAGGCAGTGCAATACGCTACGGGAGTGAGTAGTGCTCTAAGGAAACTTGCAAAACGAAAACATCTGACACTGGAAGAATACACCCGAAACGCATTTCAAAACACTCTGAAAAGATGACATGATGACCAGAACTGCAGTAGTTTTCTCACCTGAATACTACAAACATGAAACAGGCAGGAACCACCCGGAAACTGCAAAACGCTTACGTGCAATCCTCAACGAGCTGACACAGGGACAACTTTCGAAAAGTAAGAACTGGAGATTTGTTGAACCGTATGAAGCAACAATTGAAGAAGTCCGACTTGTTCACGACATAAAATACATTAACTATGTCAGAGCCCTGTGCAGATCAGGAGGAGGTCTCCTAGACACAGGCGACACAGTGGTCTCCTCTGATAGCTACAAGACTGCTTTATATGCCGTCGGTGGAGCACTTACCGCCGTGAATTTAGTCATGAAACATGAATTCACGAATTCATTTGCACTCGTCAGGCCGCCTGGGCATCATGCAACAAAGTTTTATGGACTCGGTTTCTGCATCTTCAACAACGTCGCTGTAGCAGCCAGACACCTGCTTCAGGGCTTCAAACTAAAACGAGTACTAATCCTCGACATCGATTCACATCATGGTAATGGAACCCAAGAAGTCTTCTATAAGACTGACAAGGTTCTGTACATAAGTCTGCACGAAAATCCGCGCGACTTTCCAGGAACCGGATTCGTCAAGGAAGTCGGTGAAGACAAAGGCAAAGGATACACTGTAAATATCCCACTGCCATTCAAAACAGCGGACGATGTGTATCTGAAAGCGTGGAAAGAAATAGTTGAGCCCATAAGTCGCCAATACAAACCGCAGTTCGTCCTAGTCTCCGCTGGTCTAGACTGCCACTATGCCGATCCAATTGGGCGCTTGTCATTATCAACGCTATGTTACGACAAGATTTTTCATTCAATTGTGAAAATCGCATCCGAAACATGCAACGAAAGGCTCGGAATGATCCTAGAAGGCGGATACAACCTGGAACATATTGGAAAGATCGCAGCTGCCGCAATCGCCAAAATGAGTGGAAGCAAGCACCAAATCAATGCTGAATTTCAAACAAAGAAGAATAATGCAAGAAGCAAGGGCGAAATGCTGGTAAGAAATGTGAAAAGAGTTCAGAGAGCATATTGGAGCTTGGAGTGAATATCTTCAGAAAACTAATCCTGAGCTGATCACTCGATTACCTGAATGGCGCCCTCTGAGCATTGAACTTCGCATGCCCTGCAAACGAGACATTCCTCAACTTTTACTGGAACTGACTTTCCATCTTTGATCTCAAAGACGGCCACTGGACAAGTGTCAACGCATGTTCCACATCCGGTGCATTTTGCATTATCGACTACGATCTTCACCATCTTGGAAACCTTCCAATTTTAGAATTTCAAGAGGAGTTGAGCAGTAGAATAAAAGGATTTAGGTGCACTTACCGAATTTCTTCACGTAGTCTGAGGAGGATTCCATCTATTGTTGTCTCAGTTTTCTCTCTTCTGCGTTCGTAATCACCAAGAAGCTTCCTATACCCTTCCAGTGAAAGCTCGCCGCGGCTGTGGCGTGCTTCAATGCTTCTCAGGTTCGTCTCAACCTCGTTAAGTTCGATCTCCGCGACCTCAAGCTCACGCATCATACTGGCATAGTGGCCTCCTGATGCACGCATCTTTTCCATATACTCTGTCAGAGTTCGCGATAGTGTGTCAATCCGAGTTTCCAAAGTCTTGCGTTGAATCTTGTATCGCTGTCTCGGTATTCTTCCTTTACGCACTTTTTCCTCGAGAGAGTCCATTTCGGCGATTATCTTCATCTTTTCCTCATATGATTCCACAAGTGATTTCAGGTAATCTGGACGTACTCGCATGCCAATAGTCGGAATTGCAGCGGCACCCGGGCCTTTCGGCCTTGTTATGACTATTGCAGCAATGCATCCAATGATAGATAGTGCTATGGCCCATGTAGTTGGACGAAAAGCTGACCAGAGAGAATCATAAGCGTAAACTACCACAAAGTCGAAGCCATCCAGCTGGGTGACACTCTTTTTGACTGCGGTCACTCTTTCTTGAAAGACATCCTTTATGATGCTGTAAGAAACCCTCGTCAAGGCGCCTTCAATTGTCTGTAGGTCTGCACCTTCAGGTAGCACAAGTGACGCACTTGTAGAATTCACGTAGTAGTCGACATCTTTATACATATTCATACTAAACGCGTAATTTCTGTCTTTTTCTCTTTGACTGATATATGCTTCGCTCGGCAGATGGTAGTTGACAGTAAACCTCGTAGATTCATTGAAGATCAGCGGTCGTGCGGTTGCACTCGTAAGATTGATGTCATAGCGAGTTCCATTCAAAACCAACAGAACAGGCTTTTCCATTGTTCGACCGAACTGATCTTGGGCGCTGACGTCGGAAGCGTTAGGGGGTAGAAGAACCTCAAGAGAATTCATCGTGCTGTTTGCTTCGTTGGTTATGTAGTAAGTGTCAAATGCGGTGATCTCTCCCAACTCGTTTATTTCTATTTCACGTGTCAATTGGTCTACGTCAAAAACCTGCATTTCCTCAGCAGCCAGTTGGAATGTGAGGCTAGACACGTTGAAAGTGAGTGGGGAAATGTTGTTCTCCGTGTAAGTTGTATTGCTGATTGTGCCCGTGACATACTGGGCTCTTTTGGGGAGCACTATTGAACCGTTACAGCTCTTGACCGTCTCTGTCAGACTGGGGAATGTTGGAAACGTTATAGTGTAGATACTTGCATTCTCATTGTCTTGAAACACGAGACGATTGGAAAAGAGAATTTGAATGCCAAGTGTTTGCGGCATTCCTGACGGAAAATCTATCTGCAACCCGTAGAAGCCGCTACGGTTTTCCACAGGCGCGTTAACAGTGACATTGAATGCGCTGGACGGTGCATCTGCATCGAAGGCAAGGTAACGAACAATGTAAGAACCAAACTTGTATGGAAACCCATAAAGGAAACTGTCTGGTCCCTGCCCAGCGATCTTTATCGTATCATTCAAGAGAATGTAACCATTATACATCACACTTATCGCGTGGTCAATGTGTTCTATAGTGTAGCCTCCAGCTGCCTTCGCTGATTTCAAATTAGCAGAAGACGCGACTGAGATGATCATAACTGCTATAATTGTCATGAATATGAGTGCTGTTTTCTTCAAGCAGTCATCCTCCGCAACATTCCTAAGGTCTTAAGCTCCCTATGTATTGATAAGCCCATTTATTTACTTTTGGAGACCAGACTGCCTCGGCAGCCTATATACTTACGCTCGGGTTTCAAGAGGAATGGCGATGGCAATATTGGTCACCAATGATCTCCGTGTCTCAGATAATAGTCTTGTTCCTTCTTGGATCCGAAACTTCGCACTCCCTTCTCCTTGAGCTGTTTCCGCAGACTCCTGGCGTACTGCTTGTCTATTTCACCTCTCTTCTCCATGTAGGCAACGATCTCTTCGACCTGTTCAGGCGTGTCACATCTTCTTAAGAAATCAATCACGTCAGGAACATAATTGACAAAACGTCTCTTGGACGCACGCCTCTCTGCGGTATCGTTGTCTGTACGCACGCAATTGACTGGAAGTCTGTCCTTATTAGAGTCCATTTCCTTTACGAGGTTCGGAAACATTCTTTTGAATGATTCTTTGTCCAGTCCCAAGGCCATAACCTTGCATCGTCAAAGCTGAGTTTCAATCTAAGTATGGAAGACGGAGATATTTAAACGTCTTTTCAAATGCACGCAAGAGTTCCAACGATCTTGAGACCTAGGATCATGGAACAAACCGTTTATGAGGATTGTCTTTCAGCAGTTTTTCAAGTTCTTCCAAGTGCAGACCTTTTATTTCGTCGCCGTAGATTTCGCATTTTTCTTTGAGACAGGCTTCTTCAGGACTGTGAACGATCACTTCTACTTTTTCCTTGGTTGGTGATTCGACATGTATGTGGGCATATTCTTTCTTTTCTCCATGTTTTACTACAGTTGCTGATTCCATGCGTTCAATGCGCAGGTCTGTTTGCTGAATGGTTCTTGCGACTTCTTTGGGCTCTTCATGATGAACGATTATGTCGAGGTCGCTGCTATGGTGTATAGTTCCACGCCACACGCTGCCTACAAGTATTGGATCATATTTCCTGAGAAGTCTCATGATCCGCAAAGCTTCTTTGCCATTAGGATCAGGCGGTCTATTCTCGCAGGTCCTTCATTCTCTTCTGCAATCTTGTCGAGTTCAATTGCAGCCTCAAGGTTGGTCGGCATTTAATGAAGGCCAAAGGTCTTTGCAGCCTTGAGTTTCGCCTGCTTGTATTCTTTCTCAACTCCAGAATAAAGGAGGGTGACAGCTTCTCTTGTCACTTTTTCTCTTGCGCCTTTCGTCCTAGTTGCCACAAATATCACTCTAGAAACCGTGAGGTTCACGTTAAACTTAAGCTACCGCTTCAGGATTTTTTCATAGAGTTCCAGCGTTTTCTCAGCTATCTTGTCCCATGTAAATTCGCTCAGGACTCTTTGTCTGCCGTTTCTTCCCAACCATTTCCCTTTTTCAGGATTCTCTAAAACGCTGTTTATACCCCATGCAATGTCAGATGGGTTGCTTGGATCAATATGATAACCGCACTGCTCCTCTCCACAGCAAACGACTATCTCTCGCATTCCGCTTATGCCTGCAGCGCCTACTACGACAGGGCGCTCCATTGCCATTGCTTCAAGGACCACTATCCCAAAGGGTTCGTAGAAGCTTGGAAACACTGCAACGTCGCACGCGGCGTAATGAAGTATGCGTTCTTCCTCAGGAATAAACTCGAAACGAAACTTCACAAAATCGCTCATTTTCGTGGCCTTGACGAGGTTCGTCAGGTATTCTTGCAGGTCCCCTAGACCTACGATCACGAGTTTGACCTTGGGGTTTTTTTGCAGGATATGGGGCAAAGCCATGATCAGCTTATCGACGCCTTTGACGCCGACGAGTCTGCCGATGAACAGAATCATGCACTCGTCGTCTTTAATTCCATAAGCAGCCCTTACCTTCTTGATTTGCTCGGGAGACACTGCGGCCGGATCATACTTCTCTGGATCCACGCCGTTGTACGCGACTTGGATCTTCTCTTTCGGAAAACCGAGACCTGCAAGCTCATCTTTCATCGCATAAGAGACGGTTACGATCAGGTCGGCTGCTTTGGCAGCGTGAAGCTCGATGTTGCTCACAACAGTGGAACCATTCCCAAGGGTTCTTCCTTTCTCTGTTGAATGAACATGAAACGCAAAAGGCAGATTGGTCTCTTTTTTGACGACCATGCCGCCTATGGCCGAAAGCCAGTCATGGGCAACAACAAGGTCGTATTTTATTTCCTCTTTCCTTATGAGTTCGTTAACAAGTTTGGAAGCGCTCAGATAATTGTAAACCAGGATTTTTGAGAAAAGCTGTATTCCTCTTCCCCACTTCTTTATGTCTTCTGCGACCACATCAGGCAACGAGTCAGAAATGTCTATGTGTAAGGGACGGTGTATCTCGATACCCCGCCATATCTCACGTGTCGGCAGGCTTCCTGCGTCATCGTTCATTGTGAAGACTGTGACATCATTGTCCATTAGAACAAATTTGCGTGTGATTTCAGCCGCATAGGTTCCTAGGCCCCCTACGATTTTTGGGGGATACTCGTAGACAAGTACCGCTAATTTCATTGGTTTTCACCGTTGCCCCTTTTTTCTAGCAGTCCCATACTGTTATCAAACATTGGCTTATTTACCTTGCTAACTCGGCGTCCACCTACCCGACGATGCGCGCACAGTTGCTCAAGCTACTGCACCAAGGCTGTTCAACGCATGAGAATCATGAAAAACCTATTAGGTACATGCGATACACGTAGCTAAAGTGCAACGATATGAGTATATCACCCGTTAAACGCTTAATTCTTGAAACAATGTGGATGCTTGATAAACCGGCAAGGCCAGCAGAAATAGCCAAGGACACAGGGGTCACGTTTAAACAAGCTTGGATGCACCTGTTGGGGCTTGCTAAGACAGGATATATAAGATCGCCAGAGAAAGGGTTTTACGTCATAACAGATACGGGCAAAAAGACACTGGGTATTCCAGCGGTGGACAAGCTGAAGGCCACAGAGATCTTGGAATATTTGCCGATGGACAAGTCTTTCCATTTTTATGCGGATATAGGGAAACCTCTGAGTGTTTTTGCGACAAGTCTCGGAGACTTTTGTGACAAGATCCAGAAAATCGAGGCGGGCTCAATAGAGTTTCACATCCACCGAGGTGATTTTGAGGCTTGGTTCACTTGCCTAGGTGACACTGAGTTAGCGAGGAAAACATTGCTCGTCAGAGAACAGAAGATGACGGGAGAAGAACTTCAGAACAAATTCGGTGAAATCGTTAAAAAGCGGTTTGAGGAACTGACGAGGATAAGAAGCATTTAGGCACACTCTAGGCTCTCAAATCTGAAACGTTCTAGTAACCTATCGGGCAATAAGCTTGTCCGAGACTTGTAAGGTTAGTTCTAGGAGAACTCCACAAGAAAACCATAGGGAAACAATCAAATAACACAAGGGGCAGCAATGAAAGGGAGGAAATTTGCATGGGCGAGCTGAGAGTTGTCTCTTTCAAGATTCCGGAAGAAGTATACAAGGAAATGTTATTGAGAGTTCCAGACGGCGATCGTAGCGACTTCATCAGAGATGCAATAATGGAAAAGCTGACGAAGACTCCAAAGGCGGACAGGATTCTCGGATTAGAGGAGCGTGTAGGCAAGATGGATAAGGAACTGTCGGAAATTAGAAAATATCTTGCGGATCTAGAACTGTTGACTTATGATCGTGGAAAAGCGAACCCTCATTCCTTCGCGATAGATGAGATAGACCATAAGATTGTTGACTTTCTCATGCATTATAAGGGTGCGACTACGCCGGAATTGGCAAATTACCTCAAGACCAATAGGTGGCTTGTTTTGAACAGACTCCGGAGAATACAAAAGCAGTCTAGAAAGCAGCTTGGAAAATACGTCATAGAATACTATGCAGGAGAGAGAGCTGGAAAAAAGAAGGCGTGGTGGATTAACGAAGAACTCATCGAAACGTGATCTGGCAGGACAAGGATTAATTTCTTTAATGCTTCACTGTATTCTGCGGGCCCGTAGCCCAGTCTGGATTAAGGCGTCGAATCTATAGAACAGATGCGTAAGCCTCCGGGCATGAACTTGGAAGAAAGCCGGAGAACAGGGGTTCAAATCCCCTCGGGCCCGCCAGATGATCAACAGCTTTTGATCTTGTTTGACAATTCTTCTCCAATGGTGTTTTCGTCTATCTTGAATGTCTCGGGCTCGTCCTTTTTGAGAATGGCGCACAGTGCTTCTGAACCAAGCTGTTTCACGAGTCTAGACAGTTCCTTCTTCGCGGATTCAAGATGTATCTGCAACATTGTTTTGTCCTCGTAGACACGTTTGGCAAGAGGGCAGATTTCCTCCTTTTTGATGAACCATTCGATTTTCCCAGTCTTACCGTTAATGTCGAATGTTATCGGTCCAGCTACACATGTTTCTGGTTTTACGCTGTGGACTAGACATTTTCTGGTTTTTCTATCATGAAAGACACAGTATCCATCTTTGTCCAGTCTCGGAAAAACGTATTCAGTCTTCACAAAAGGGTTCTTGATTTGGGCGCTATTTCGTGTCAGAAAACTCTCTATGATTTTTCTGCGCTTGTCCGTTATGGGCGGTGTCGTTTCACGACAGCAACTCCAGTTGGTTTTGCACTTGCTACACGTGTCAAAGAAGTTCCTTTGCCTCTTAGATTGGTTTCCTGCAGGCATTTGCCTCTCCGTTTTAGAAATAGGGTGTATTGTCAATAAGACTTTTTGCAAGCTTCAGATAAACGTCGACTATTGCTTCTCTGAGTTCGGTTTTTTGGCTCTTCGCTTCCACTTTCTTCCGTATGATTTCTGACAAACTGCCCTCTGCCAGCCTTTTTTGAACTATTGGTAGATACTTGTTTTCTTCTTCAGTTGCATTTTTGACGGCGGTTCGCATAAACGACATTAGTACTCTGCGGGCCGTTTGTCCAAGGGGGTTCCTGACCTGCGCTTCGAGACCTTCCGAAACAGCCACGTTGAAATCACCAGTTAAGACGTCGTGAGACAGGAGTTCGGTATCTCCGTTCATCAAACCCCTGAGTAGAGCTCTAATGAAACAGCTCAATGCTACGTCTGATTTGATGCATTCTTGTTCATCCATTATTCGAATCTCGAGGGCTTTCCGATCAAAACGGAAAATTGTTCCTCTGGAATTGACCCAGTCTTTGCCGAGCAACAACCGTTCAGCGCCTCGTGCAGCCAGTTCTTTTGAGTACCTATCGATGACTTTTTCCCTATACGCTTTGAATGAAACTGTGTATTCTGGTATGATATCTCCCGTGAGCGATGGTACTTCCATCTGATTCTCCTTGTAGAAGCGGAGCCTGTTGTCAACATCTTCTCCAAATATGCCTTCATAAAGTGGCGAAGACGCTGACACGGCTGGTAAATAGGGACAGACGTTTGCGATTAGGTTGTGTAATGAAACGCCGGTTTTCTCGTTTGAGTAGGGGAGGTTCAGTTGGTAGCTTTGGATGTTAAGCCATCCATGTCTTTTGAGGTTGAAGATTTTACTATAGGCTTCATAGATCTGCCGGTGACGGTGCGGCCAGATTCCTGTTTCGTCAAGTCTAAGTAAGGGATGCATTCCTGTTCCTAGAAGATGAGCTTCGTACTTGCGGTTTACAAATTCATGAAGTGTCTGCACCGCCTCTTGCATTTTTTCTTCGAATTCAATTGGAGACGCAAAGGGCTCGTTGGGTTTGACTTCTATTACGTGTAATTGCAGTTCTTTGCCGAAGCTGTAATGGGGCATCTGCACAAAGTTTACGATGCGACCGTGAAAGTCTTTGAGCACTCTGTCAACAATCGGCAGGACCCTCAGGTCTTCATTCACCAGTGAGAATTCATGTTCAGGGCCGAGCACTTCAAGGGTTCGGTACGTTTCGGTTCCTCTCTGACACTCTAGTCGTTGTCAAAAATGTGGATATAAAGATGCACTTGTTTTCGACAGCCACTTTCGGCGTTCTCTGTTGATCGGCTTCCTAGTGTTCTCAACGCCGAAAAAGGGTCAGTTGCTTGCAACTGTTTAGAAAAACAAGATTCACTCAAAACTGTACAGTTAATTTTAAATATCGCAGAGGCAATACCGAACCTTTCAGTTATCTGGTGTCACATGGGTGCTGGTCGTCTCTAACATCGACCTAACGACAGATTTGCCGAAGATGAAACCATCCGCATTCCTCAAATCATCTATAAAAGATTTTACTCTCAATCTTGACACTGACTATCGCTACTTGAAAACTGGGTATTACGTGTCGGTTCACGCGGAGGTTTTGGGAAATCCAGTCATACCTTCAACGGAAAATATAATTGACGCCAGCAGAACACCGATTCTGTTGCTTAAAGCATCAAAAGCAGGTATTCCAACTCTGCCTTATTTGATGACGGATTCTGTGAAGCAGATCACGACTCAATTTGGCTTTCCTGTTGTGGTTTTTGCTGTCAATCCGTTTTCTTATGCAGGTTATAGAATTGCGTCGAATAGAAGCTCACTGTATAGAGCTGTGAAGAGTCTGAGTATGAACTACAAGTTTGCAGTTTGTGTGCAGCCGCTTAGAGGGGAGATGCTGTCTTTCAAATCGATCTTTGGAAAATGTGATTATGCTGGAGAAGTTGCGCGCATATCAGAAAGGGTTTATGAGACTTTCGAGATTCCGATGTGCAAATTGCATGTACAAACTTGTGAGTCGAAGGCCTACTTGTGCGGGCTTCAGCCTCTGAGAGCTGAAGAGGTTTTTGCCTCTGATTTGGAGATAGTTTCGACAGAGATTTTCCGGTTGTCGAACAAGGGTGAACACCTAGTTGGCTAGGATAGCCTGTTTTGTTGAGAAATATAATTTTTCTGATCCGAAAGAGGCGCGGGCTCTAGAGAATTTTAGGCGCGTCGCGGATGAGAGAGGGCACGTGTTTGATTTCATGTTTAGGGAAGCGATCTCTGAGATACCGAAGTATGACGCGGTTTTCATCAGGGCAACGACTGATCCGCTTTTTACGGCTTATGTGGTTTCAAAGACGGCTTGGGAGCTGGGTCTCAAGGTCATTGATGATCCTGAGTCAATTCAGATCTGTGGAAACAAAATCCATCTGTATGACCTCTTTAACAAGTATGACGTTCCACACATTCCAACTGTCTTCTTGAACAAGGATGAGATGCATCACAAACGGTTTTTGGAGATTTTTGAAGATCTCGGAAAGCCTGTGGTTGTGAAGGCGCCGTATACAAGTTTCTCAAGGTACGTGGAGAAGGTGGCATGTGAAACTAGTTTTCGCGACGTTGCGAAAAGATACTTCAGGAAATCGGATGTTCTTGCAGTTCAGAGTTTCATGCCTACGGCCTTCGACTGGCGGGTTGGTGTTCTGAACCGTCAGGTTTTGTACGTCTGCAAGTATATGATGCCGAAGGGCAGATGGAAGCATGGCTGTAAACGCAGGGGAAAGCCGACTTTTGTTTGGGGAAGGACATTTTCGTTGAATAGAGAGAATGCGCCCTTGGGTCTGAAGAATGTTGCTTTGAAGGCGTGTGACGTTATTGGGCACGGGCTGTACGGGGTGGACATCAAGGAAGTCAATGGACGGTACGTGGTGGTTGAGGTTAATGATAATCCGAGTATTTATTCGGGTTATGAGGATTATAGGAACAAGGATTTGTACGGTAAGATCATAGATTACCTGGCCGATTGAGCTTAGTTCTCGAAGTTTTCTTCGGATCCACGCGATTGTTTTATTAAAAACCTGAACTACTTGCCTATTGAAGTGATTTGATGGTGCATGTTGCAGTTGCTGGGACAGGCCGTGTTGGTGGCCAGGTGGCTTTTAGTTTGATCTTTGAGAGGTATGTGTCGACATTGTCGCTTGTCGATACGGCGCCGAAGGTTGCTGAGATGACTAAGGAGGAATTGCATCATGCTATTGCTAATCATGGTTTTGACTTGGAGATCAACGCTTACGAGAGAAGCAGGGATGTGGAGGATGCAGATTTGATCGTGGTTACTGCGGGTTTTCCTCGCACGCCTGAGATGAGTAGGAGGGATCTTGCGGCCAAGAATGCGTCTGCTGTTCGGGAGATCGTGGAGAACACTGTGGACAATAACCCGAATGCGTGGTATTTTGTTGTGACCAATCCTGTTGATGCTATGGCCACTTTGGCTAATAGGGCAGCAGAGGGCAAGAGGCACATAATTGGGACGGGGACGAACCTTGAGACTTCTAGGTTCAGAACCATTGTGAGTCGTGAGTTGAAGGTTCCGATTGGCGTGGTTGAGGCGTATGCTGGCGGTGAGCATGGGGAGGCTACTGTGCTTTTGTGGAGTATGGTGAGGATTAATGGGTTGCCGTTGGAAGAGTACTTAGGTAAGACTGGGAAGACGCTTGACAAGGGTTTGTGTGAAAATTATGTGAAGGAAGTTAGTCGTCAGGTCATCACGTTTCTGGGTGGAACGAGGTATGGACCTGCGGGATCGTTTATTGAGATTATTCGCGGGCTTCTTTTGAACACGGGCAGAGTGATGAGTTATGGTAGGTTGATGAAATTTGAGACTACTCCTGAGCCGGTGTTTGTTACTGTGCCCGCGAGGATTGCCAAGTCTCTTGG
>CAYNQC010000010.1:0-1911 GCA_964399235.1 uncultured Candidatus Bathyarchaeia archaeon | reverse complement strand
GGTACGAGGGGTGTTTTGAAAGAGCTTGTGAAGAGGCGTCTTGTGGATGTTGTGGTTACGACATGTGGGACTGTTGATCATGATGTTGCGAGGTGTTGGAAGGATTACTATAGGGGTTCTTTTTTGATGAGCGATGCTCGGCTTCGTGGTGAAGGGGTTAATCGTCTGGGGAATATTCTGGTTCCGAATGAGAGTTACGGTGTGGTTATTGAGAAGAAGATGCGTGGTTTGTTGGAGAGTTTGTGGAAGGAGGGGGTTAGGGAGGTTTCGGCGAGTGAGTTGTGTCACGAAATTGGCAGGCGGATTTGTAATGAGAGTTCTATTCTTTTTTGGGCTGCGAAGAATGATGTTCCTGTGTTTGTGCCCGGTTTGACTGATGGGGCGGTGGGTTATCAGATTTGGCTTTTTTCGCAGGATCATGATTTCAGGTTGAACCTTTTGAAGGATTCTGGGTTGTTGAATGAGATTGTGTTTAATGCCAAGAGAAGCGGTGCGTTGCTTGTTGGCGGAGGGATTTCGAAGCATCATACTTTGTGGTGGAATCAGTTTAAGGATGGTTTGGATTATGCTGTTTATGTGAGTACGGCTGATGAGTGGGATGGGAGTTTGTCGGGTGCGAGGCCGCGGGAGGCTGTTTCGTGGGGTAAAATCAGTGAGCGGGCGAAGAAGGTGATGGTTGAGGGTGATGCTTCTTTGATTTTGCCGTTGATGATTAGCGCGTTAGTAATGAGATTGGGGAAGGTTAGGAGACGGCGCTGAATATCCAGGACATGTCTGGGGCTTTTCTCTTTATTTTTACTCTCTCACAGAGTGCGTGTGCTATTAGTGGCAGTGCTATTGTGGCGTCGCAGTAGACTACGGCTCTTTTTCCGGTTTGGTCTATTTTGCCCCAGCTTATGGCTTCTTCGAGGGTGCATCCTGATAGGCCGCCCCATTGTGGTGAGTCTGTTGTGATTTGGATGGCGTATTTGTGGGGGTAGTAGTATTCTTTTATGCCTTTGCGGAGGTGTCCTTTTCTTCCTGGTACGCCTTCGTCTTTTGTTTTTGGTGAGACTGATATTGCTATGAGTTGGGTGAAGTCTTTGGGGACGCCGCCGCCTATGTAGATGACGCCTATGTCTTTGGCTTTTTCGCCTATGCCTACGAATTGGTCGAATTCTTTGATTGAGTCTAGTATGATTGGGTGTCCTTGGTTTTTGGCCATGAGGAATGCTTCGCCGTAGGCGCTGTCGGCGATTGCTGGTGAGAATATGGGGACTTTGTTTTCTGCTGCGGTTGCGACTATGCTTTTGACGCCTTTTTTGCTGAGGTATTTGCCGAATTCGTGTAGAAGTTCTGCGGAGGTGTAGTGGAAGTTTTTCTTTAGTTTCATGATGCCGTTGGTCATGAGTGTTTCCATTTCGCGGTAGTCGGTTTCTTTTCCGTAGACGTCGTAGTAGCGGTTTACGTCTGCTTCTAGGAGTTCTTGGTCGTTGGTTTGGTGTGTTCCTTGCCAGTATGTGTATCCCATGGCTTCGACTATGTCCTCTGATATGTTGGCGCCTGTAGATACCAGGACGTCAATGTAGCGGTTTTCGATTAGCCAGTTGATTATTTTCCATTGCCCAGCTGTGCTCATTGAGCCTGCGAAGCCCATGACGATTGTCAGGTTTTTTTCTTTGAGCATGGCTTCGTAGACGTCGACGGCTTCGCCGAGTTTTCGGCCTTGGTAGGCGGTTTTGCCCATTTCGGCGAGGAGTTGGGAGATGCTTTTGCTTTTGACGTCTATGGCTTCGACTTTTGTGTTAAAGTAGGATTTTTTCATCTTAGTGCCCTTTGATGAGAATAGATGAGTCGTATAAGAGATTTTTCTTTTGTTCGCACGCTATGTTTGTTTCGAGTTGTTGGTTTTGGCGGCGGAAGAGGGGTTTC
>CAYNQC010000009.1:0-26108 GCA_964399235.1 uncultured Candidatus Bathyarchaeia archaeon | reverse complement strand
GTCAACATTTCCGAGCTTGCCTTTGAAGCAGTAAGACCCGCTCTTGAAGATGCAGGCTTAGGCGCAAGCGACATACCTTTCGTGGCTCTTGGCTCCGTTGGAGCTGGTGCTTGGTATGAGGAACTACTCCCTGCCGTGGTAGTTTCAGAATACTGCGGCATGACAGGCGCAGGACTCGTGCGCTGTGAAGCAGCATGTGCAAGTGGGAGTGCAGCATTCTTCACAGCTTATTCTGCCGTGGCAAGCGGCCAAGAGGACATTGCTATGGCAATGGGTGTCGAAAAAATGCGCGAAATCGACTCGGCAACAGCCATGGAATGGATAGGTCGCGCAGGCTACTATCTTTGGGAGTTTCATAACTTCGGCGTCACCTTCCCTGCTTACTACGCCTTGCATGCTAACGCTCACATAGCTAAGTATGGGACAACTGAGGAAGATTTGGCCCTTGTCGCCGTTAAGAACCACAAGTACGGATCAATGAACCCGATTGCTCATCTTCAGAACAGGGTAACAGTTGACGACGTTCTAAATTCGATGGTCATAGCTTCTCCTTTGAAGCTCTACGACTGCTGTCCCCTGACTGACGGAGCTGCATCTCTGGTTTTGGCATCTGAAGAGAAGGTAAAAGAACTTGGGGTGGACACGCCCGTGTGGGTAGCCGGAATTGGTTATTCCTCAGGAACCGCAAACCTAAGCAAGCGGAAGAGTTTTTCTGGGCTAGAAGCAAGTGTTCAGGCTTCGAAAAAGGCGTTCGACGTTGCAGGCGTAACTCCAGGTCAGGTCGATTTTGCGGAAGTTCATGATTGCTTCACAATAGCGGAGATAATGGCTTACGAGGACGTAGGCTTCTGTGGCAGAGGCGAAGGGGTCAAGCTGCTACGGGAAGGGCAGACCGAAATCGGTGGTAGGATTCCTATTAACATGGACGGCGGATTGAAATCGAAGGGTCATCCCATCGGCACGACAGGGTGCTCCATGATGTATGAACTCACGAAACAGTTGAGAGGGGAAGCGGAAAAAGGCAGGCAAGTACCGTTGAAGAACAACATTGGACTTGCGCATAATGTAGGCGGAACGGGTCACTACTGTTATGTGACCATTCTGCGGAGGTGAAAACGATGCCTTCTATGCCATCCATAAAATCCCGTGAGATCAAAATCGTCCAAGAAATTCCCATAAGCAAGAATCTCAAGTTCTACGAAGGACTAAAGGAAGGAAAAGTGTACGCAACCAAATGCAAGGACTGCGGAAAAATCTATTTCCCACCCAACGTTGACTGTCCAGAATGCCTTTCAACTGGACTCGATTGGGTCGAACTCAGCAGCGACGCCGAAATAGAGACATTCACACACGTGGTGGTGAGACCAACTACCTTCCAACAGAACAAACCATACACGGTTGCAATCGGAAGCCTGAAAGAAGGAGTAAAAGTCCTCGCATGGCTGACTGGCTTCAAACTTTCCGAAGTGAAGGTCGGCATGAAAGCCAAATTGGTTGCCAGAATAACACCTGAAGGAAACCCAACCTACGAATTCATCCGTCCATAGCCAGCACAAACAGGTCAGGCGCGCTTAACGGCTTCTTTCTAGATTCTCTATCCACTGCACGGTTTTTTGGACAAGTTCGTCTTCCTTTCCTCTAAATATGTGATCTGTGGATTCTATGATGATCAGACTCTTAGGGTCATTCGCAGAGTCGTAAACCTCTTCAGCTTCGTCGACGCCCACTATTCTGTCGTTTTCTCCGTTTACTACAAGTAGGGGAATCCCTTTCATTTCTGACGCAGCTTTGCATTCGTTTAGTTTCATGAGTTTCTCTCTAACGTCTCTTGGGCGCAGCTCAATTCCATAGACTTCTAACTTGAACAGTTTCGAAACCCTAAAGACCTTGTCCATTCGCGAAAGAATGAGGAATGCATAGAGGCCGAGTCTTCCCCTGGTGTTCTTGATGAACTTACGCACGTTATAGTCATGGTTCTTCGGAACAGACCACAAAACAAGACCTTTGGCTCTTTTCTCATTTTGCAGTGCGTAAAGAGAGACGGCTCCGCCCAGACTATGTCCAACAACGTATATTCTGTCCTTGGCCACGTCCGATCTTGAAGCGAGAAAGTCCAGTGCGCATTCTTCATCTTTCCGCTCTCCGACCCCATAATCGAACTCACCTGCGCTTCTGCCGACTCCCCGAAAATCAAAGAGCAGAACCACAAAACCCATTTCGCAAGCGGTTCTTGCAAGTTGACTGTATATTTTCAACAAATGAAAGCCTTGCTTATTCATACCGTGGCAAATAAGTAGGGCCGGCGCTGGTACAACATCAGGAACATAGACTTCACCGTACAATTTTGCGCCTTCACAGTCTATCCATGTTGTCTCGGCTTTCACCGTGCGTCCATCCGTGGAAAATATTATTACCAACACGGTTGCTATTAAGAATAGGGATGCTTGTGGCGTTTAAGAAAAAGAAGTTTGACAAACCAACGGTCAAAGAAGAACCCGTCGGAACTTCCACTCTTGAAAAGCCTTGGTTCAAGTTTTGGCCAGAGGGAGTCCCTAAGCACATAGATTTTCCTGAAATTCCTCTTCACCAACTGCTTGCAAAAACCGCCCAAGAATTTCCCGACCACATCGCAACTGTCTACTTCGACAAACAGATGACTTACCGAGAGCTCAATCATCTGACTGACAAGTTTGCAACCGCGCTTGCCTCATTGGGCGTGAAGAAGGGAGACAAAGTTGCTATCTTCCTGCCCAACATACCTCAATTCATAATTTCCTATTATGGCTCGATCAAAACAGGAGCAATCGAGACCGCAATCAGCCCGCTTTACAAGGAACGCGAGGTTGAGCACCAACTGAACGATTCTGAAGCAGAAACAATAATCGTCTTGGACGCTCTTTACCCCATTCTGGAAAAAGTTCTTGCACATACCAAAATAAAACGCGTGATAGTAACCAGCCTGAAGGAGTATATGCCTTCGGCTAAGGCATTTCTCGGTTCACTACTGAAAAAGATCCCCTCTCACAAGGTTGAACGCGGACCAAACACATTCTTTTTCCAAGAACTGTTGAACCAGCATGAAGCGAACCCGCCCAAGGTTGATATCAACCCCAAGGAGGACCTTGTGGCCCTTCAATACACGGGCGGAACAACCGGACTTTCCAAGGGAGCGATGCTGACACACATGAACCTGGTCTCGAACGCAGTCGGTTGCGCCGAATGGCTCAAAGGGGCGCGAGGCAGTGAAGTTTTCCTCACCGTGTTGCCTCTGTTTCACATTTATGGAATGACAACCGGCATGAACGCCCCAATTTACCTAGCTGGAAAAATGGTCATGCTCCCCCGCTTCGACCCAACTTCCACTTTCGAAGCAATTCAAAAACACAAAGTCACAGTATTTTGCGGAGCGCCAACAATGTACGCGGTGCTGCTTGCACATGCTGACCTACCCAAGTATGACTTGAAATCAGTCCGATTCTGCATTTCAGGTTCAGCCCCACTTCCACCAGAAGTTCAGAAAAAATGGATGGACGTAACCGGCGGCGTACTCGTCGAAGGCTATGGATTGACAGAATCGTCACCCGTCACCCACTGCAACCCTCTGGACAAATCATTGAGAACCGTCAAGATAGGCTCAATAGGATTGCCCTGGCCAGACACCGACGCAAAGATCATGGACATAGAGACTGGCCAGCGCGAACTGAGTTCAGGCGAAACCGGCGAACTAGCTGTCAAGGGTCCACAGGTCATGAAAGGTTACTGGAAGATGCCTGATGAATCCGCAAGCGTGCTTCGAAACGGGTGGCTGTACACGGGCGACATTGGAAAGGTCGATGATGCCGGTTACTTCTACATAACAGACCGCAAAAAGGACTTGATAAAATACAAGGGCTACAGCGTCTATCCAAGAGAGATCGAGGATGTAATCTATGAACACCCTGCCGTCAAGATCTGCGCAGTCATAGGGAAACCGGATCCAGTGGCGAGCGAAATCCCCAAAGCCTTCATCGTGTTGAAAGAAGGCAAGACGGCGACAGCCGAGGAGATCAAAGAGTTCGTAAACAGCAAATTAGCACCATACAAGGCAATCAGGGAAGTTGAGTTCCGAACCGAGTTGCCTATGACCCTTGTTGGAAAAGTGCTCAGAAGAGTATTGCTTGAAGAAGAGAAGAAGAAAACAGAAAAAACCTAGACTACTCGTTCGCTTTCAGTAGGGTTCGTTGATTTTTTTCCCCGTCTTCTTTGTCCATTCGGCAATGGGCACGGCAAACTGCTTTTCAACAGTCGGTCGGTGAATGCTGTTGTAAGTGCAGAAACACCGTATCTTGCCGTCCGGAGTCACATAATGAATGGCGCACTTCTGAACACGATCCAGGTCAATGTTCCAGACGTCCTGAAAATGCATTATTCCGACCATGACAATTCGACGCATCAAATCTCCCAAAGCACCATAGCTTCCCTTAATCACAACATCCTTGATCAGACCTCTAACAAAGTCAGACTTAGCCATCGGCAGCAACTTCAGCATTTTCATTTTTGCCATCGTCTTCTTTCCCTTTGTTCCCGAATAGTACACGCCCCAAAAGATGTCTGCAAACTTGTCAACGTCAACATAATTCATGATGGGTTTGTATGAACCATCCTTATCAATGACCAGAAAGGTCGCGGCGCCACACATCGGGTGAATCGTGAACTCAGGGTAAACCTTATTCTTGACCTGACCCATTCCTTTCGAAACCGGAACGGGCCAATTAACGGGTCTCCAGTCGAAACGTCCGACCGCGCCTTTGGTCTGTTTCTCAATCTCGTTGATCGTGTCAGGAATTGTTATTCGCATCTTTCGCATTTCTTCTTTCTTGGCTTTGCCAGCCATCGAGACGGGCTGAATATTCACGCAGCGGATGACGTCATGGTTCGTGACGGCAAAATCTATGATTTCGCCAATGTCTTTGTCGTTGACTCCCTTTGCATACGTTACAACAAGAACGATAGAGTGCAGTCCGATCTTTCGTGCGTTCTCTAGCACCTTCAGTTTTATTGGAACCATGTCGCCTCTGGCCCGCGTCTTCTTGTATATTTCGTCTCTCAACCCGTCAAACTGAAGGTAAAGTGTGCTCAATCCAGCGTCCAGCAGCTTCTTGAAGTAATCAATGTCCTCAGCGATGCGGATTCCGTTCGTGTTAACTTCGACATGAGTTATTCCAGCCTTCTGAGCTTCTCGGATCAAATCAGGCAGATCGTTTCTCAGAGTCGGTTCTCCTCCGCTGAACTGCAGGGCATTGCAGGCCCACGGACTGTTGGCCCTTAGCAACTTGATCATGTCCACAATTTGATCGTAAGTCGGCTCGTAAACGTAATTGGTCACACCAACATATGCAAAACAAACTGGGCACGCCATGTTGCACCTGTTCGTCACGTCGATGATGCCAAGAATTGTCGGCGTTTTATGTTGAGGACAGACGCCGCAGTCAAATGGGCATCCTTTTTCGGTCTTAGTGTGCGGGTTCTCTAAGCCGCTCCCCCAGTAACGAGCGTTGTACCAGTTGTCGTAAAACCATTTAAAAAGCTCTGCATCTCCCCAATAAATATCATCGAACTTGCCATGCTCGGGGCAGGTTTTCTCCAGGTAAATCACTCCGTCTTCTTCGTAAATTCTCATAGGAATTCGTTTCATACACTCCGGACAAAGACTTGATGAGACAGTCTCAAATTTTTCAGTCGCCTGGGTCTTTGACATACGCGACATCCCGAATTTTCGATCATTACGTAAACACACAAGCCATTTATAAAGCATGGAGTGAGCGTTTACACACCAAGTAAGAAGCAACGAACCGTTGCAGAGATAGCCAACAAGTTGGCCGTGGGGCTTTCTCGCGTACAGGAAAGCCGTTCGATGTTACGGCGAAACATATCTTGTCAAAATGTATATGAAACCCCAAACTAGCTCTAGACCACAGAGATGGCTACCGTGCGGATTAAAGTACGAGTCACGGGCATCGTACAAGGCGTAGGCTTCCGTCCGTTCGTCTACCGTATTGCCGTCAAGCACAAACTGAATGGATATGTCAGAAACCGAGGCGACGCAGGCGTAGAAATCCTTCTGGAAGGCAACGAAAATGAGATCAGAGGGTTCTTGAATGACCTGAAAACAAAGAAGCCACCTCTTGCCCAAATTCACAGAGTCATCACTTCGAAAGTTGAAGGCAAAAATGAATATCCAGGCTTCGCAGTACAAAAAAGCTCGAACGAAACTGAACTCTCAGGATCAATCATACCTCCGGACATAGCGATTTGTGAAGACTGTTTGCGAGAGCTTCGAGACCCCGAAGACCCAAGGTACGAATACTTTTTCATTACCTGCACAAACTGTGGCCCAAGATTTACGATCATCGAGAAACTGCCGTACGATCGTGAGAACACGACAATGCGCGAGTTTCCAATGTGCAGCTTCTGTTTGAGGGAGTTCACAGATCCCTTGAACAGGAGGTTTCACGCTCAGACAGTGGCGTGCCCCAAATGTGGACCGAGGGTGTGGTTAGCGACAGGGCGAGGAGAGGCGCTTGAGCATGAGGACCCAATTCGCGAAGCAGGCAGACTTCTTTCCGAAGGCAATATCCTCGCAATAAAGGGCTACGGCGGCTTCCATATTGCAGCATCAATAACTGAGACCGAACCTCTGGTCAAGATGCGGGCAGTCAAGCATAGACGCCAAAAACCTTTTGCGATAATGGCTCGAAGCCTAGCCGCAATAAAAACCTTCGCCGAAGTTAGCGAAAGAGAGGCTTCACTTCTGAAAAGTTACTCTCGTCCGATTGTTCTGCTCAACAAAAAGCGCGACTATTGTCTTTCTGAACTAGTAACTCCTGAATTACATAACATCGGCGTAATGCTTCCCTATTCGGGTCTTCACCACATGCTTTTCGACAAAGTAAAAGACTCGGCGTTTGTAATGACTAGCGCAAACCCGCCGAACCAGCCAATAGTCAAAAACAACGAGGAAGCCGTAAGAACGCTTGCCAACACAGTTGGCTATTTCCTATTTCACAATCGGCAAATAGCACACAGATGCGACGATTCGGTACTGCGTATGCACGATGGCCACACGGTTTTCCTGAGGCGCTCTCGGGGCTACGCCCCTGCTCCAATAATGCTCAAAGAACCGTCAGAAAATTGTGTTCTGGCCTTGGGCGGTGAGCTCAACAATACTGCCTGCGTTCTGGACGAGGACAAAGCTTTCATTTCACAGCATGTCGGTGATGTGGAAAATGTCGAGACAAGATCCTTTCTGGAAGCAGCTGTGAAACACCTCATTCACCTCACGAACAGCAAAGTTGAAACCATAGCATGCGATCTTCATCCCAAATTCACCACAACAGCTCTTGCGCGGGAATTGGCAGAAGCAAATGGTTGGCAGGTCAATCAAATCCAGCATCATTTTGCCCATGCCGCTGCGTTAATGATGGAGCACACCGTCGATGAAATGGTTGGCATATGCTGCGATGGTTATGGCTATGGACCGGACGGCGAAGCATGGGGAGGCGAGATCCTTCTATGCAAAAAGGGTTCACATGATTTCAAGCGCCTCTCGCATCTTGAAAATCAGCCCCTCCTCGGCGGAGATCAAGCAACTCGCTTTCCACTCAGGATGGCTGCAGGAATACTCTATGACAACGTGCCTATCGAGGAATGGCTTTTCCAGAACGAACGTTATTTCCCTTATGGCAAACAAGAAATAGAGCTGATTCTTGAACAACTCAAGAACCAAAGGACAATCATCCGAACCAGCAGCTGCGGGAGAGTGCTGGATGCGGTTTCGGCAGTTCTGGGAATATGCCGTGAACGCACCTACGAAGGCGAACCATCCATGAAGCTCGAGTCGGCTGCCATGAAAGGCAAAGAAGTCCTAAGACTGAATCCAATCATAAGAAACGACGAGTTGGTCACAACACAGATGTTGACTGAAATCTTTGAAAACAAACAGAAATATGATAAACGGGATCTGGCATATTGTGCACATATTTACATAGCAAAAGGCCTCGCTGCGTTGGCAATTCAGAAAGCAGAAGAAAACAAAGTCAAGACTGTAGGCTTCTCGGGCGGAGTTGCATGCAATGAGATAATCGCAACTGCCATTCGAAAGATCATTGAGGACGCTGGTCTCCGTTTTCTGGTGCACGAAGCGATTCCGGCAGGCGATGGTGGTATATCCTTCGGTCAAGCCGTTGCATCAGGCTTTTTTAAGTAGCAGACCATAACCGATTTATTGACGTCCCAGACTCGCATAGATACTGATGTAGATGTGCTTAGCAATACCGGCCAAGGTCGTATCACGAAGAGAAGATAAAGCGCAGGTCGACTTCGGTGAAGGGGTTCTGAGAGAAGTAAACGTCACACTCGTGGACGCAAAAGAAGGCGACTACGTTTTGGTTCATGCCGGTTATGCAATTCAGGTCCTGGATAAGAAAGAAGCTCAGGAAACTCTGCATCTGTGGAACGAGATCCTTGAGGCTGAAGCCCAACTCAAATAGCATGATAATCAAGCTGGAAAAGAAATGGTTGAAGAGCTAAGGTTTAGAGATCCAAACCTGGCAAAACGCATTTCGGAAAAAATAGTCGAGATTGCACCCAAAAAGGGCCAGATAAGAATCTGTCACGTCTGTGGCACTCATGAATGGACGATTACTCATTACGGACTGCGCAGTCTCTTGCCCGAGAACGTTGAAGTCATAGCTGGTCCAGGCTGCCCGGTGTGCATAGTTCCCGCTTCAGAAATAGATGAGGCAGTTCAGCTGGCTTTGAAAGGAATAGCCGTCACTTGTTTCGGTGACCTTTTCCGAGTTCCTGGTTCAAACATGTCCCTTCTGGAAGCCAAAGCGAGGGGCGCAGATGTGAGAGTTGTTTACGGTGTTGGCGACGCGGTTCAGATGGCAAAAAACGAGCCCGACAAGGACTTTGTTTTTTTTGCAGTTGGCTTTGAAACGACCTCTCCCTCAACGGCAGTTGAAGTCGCAGCAAACCCTCCAAGAAACATCAGTTTTCTAGTTTCTCATCGCACGATTCCGCCAGCGATGCGATTGCTCGTGAAACTGAAAGACCTGAGCCTCAACGGTTTCATTGCTCCAGGGCACGTCAGCACGATCATCGGTCTCAGACCCTACGAGGTTTTCCCAAAACAGTACGCAATGCCTGTGGTTGTAGCTGGTTTCGAACCTTTGGATCTGATGTTTGGAATCTACATGATAGTCCGACAGCTGCATGATGGCAAACCCAAACTGGAAAACGAGTACAATCGGGCTGTCAACTGGGACGGAAATGCAAAAGCGCAGAAACTGATGAACAAAGTCTTCTCAACAGTCGATGGAACATGGCGGGGACTCGGCATCATTCCTGAATCCAAGTTTGTCCTTAAGGCCGACTATGCCGATTATGATGCTCACTCAAAATATGGGATGAAGATCGAAAAGGGAATCGACATACAGCACGGATGTAGATGCCATCTCGTCATCATCGGCAAGATAAGACCCGCAGAGTGTCCTCTGTTCATGAAAACCTGCACCCCGCAGAAGCCAATTGGCGCCTGCATGGTCAGCGTCGAAGGAACTTGCAGGATCTGGGCGACAACGCAGCACTAAGCGCAAGGTCCTTTCATACTAACATATTCTTGGAACTGGGTCTCCAATTGGGCGCGACACAATTCTCTTGCCTCCAACAGTCGTCTGCATAGCCACGCCACTGACGTCTGCCACCACAGAGCCTATGATCTCTGCATCCTTTCCTTCCTCCGTGTTCTTCAGGAAGTTCACAATCTGCTCGGCTTTCTGTTTCACCGCGCCGATGATAAATTTCCCTTCATTTCCAACTTCAAAAGGGTCCAAGCCGAGCATTTCGCAGGCTATTCGCACGTCTTCCTTGATTGGAACCTTGCCTTCGTTTATCAGAATGCCGACTGATGATTTTTCGCTTAACTCGTTAAGGGCATCTGCCAATCCTCCTCTTGTAGGATCTTTCATGGTCACTACTCCGCCGACCTCCTTGAGCAGACGCTGAACCAAACGGTTCAACGGTCTAACATCGGAGGTTATTCCGCTGCCGAAGCTCAATCCTTGTTGGGCCGACAAGACAGCGAGGCCATGATCGCCAATAGTCCCAGACAGTATCAGCTTATCTCCGACAGCAAGATTCCTGTCCAAAACCCAACGAGACTCAAAATCTCTTCTGTGCTTTTTGACAACCTCAAGATTCCTGTCCAGGGCAGAGGTTCTTCGCCCTATTCCAGACATATTGATTACGCAGCCCCCTAAACTTCCCTTTTCAACAACCTTCGTGTCCCCCGTCACAATACTCACACATGCTTCATTGCATGCCTGCCTCATGCTCTCGAGAATCCTTTCAAAATCCCTCAGAGCCAGTCCTTCTTCCAAAATGAACCCACATGCCAAACCAAAAGGTTCAGCACCCAACATGGCAATATCGTTGACTGTCCCTGAAACTGAAAGCCTTCCTATGTCTCCTCCAGGAAAGAATATGGGTTTGACCGCGTGAGAGTCGCTTTTGAAGACAACGCCTCCAATGACAGCTGCGTCATCCATGGCTTCTAGAGGAACTTCTGCGTTACTCGGACCGCCGAAATACTTGATCACATAGTTCTTCACCAAATCATGCATGACTGTTCCGCCAGCACCATGCAACATATTGATGTATCCTTTCTCGTCTGACAAGCTTCCATGTCACCTTTTCATCGTGAATTACGGTTTTTTAAGAGTTAAACATAGCGTCTGGAAAAATGGAAAGGATACATTCCCAAGAGCGAAAATGAAAGGGTCTAGAAGGTTTAAACTGATTTTAAACCGTTTTCGTCAAAGGAAAACCATATAAATCACCATACAGCTGTTGAATTGCACAACTGGAGAGAATATAAAATGCCAAAATGGGGGTACTCAATAGCCGAAGAACGGTTGGATCCCGAAAAAACCGTGAAGGCAAGTGCACGAGAGATTAAGGTATCCCATAAGGCAGCCCGCGAAGTATGCGGGGCAATCAGAGGAATGATGCTTTCCCAAGCCAAGAATTATCTTAAAGATGTCGTGGTCAAGAAGAAACCCGTGCCTTACAAGAGGTACACCAAAAAGGTGGGACATCGACATGGTCTTACCAAGGCTTTCGCAGGAAGATACCCTGTAAAAACGGCTCAATACATACTGAAACTGCTCGAAGGCGCCGAGGCAAACGCCGAGAACAAGGGACTTGACATAGACAGAATGCGCATCATACATGCAGCCACAAGTCAAGGAATGAAGGTGAAACGTTCTCAGCCCAGGGCGCAGGGAAGGGCAACGCCGTCATATAACATTCTCTGCCATGTAGAAGTAGCCCTCGAAGAACAGCAGGAAAGAGGAGAAGCCGCCTGATGTCGGTCGTCAAACATTTTGTCACCGAAGCGATAAAAAAGACCGAAATCGACGAGTACCTGCAGAAGAAGCTTGACCGCGCGGGATATGGCGGAGTAGGCATATCCAAAACACCTTTGGGAACGCACATAGTCATCTATGCGATGCGTCCTGGCCTAGTCATAGGCCGTGGCGGAGAGACAATAAGAGAACTCGCAGCCTTTTTGGAAGAGAAATTCAAGGTCTCCAACCCGCAGATTTCTGTTTCTGAAATTGAAGTTCCAGAACTAAACGCCTACGTTGTTGCCTCTCGAGTCGCATCAGCCCTACAGAGGGGGGTGCACTTCCGACGAGCTGGTTTCTGGTCTCTTAACCAAGTCATGGAGGCAGGAGCGCTCGGGGCAGAAATCGTAATCAGTGGAAAACTCAGAACCGAGAGAGCCAGATTCGAGAAATTCCGCGCTGGATATCTCGTGAAATGCGGCGATCCATCGCTGAAATATATGCAGAAAGCTGAAGTCCACGTCCAGTTGAAACCTGGCATATTCGGCGTCAGAGTCAGAATAATGCCTCCCGATGCAGTTTTTCCAGACAAGATCAAGATAGTGGAAAGTCTCCCTCCGGAAGAAAAGGCAGAGAAACCCCGCGAGGAGGCAGAAGTGGAGCAGAAGGGGCAGCAAGAAGCACCAATTGAAGAAGCTGAGGCAGAGGAAGCAGCGACCGAGGAAGAAGACTCTGAAGGAACAAAAGAAGGGGAGGCCACGCAATAATGCCGATACTCCGAGTCAAAGAAATCCGCGACATGTCGACCGAAGACAGGTCTAAGAGACTCGGCGAGTTGCGAACAGAACTTCTGAGGTTGAGAACCATGATCAGGGCAGGCGGCACAATCGAAAACCCTGCCAGAATCAAGGAGATACGCAAGGCAATCGCCAAAATGCTCACGATAGAGCATGAAGAGAGACTTGGAATAAGAGGCGCAAAGAAAGAGACTAAGAAAAAGGCGAAGGAAAAACCGAAACCCGAAAGGAAGAAAGAGAAATGAAAGTAACGCCAGATATAGTCCGTTGCGAATTCGTCGGAACGGAGGCCAGAGTCTGCAAGAGTAGCCACCGGGGAAACATAGGAATATCTGGCAAGATCGTAGATGAAACGCGAAATACTTTTGCAATCATGCAGAGTGGGAAAAGAAAGATCCTGGTCAAGGATGCGAGTACGTTTCAGTTTAGGTTTCCAGACCGCACGGTCGTTGAGATCGCGGGAAGAATTCTTGTTGGAAGACCTGAAGACCGCCTCAAAAAGACCATCAGGAGATTATGGTAATGTCATTGACTTTCAAGAAGCCTAAGAAGACCTGCGATGACGTTAATTGTCCTTTCCATGGCGAGTTGTCGGTAAGAGGTCGCGTGTTGGAAGGAGTGGTCGTAAGCGCAAAAATGGACAAAACAGTCATTGTAGAACGCGATTATTTGTCATACGTACCCAAATTCAAGAGGTATCAGAGAAGACGCAGTCGCATTCCATCGCACAATCCTCCGTGCATTGATGTGAAAGAGGGAGATCGCGTGACCATCGCTGAAAGCCGCCCTATGAGCAAAACCGTCATGTTTGTCGTCGTTGAAAAGGTCGAGGAGAAGTAGGAATGGCGGCGAAGGCGAAAGGAAGAGGACTCATCGCCAAGGGAATGATTGGACACGGAAGGAAATTGTCCAGAGGACTTCAGCCTCCATCGGTGCTGAGGTGCACCGATAACACTGGGGCAAGGACTCTTCGACTGGTCCAAGTGTTTGGTTACAAAGGCAGGCTCAGACGTTACCCATCAGCCACAGTCGGAGACAAGATAACAGTGTCCGTAAGGCAGGGAACTCCAGATATGCGGAAGAAAATGTTCCAGGCAGTAATCGTAAGGCAGAGAAAACCGTTCCGACGAGTCGATGGTATCTGGATTCAGTTCGAAGATAATGCTGCCGTGATAATAACTCCTGAAGGAGAAATGAAAGGATCCGAAATTCGGGGTCCCGTGGCAAAAGAGGCTGCAGAGAGATGGCCGAGGATAGCAAGTGCTTCCAGCATAATAGTCTGAGGTGAGTGAAATGCAAACCGCGAAACCGCTGACGAAACCAACTAAACAAAGAAAAAAGCTCTTCCAGGCACCGGCCCACATACGTCACAAGCTCTTAGCAGCACATCTTTCGGCAGAACTGCGAACTTCACACGGAACCAAGAGCTTTCCAGTCAGAACGGGCGACACTGTGCGAGTTGTCAGAGGAGACCACAAGGGCGTTGAAGGAAAGATCACCCGTGTGGATTTGACAAAGTACCGAATATACGTTGAAGGTCTCACTCGAGAAAAGGTAGACGGGACAACAATCAACGTTCCAATACACCCCTCTAAAGTCATCGTTACACGTTTAAACCTGGACGATAAGTGGCGAAAGGAAATCCTAGAATCAAAGAAGGAAATACAGGGACGGGTCAAAAAGATCAAGAAAGCAGAAGAGATACCAAAAGCCAAACCTCCAGAAGAAGCTGTTGAAATCGAAAAAGCGAAGGAAGAAATCAAACCCGTCGAAGAAAAACCGATCGCAAAGAAGAAGGCCCCCCGAAAGAGGGTCACAAGGACCAAGAAACCCGCCCGAAAGAAGGCGAAAGAGAAAGCAGAACCAGAAGCCGAAGAAGCTCCAAAGGAAACACCTAAACCCAAGAAACAGGTCAAACGTACTACTCGCAAATCGACCAAGAAAACTGACAAAGGAGAAGAATAACGATGGGGGGAAAAGGAAAATCATCAGGACTCAAACGCAAACCTGCACCAAAGTTCTGGCCAATCCACAGAAAAGAATTCACATGGACCGTGAACCCGACCTCTGGTCCGCACCCACTTGCAAAATGCATACCGCTGGCGATAGTCCTTCGTGATGTTCTCAAATTCACGGAGACAAGGAAAGAGGCAAGAACGATAGTCGCACAGGGAAAAATCTGCGTAGACGGAAAAGTGCGACGCAGAGACGATTTTCCAGTGGGGCTGATGGACGTAATCTCGTTACGCGAAGTCGGCAAGAACTTCCGTGTTTTGCCCTCCTACAAAGGCTTGATCTTAAGCCCGATCAAAGATGAAGAATCCAAATTCAAACTGTGCCGGATAGAGGACAAAACCGTTACGAACAAAGGACAAATACAACTTCATCTTCATGACGGATCAAATTTACTTGTCAAGGTGACTGATCCCAAGAACCCGCAGGAAGATGTTTACGGCACGCTTGACACTCTCAAAGTGGGCATTCCGGAAAAACAAGTTCTGGAACACACAAAAATGAAGGAAAAGGATTTTGCAGTAATAACTGGTGGGAAAAACGTTGGAAAATTCGGCAGGATAATCGAGATTGAGAAGGCAGAAGGAAAGAAACGGAGAAATGCTTTAGTCACAGTTGAAGACGAAAAGGGCACCCGCTACCAGACAACGTTGGAATTCATCTTCGCAATTGGAGACGCCCACCCATTTATTTCACTGTCGGAGGGCGACTGATTTGTCCGACGATGACATTAGCAAAAAACGGGAAAACCAACCCATGCTCAAACCCAAAATAGAAAAAGTTGTTGTGAACATCAGCGTCGGAAAGTCTGGAGAACCGCTTGAGAAAGCAGTAAAAGTATTGAAGGAAATAGCGGGTCAGACTCCTTGCAGAAGAAAAGCCAAGGAATCAGTCAGGGATTTCAACATAAGAAAAGGCGAATCGATCGCCTGCATCGTGACACTCAGAAAAGAAAAGGCTGTTGATTTCTTAAACAAGGTTTTGCCGGTGATTGACAAGAAGCTGCCAGGGAGATGTTTCGACAGGCAGGGCAACTTCTCCTTCGGCATAAAAGAGCATATTGAACTGCCGGGAGTGAAATACGACCCCGATGTGGGCATCTTTGGCATGGATGTATGCGTATCAGTAATCCGACCGGGCTACCGCGTCAAGACCCGAAGAAGGAGAAGAAGCAAACTTGGTACAAAACATGTCCTGACGCCTGAGGAATCGATGGCGTTCGCCAAGGAAACCTTGGGAGTGGAAATCGTCTAGACAGGTGGATAATGAATGGGGAAGCAGAAATCACAGAAAGAGAGAAAATACGGCAAAGGCGCAAGGCCATGCAGCAGATGCGGATCCTACGGTCCGGTAATCAGACGTTACAATTTATATCTATGTCGGCACTGTTTTAGGGAGGTAGCCAAAAAACTCGGCTTCAACAAGTACGAGTGAAAGAGGAAAACACGATGGACACATTGGCAAACGGTTTGACAACCGTAATCAACAATGAAATGCGAAACAAGCATGAATGCATAATCAGTCCAGCCTCTAAACTTTTGGGTCGAGTATTGAGAATTATGCAGCTGAATGGCTACATCGGCGAATTCGAGTATATAGATGACGGTCGTTCTGGAAAATTCAAGGTCCAGTTGCTCGGAAGAATAAACAAGTGCGGTGCCATAAGACCGCGCTTTTCGATTAAGACAGACCAGTTTGAGGAATGGGAGAAAGAGTTTCTTCCGTCAAGAGAAGTTGGATTGCTCGTCGTCTCGGCACCGACAGGCGTCATATCGCACCGAGATGCGAAAGAAAAGCACACCGGAGGCAGACTGATAGCTTTCGTTTACTGAGAGGTGTTGACGATGCGGGTGCCAGAGAAGTCAGAGACCGTTCAAGTTCCGGACGATGTGAAGATCGCCTTAGAGGAAAGAGAAGTCAAGGTCACAGGTCCCAAGGGGACCCTAACACGCAACTTCTCTCATGAACCCGTCTCAATCGAACTTGCTGACAACACAGTGCGAGTACGGGCCGAATGGCCACGCAAAAAGGAAGCCGCATTGGTGGGCACGGTTGCGTCCCATATTCGGAACATGATTACCGGCGTCACAAAAGGTTTTACTTACAAGCTCAAAGTTGTCTTTTCCCACTTTCCCATTTCGGTCAAGCTTAAAGAAAAGACTGTGCTTATCGAAAACTTCACTGGCGAGCGCAGTCCGCGAAGAGCCAAGATAATCGGAGACGTTGAAGTGAAGATCCAAGGTGAAGATGTCATAGTTCAAGGCATAAACTTGGAGGATGTGAGCCAAACCGCAGCGAACGTCGAACAGGCGACGAAGGTCAGGAGAAAAGACCCGCGCATCTTTTTGGACGGACTCTACGTCTTTGAACAGTTCGAGGGAATGGAAGCATGACAGAGCCAAAGACACGGCCCTGCAGGAAAGCGTTGAGAACCAGAGAACGCGCAAAGGGAAAGAAGCCGAAGTTCGTCAGACCTGAAAGCTGGCGATACGTCAGACTGAAGAAAAATTGGCGCAACCCTCGAGGATTAGATCATAAAGTACGCCTTATGTACAAAGGCTGGCCTCCTGCTGCTGGTGCTGGATATGGAGGACCAAGAGTCTCTAGGGGACTGCACCCGTCGGGTTACCGAGAAGTTCTTGTTCACAACGTTGAACAACTGGACAGAGTAGACCCAAAAACCCAAGCCATACGCATAGCCCACACGGTAGGCAAGAAGAACAGGGGAGACCTTCTCGCAGAGGCGAGAAGAAAAAAGATTGTCGTCCTTAACCTCGGACAAGCGGGCAAAGCATTAGCAAAGAGGCCAGAAGAAGAAAAAGAGAAGGAAGACGCCGCAGAAACAGAGAAAGAAACGAATGAACAACAGGAAGCACCTGAAGAGGAGAAATCGAAAGTCGAAGAAAAGACCAAGAAACGCAAAGGGAGAAGCACAGAATAATGACCACTTTGAACAGCCAACGTCGCCTTGCAGCACAGGTGCTTAAGGTTGGACAGAACCGCGTCTGGATCGACCCCGCAAGAACGGAAGATGTTGAGACAGCTATGACTAGAGACGAAGTCAGAAGACTCGTCCATGAAGGCGTGATCAAAGCGTTGCCAGTAGCCGGCATAAGTCGGGCAAGAGCACGAATAATGCGCGAAAAGAGGAAAAAAGGCCGAAGAAGCGGTCCGGGAAGCAGAACGGGCACAGGCCACGCAAGGGTCTCCAAGAAAAGGGCTTGGATGAGCAAGATCAGAGCTCTGAGGAAGAAACTTCGAGAATTGAAAGCAAAGAAGACCATCCCTGAAAATGCCTATCAAAAACTGTACCGCATGGCGTCCAGCGGCAGATTCGAGTCGGTTGCAGATTTGGAACGCTATCTGAAGACTCATGAACTCTGGAGGAAACGCTAATGGCACGAAACTCACGCTACTGCACGAAATTCCGGCGGAGAAGAGAGGGAAAAACCGACTACCATGCCAGAAAAGCATTCCTGCTTTCAGGTCAACCTCGACTCGTGACTCGTAGCAGCATCAACAATATTATTGCGCAAATAGTCGTGGCTAAACCGAAAGGGGATGAGGTTTTAGTTTCTGCTCACAGTAGGGAATTAGTCAAGTACGGGTGGAAAGCTCCCAGAGGAAACCTTCCGGCGGCTTATCTGACTGGCTTCTTGTGTGGGTTAAAAGCTAAGGCTCACGGGACGGAGAAGGCAATTCTTGACATAGGTTTGTATCCGCCCACGAAGGGAGCAAGAATTTTCGCAGTGCTCAAAGGAGTGGTCGATGCAAAGGTAAACGTGCCCCACGGTGAGGGGAAACTGCCAGATGAAAAGAGGATGAAAGGCGAACACATCGTCAAGTACGCACAAGAACTTGCGTCTGACACTGAAGCATATCAGTCAAAGTTTTCGAAATATCTCCAGCAGAACATCAAGCCCGAAACACTGGCTAAACACGTTGAAGAAGTCAAGAAGGAAATGATTGCTGCGTTTAAAGGTAGAGGTAATAAGAATTGACATCACGAGGACGAAGAAGAGACCGCAGACCAAAAGAATCATCGGTAAATCTAGAGCAGTGGGTCCCAAAAACACGGTTGGGAAAGATGATTCAAGAAGGCAGGATTACATCCATTGAAGAAGTCTTCACGGCAGGACTTCAGATACGAGAATCCCAGATTGTAGACGCCCTCATACCCGACCTTCAGGAAGAAGTGATAAACATAAACTTGGTTCAGAAGCAGACCGACGCTGGCGAGAAATCCCGGTTCAGAGCAGTGGTTGCGGTGGGAAACAGAGACGGCTATATAGGCTTGGGATCTGGTAAAGCCAGCCAAGTGAGAAATGCAATAGAGAAAGCGGCTACAGACGCCCGCCTGAAAATTGTTCCGGTCAGACGGGGATGCGGAAGCTGGGAATGCGGATGCGGAAGACCCCACTCAATACCTTTCCAAGTAGAGGGGAAAACAGGAGGCGTAACAGTGATTTTTGTCCCCGGTCCCAGAGGCTTGGGACTCGTGGCAAGCGAAGTGGCAAAGGTGATTCTCGGGTTGGCTGGAGTAAAAGACTGCTGGACCAGAAGTTTCGGTTCAACGAGAACCATTCCTTCATTCGCATATGCAGTCTTTGACGCACTGAAGCAGAGTTACAGCCTCATAACTCCAACAGACTGGGTGAAATAGTTGAGCGAAGAAACTAAGGCACGCAAATGCCTGGCCATTGTACGAATTCGCGGAACTATAAGCGCCTCAATGGAGGCAAGAGAGACGTTGCAGATGCTTCACCTTCCCAGGAACAACTACGCCGGACTAGTTGATGATCGCCCCGCGTTTCTGGGCATGTTGAAAACCGCGAAAGACTACATTACATACGGTGAGCCTTCGAAAGAAACGGTGGTCATGCTGATAAATAGAAGAGGAAGGCTTGCAGGTGACAAAAAGCTGACGGACGAGTACGCACAGAAAGTGGGGTACAAGTCACTTGAGGATCTGGCAGAAGCAGTCTACAGTTGCCGAGCAGAATATTGGAAGCTTAAAGGCATACAGCCGCTTTTCAGACTTCACCCGCCGTCTAAGGGTTTCAAGGGAAAGATCAAGAAAGGTTACGGTTCGGGTGGAGCGCTCGGATACCGCGGGGAAAAGATAGACGAACTCCTGAAGCGAATGCTTTAGAAGTTCGCTTGCCGTCTTTTTCTTGTTTTGCAGTTTCGGTGTGCGATACGTTTTATAGTTGCTTCTGAAATGCCATGTAGGAGGAGGAAGTAGGCTTGAGCGCGAAATGGCGGAGAAACAGAAAGGCCCTGAAGAAATTCAATATCTTCAAAGTCTTCAACAGAACAAAGGAGAAGAACACCCCCAGAACGTTCCGCATCAAGAATCCAAAGGCGAAAAAACGCGTTGCCAGCTTGAAGTATAAGATTGAGAAGATCCCTGAAGAGAATTTGAGGGAGCCTCCGCCTCTGATTGATGTTCTTGAAGACGATGATGAGATCGCTGTTTTCGCCGAATTTGCAGGTTTCAGCAAGGAAAACTTGAGAATCAACGTCAGAAATCAAAAACTGATTTTGTCTGCTAAAGCGTTGGATCGTAGGTTCCGTAAAAGCTTAAATCTTCCAAAGAGAGTGATTCCCAACACCGTATGCACAACCTATAAGAATGGCGTCCTTGAAATACGGTTGAAAAAAGCGCTTGAACAGGAAGCTGTGAATAAAATAGCAGGTTAGGAAAATGCCGCATGACCTTAGGAAGACAAGGAAAAAACGGGGTTCAAGAACCGTAGGCTGGGGTAGGGTAGGTCAACACAGACGAACCGGTGGAAAAGGCCATCGAAACCCTGGGCGCCACAAAGCCCTGTGGTCCTACATTATCAAATATGAGCCAGACTACTACGGCAAGACAGGTTTCACTTCGCCGAAGAGTCTCAAACAGAAAATGAACGTCATAAACGTTGGGACACTTGATGGACTAGCAGAAAAGCTGTGGGTGGAACGAGAGAACGGCAAGTTCTTTGTAGACCTAGAGAGCCATGGATACACCAAGCTATTAGGCTCTGGCAGAATAACCAAACCTCTTATTGTGAAAGTACCTGCATTCTCAAAGTCGGCGGCCGAAAAAGTCAAAGAAGCAGGCGGGGAAATCCTGGAAGAGAAACAGGAAGCTGGAGAGTAACGGTTAGCCCATGGCCGGCAGATTTCTTTCGTTATTCAAACCTGTTGCAAGGATCCTACCAGAAATAAAAGTTCCAGAACGCAGAGTCCGCTTCAACGAAAAACTGTTCTGGACAGCTCTCGTTTTGATCATTTTCCTAGTCATGTCCGAAGTTCCGCTTTTCGGGATCCAAAAGAGCGCGCTGGGAGAACTTGCTGCATTGAGGATAATCTTTGCTTCCAGCCGCGGCAGCCTCATGGAACTCGGAATAGGCCCCATAGTAACAGCAGGATTAATATTGCAGTTGTTAGTCGGCTCACAAATCATTCAAGCCAATATGAGTGACTCTGAGGACAGGGGGTTGTTCACTTCTGCCAGCAAAGTGTTCTCCATCGTCCTCACAGGCGTGCAGGCGTCTGCTTACATAATTGGTGGCATGTATGGATCGCTTGGCGGCACCACAGTCGTGATTGTGTTTCTGCAGTTGATAGCCGCAGGCATTGTAGTATTGCTGCTTGATGAGCTGGTCCAGAAGGGATGGGGATTTGGCAGCGGCATCAGCTTATTCATAATGGCCGGTGTGGCACAGAACATATTCTGGCAAGCATTCACACCGTTGCCAGGCGTGGGAGATATAGCCGACACACATGGTTTGAGCTACGGTTTCTTCTTCGCGTTAGGCGAAGTCGTGAGTAGAGGGCAACCTTTCTCAGACATTTGGCTGAGAGGTCAAAACCCATCATTGATGGGATTGATAGCCACGATCTTGGCGTTCCTCATCATAATCTACATGGAAGGCGTCAGGGTTGAGTTGCCAACGTCTTACGCGGGTTACAAAGGTTACCGAAGCAGATACCCAATAAAGCTGCTTTACGTTTCTAATCTGCCTGTGATTTTTGCATCAGCTTTGTTCGCCAATGTGTATTTCTTTTCTCAACTCTTCTGGAGCTCTTTCAACCGTAACAACACAAACTTCTGGTTCAACCTCTTGGGAACGTTCCAAACAGTGACACCTGAGGGTGGACAGCCCACAATTGAGATCACGGGAGGTCTTGTGAAATTCGTAACGGCGCCTCGCGCTTTCACAGACGTGATGGGTGACCCCGCTAGAGCCATTGGTTACCTCGGAATACTTGTGGTCTTCTGTGTGGTCTTCTCGTTGACATGGCTCGAAGTTGGTGGCTTGGGACCGTCAACGGTAGCTAACCAACTGGTTGATGCTGGAATGCAGATTCCGGGGTATAGACGGTCGGGAAAAGCTGTGGAATCAATTCTGAAACGTTATATCCCAGCCGTGACTGTTCTTGGCGGCATTGTGGTTGGACTGATAGCCGGCGTTACAGATTTCTTCGGCGTCTTCGGTTCGGGAATGGGCATCCTTCTTTCCGTGGGCATAATCTACCAGTACTATGAAGTGCTCATGCGGGAAAGAGCGGCTGAAATGTATCCTGCATTTAGACGCCTGTTCGGGGAATAGCCCTATGGACAAGATTGTAATTGTTACTGGGATACCTGGAACTGGAAAGACCACTGTTTGCGGTTTTGCCGAAAAGTTTGCCAAGGACGCTGGAGTCCAGGTGAATGTGATCAATTATGGCACAGTCATGATGGGCATCCTAGAGAAATCTGGAAGATCCTTGAGAAGGGACGAGATGCGGAAGGATAGCATTGATACTCAGCGCATCCTGCAGAGACAGGTAGCTGAGGCGGTTGCTGAAAAAGCGAAGCGGTTGAAAGGTTTGACCATCATCGATACTCACATGTCGATCAAAACTCCCGAAGGGTATTTTCCCGGCTTGTCGACGAACAACCTGGGAATATTGAAACCTGATGTGCTCGTTCTTGTCGAGGCTCAGTCTGCTGAAATCTCTTCAAGAAGAATGAAAGATGTGAGTAGAAAAAGGGACGCTGCTTTGGAGGCGTCGGTTAAAGAAGAGCTTGCCTTTTCAAGGGCCATTGCAGGCGCATGCGCAGTGTTTGCATGTGTTCCTGTGAAAGTGGTTGTGAATGCTGAGGGAAAACCTGAAGAGGCGGCGAAAGAGATACTAAGAGCTTTGGATGTGATAAAGGCATGATGCCTATTGCATTGGATATACTTCCGCCGATACTACAGCAGATTCCCTACGCGACCTTTTTCATACTTGGCTTGGCAGCATTGATTTCCTTGCTGACAAGCTTGGTGAACCGTCTTTTAACAAACCCGGAGAAGTCAAAGGTTGCAAGGACAGAAGTCAACGACTGGAACAAGGAGTTGCGAGAGGCGCGGCGTAAGAACGACAAAAAAGCCATAGAGAAACTCATGAAGCGGCAGCAGTACATAATGCAGCTTCAGACCAAGATGATGTGGAGCTCGATGAAAGTTTCGCTTCTGTTCCTGATTCCCTTGCTTCTGATGTGGCAGCTGCTAGGCGGATTTTACAGCGGTCTTCCAATAGCCATTTTTCCAGGAGTCGGCGCGGACCTTCCAATACCCCTTTTCAACAGTTCGCTCGTTTGGTGGTATTTGTTGAGCTCCCTGCTTTTCGGCACGGTGTTTTCACATGTTTTCAGACTGACCGAGGTAAGTGAATGATATGCCAAGACCCAGTGAACGTACTCGTAGCAGAATACGCGTAACGAAGCCTCTGCCAGGCGGGGACACGGGAACACAATTCAAAGGTGAGTCCAGTGCGCCCTCAAGGTGTAGTCTTTGCGGTCAACTGCTGGCAGGAGTTTCGAACAGTTCTCCCTTGGAATCGCGAAAGTCTAATCGAACCAGAAAGAAGATCTGGCGTCTCTACGGCGGTCAGCTCTGTCATAATTGTCTCAAGAACGCGCTGAGAGATTCTGCAAGACAGCTTTGAACCCGACTTTCAGGGATGCTATGAATTCTCCTTCAAAAACCAAAGAAAAGAAGATTAAGCCATTGTCAATATGCGTCTGCGGGATGGCGGGAAGTGGGAAAAGCACTCTGGCAAAGAAGATAGCCCAGAAATATGACTTGAACTATTTCTCGGGCGGAGACGCTTTGATGGCGCTGGCGCTGGAAGAAGGTTACCGTCCGCTTGAACGTGGTTGGTGGGAAAGCAAAGAAGGAATGCGTTTCCTCGAAAAACGTGGAAAAGACCCGCGGTTCGATCGAACTGTTGATAAGAAACTCTTGGAAATGGCTCACAGAGGAAATGCTGTGTTGGACAGTTGGACCATGCCTTGGCTTCTCAAGAGAGGCTTCAAAATATGGTTGGAGGCATCGGTGGAAGATAGGGCTAAGAGAATCGCGGGAAGAGACAAGATGCCTTTTAAAGAAGCTTTGGAAGCCCTGAAACAGAAAGAAAAACAGACGAAACATATATACAAAAAAATGTATGGGTTCAGTCTAGGCGAGGATTTCGCCCCCTTCAACTTCATATTGGACACTGACACGCTTTCCGCAGAAGAAGTATTTCAAATTCTATGCCTGATCATAGAGAACGTCGTCCTTTAGAACACCCTCCAGACCTGTTCCGTTATTGAACGTTCTCTGATCTGGTCTTCGACGCTGTGTCGCAAGTATTGAGTCTTAATGAGAACTCTTGGCGCGCGCGTCTTGCTGTGACCCAAGAGTGTCTTTCTTCTGAAACATGCATGCTTGTTATCTGCAATTCCTAAGTTGGCGTTGCCGCGAACCCTTTTCTCGCGCATTAAGACTTAAGTCGCCCCGCAAAATATTTAAACAAACCGAAACCTAGAACACTAATGAGCGATTGCATGGCAGACCACGACGTGTTCCAGCTTGAAGACACTGACGTCAAACAAACCTCGAAAGACTTGGTCCTCGTCTGGAAACAGCTTGATCGCCTGATTGACATAGAAGCAGTTTCTGAAAAGAGCTAGACGCTCATTTCCCCGTCGCCCTGCGCATCCAAGCCAGTTGCGCTGGGGGTTTCTTCTTCAGAATAAGCTTAGCGTTGCGCCATTGTTCCTGAACCATCTGAAGGTTGGCGAGAACGCTTCCATGAAGAGAATAGAAAATGTAACACATGTAGGTGCATTGCGTACATTTGCTGTAATTCTTTCGGAGGTTTCTCATTTCTGGACTGTTCCACTTTCGGGGCAAGTCAAAAATGGTCGTCGTCGGATCATGCAGATGGCATCCAGCCACCCTGCCGGCGTGATCAATCATGAAGAAGTTTTGGAAAGCACGGCATTCCCACGGTCTTTCACCCGTGAGGTAATATTCCTTTATCGCCTTCAACAATTTCGTCGTCATTAAAATGTTGCTGTTCTTCTTCTTGATCGCAGCCAAAGAGTCGAATATATCGACCATCTTGTCCTTGTCAAGTATCGCGAATTCATCAACTTTTTTGCCAATTTTGAAAAGGTGGTCTCCGCTGCCCCCTGAGTCGTAAGAGTAGAGACAGTACCAGATCGGAACGTCCTTACTAAGGAAGTATCTTGTGAAATCCAGAATTTCGTGAATGTTCAACTGGGATATCGTGGGGGATACTCCGACCGAGATGCCTTCTTTGCGAAGTTCTTCAACGGCTTTCATCGCGTTCTTCCAGGCACCTTTGACGCCTCTGATGTAGTCGTTCTTCTGAGGGTCAAGGCTGTCGATCGAAATGGCAACGAGATCAGCGTACTGCAGTGCCTGTTTCTTCTTCAGGGCCATGCTGCCATTGTCATATACTGTGGTTATGAAATATCGTGAGGCGTATTGTATTATTTCTCCTATGTCCTCTCTCAGTAGAGGGTTGCCTCCCGAAAGGACAAGGTCTACAACTCCGAGGTCTCGAAGAATGTCCAGTCCTCTTTTCACTTCTTGGGTTGGCAATTCTTTGTCGTCTTGTTCGCGCCAGACATTGCATCCCCTGCAACGGAAGTTGCACTTTCTTGTCAGCATCCACTGTGCGTGGTAGGGTCTGTTAGGAGTAAGAGATCGAATAGCAATGCTGCGAGCCTTGCTGAGAGACATTACCACGTGATTCCAGCGCCTCTTGGTTGAACCTTATCTACAAATTGCGTCTTTTTTCGACAAATTCGAAATATGAGGAAATCCTATATAAAGGTAGACTCTTCAGAAAATAGGAACTACAGTCAAATTGAATCTTCAAAAAAGCAGGAAATCCTTGGTCTGATTTCAAGCTTTCGGCGATGAACGATGAAGGCACAAAGTATGGGTCCTATAGATGTGGTGATGCTTACAAAGAATAGTCAGCGCCTTTTGAGAGCATGTCTGTCTTCCGTTTACAGAAATGTGCCGGTGAACAATCTGATTGTTATCGATGGCTATTCAACTGACGCTACTTTGGGAATTGTCGGGGAGTTCCATAGAAAATACGGCAATGTGACGGTTATTCAGGACGGCGGAACAAGGGGAACTGCGAGGCAGATTGCCATAGAAAAAGTGAAGACTGACTGGTTCATGTTTGTGGACAGCGACGTCATCCTCTGTCAAGACTGGTTTGCCAAGGCGGAGAAGATCATAAACGCCAATGTCGGCGCGGTTTGGGGAATCGAGATTTGGTCTGTGCTGAGGAATATGCGGCTTCTGAAATTGTTTGAACGAATAACAATGAAGATTTTCGAGAAGAGAGGAGGAACACATGATCTGCTGGTGCGAAGCGCAGCCGTCAAAGACATACGCATACCGTTCTATCTGAACACTTACGAGGATTCTTACATTAAGTCATGGATTTGCGGCAAAGGCTACGTCGTGATTGCTACTTATGACCCCTATTGCATTCACTATCGACCGGAGAGTGCTTGGACCGTTAAGCAGAGCATCAGTTTTGTGGCGAGTGATCTGAGGCTTGCCTTCAA
>CAYNQC010000008.1:0-28210 GCA_964399235.1 uncultured Candidatus Bathyarchaeia archaeon | reverse complement strand
AGCAGAAAGAAAGTGAAGTAACCCTCAAAGTCGGCTCAATAATTCTTGCACCAGGTTTTGAGACGTTTGATGCCCGTCTGAAGAGCGAATACGGTTATGGACGATGTCCCAACGTTGTGACGAGTATAGAATTTGAGCGCATTCTGAGCGCTTCTGGCCCGTATGGTGGGCTTGTTTTAAGGCCGTCGGATGGTGAAATTCCAAAGAAGATAGCATTCATTCAGTGCGTCGGTTCAAGAGATTATCAAATTGGAAACAAATATTGTTCAGCTGCATGTTGCATGTACGGGATGAAGGAGGCAGTAATAGCCAAAGAGCACACGCCATCGAGACTGGATCCCACAATCTTCTACATGGACATGCGTTCTTATGGAAAAGAGTTTGACGCCTATTACGAACGCGCCCAAGGAGAGTGGGGAATACGGTTCGTGAGGTCCCGAGTGGCCGCAGTAACTGAAGATCCGAAGACGAAGAACTTGTTTGTTCAATACGTTGAAAATGAGACGCCCAAAGAAGAGGAATTTGACATGGTTGTCCTGTCAGTTGGGATGACCCCACCGAAGGATGCAGAGAAGCTTGCTGCGTGCATGGGTATTAAACTCGACAAATACGGATTCTGCGATACACAGACATTTTCCCCAGTCGAAACCTCAAAGGAAGGCGTCTTTGTGTGTGGAGCTTTCTCAGCCCCAAAGGATATTCCCGAAAGCGTTGCCCAGGCAAGTGGAGCTGCATCAAAGGCCATGAGCATCGTCGCAGACGAGAGAGGCAAGCTGGTCAAAAAGAAGGAGTACCCTGCTGCAAGAGATGTTAGCAAGGAGGAGCCCCGTATAGGAGTCTTCGTTTGTCATTGTGGAATTAACATCGGTGGAGTAGTCAACGTTCCCCAAGTCGTAGAATATGCAAAGAATCTGCCTAACGTTGCTTATGCCGAAGCGAACGTTTACACATGCTCTCAGGACACTCAGAAGCTTATTGCTGAGACGATAAAGCAGAACAGCCTTAATCGTGTCATCGTTGCTTCATGCACTCCTCGTACGCATGAACCTTTATTCAAAGAAACCGTGCAAGAAGCAGGGTTGAACCCATACCTGTTTGAGATGACTAACATTCGAGATCAGTGTAGCTGGGTTCACATGCATGAGCCGAAAGAAGCAACTGAAAAAGCCAAAGCCCTTGTCCGGTCGATCGTTGCCAAGGCTAGGCTTCTGAAACCGCTGGAGAAGCCGTTGATAAACGTCACACCAGTCGGTCTGATAATTGGAGGAGGCGTGTCAGGCATGACGGCGGCTTTGGAGCTTGCGAAACAGGGATTCGAGGTGCACCTGGTTGAGAGGGAAACGGAGCTAGGAGGGCATCTTCGTAATATTCATTATCTGCTGGGAGAGAAGACAAGCCCAAAAGAGAAGCTTGAAACTTTGATTAAGGAAGTCATGGGCCAAAAGAAAATACACGCTTACACTGGTGCCGAAGTCACAAGCATCTACGGCTTTGTAGGCAACTTCAAGTCGAAGATCAAGCAGACTAACGGCAGAGAAAAGGAAATCGAACACGGCATAGTCATAGTAGCCACAGGAGCAACCGAATATACACCTAAAGAATACCTGTATGGCCAAGATCAAAGAATCATGACCCAACATGAGCTGGAAGAGAAACTGTCTAAAGACCAGTTCAAAGGCAAGAGCGTTCTGATGATACAATGTATCGGTGCAAGAAACGAGGAAAGACCAAACTGCGCAAGAATCTGCTGCGGACAAGCCATAAAAAACGCTTTGAAAATTAAGGAAACAAGCCCCGAAACTGAAGTGTACATCCTGTACAAAGACATGCGCACTTACGGTCTCAAAGAAGACTATTACCGTGAAGCTGCAATGAAAGGAGTCCTTTTCATCAACTATGATGACGAGAGAAAGCCACAAGTCCTGAAGGAAGGAGGGAAACTCAGCGTTGCCTTCTGGGAGCCTGTCCTCGGCCAGGAAGTTGAAGTTGAACCTGACACCGTCGTTCTGAGCGCAGCAACAATTCCGAATGCCGACAACAAGCATTTGGCAGAAATGCTAAAGGTGCCACTAACCAAAGACGGTTTCTTCTTGGAAGCGCATATGAAGCTTAGACCCGTAGACTTTGCCACAGACGGCGTTTTCCTCTGCGGCATGGCTCATTCACCAAAATACATAGACGAAAGTATTTCCCAGGCATGCGCAGCAGCTGCTAGAGCAACAACTATACTCTCCAAGGACAAGCTTGAGATGGAAGGAATTGTTGCAAACGTATCTGAAGATTTATGTAGCGGTTGCAGAATTTGTGAATATCTGTGTCCCTACAATGCAGTTGAAGTTAAGGAAAAGGAGGGCAAACCTATCGCACACGTGATTGAAGCTTTATGCAAGGGTTGCGGCGCATGCGGAACAGCATGTCCGACCAAGGCTATCATGATGGGACATTTCACAACGGAGGAAATATTGGCGCAGGTTGAGGCTGCGTTGACGGAGGCAAAGGCATGAGCGGAAATAACGGTTTTGAACCAAGAATTATCGGTTTCCTCTGCAATTGGTGCAGCTACGCAGGTGCTGACCTGGCAGGTGTGAGCAGGATACAGTACCCTCCTAACATAAGGATCATACGTGTAATGTGCAGTGGCAGAATAGACCCTGCTTTTGTGCTGGAGGCTTTTAAAGACGGTGCAGACGGCGTTCTAATCGCCGGTTGCCACTTGCCATCGGACTGCCATTACATCAGCGGCAATTTCAAGGCACTGCGCAGGATAACCTTATTGAGGACTGTTCTGAAGGATTTCGGAATCGAATCTGAACGTCTCCGGCTGGAATGGATTTCAGCAAGCGAAGGAGACAAGTTTGCCGCCGTAGTGCGCGACATGGTAGATGAGGTAAAAAGGCTTGGGCCTATCCCTCAGACAAGTAAGGAGGTTCAAAAGTAATCATGCAAGCAGAGAAGAAAACGATCAAAGCCTCAGAAATGGATCCAAAATTCAAGTATGAAATTTCAAAGATGCACGGCGGCGAGAAGCTGATGAGATGCTTCCAATGTGGAACATGCACGTCAGACTGCCCTGTTGCAAGGTTTAGCGAAACCTACAGGCCGAGACAGATCATACGGATGGCTCAACTTGGCCTCAGAAATAGAGTGTTGAACAGCGACACCCTATGGTTGTGCGCCGCATGCTTCACGTGTACAGACCGATGTCCGCAAGACGTTGAAGTGGCGAGCGTCATACGCGTACTGAGAAACTTGGCCGCAGAGCAAGGGTGTGTGCCTGAGGTTTTCAAAGAGCAGTGTTCAAGCATTCTTGAATCAGGTTATGCGTACAAGATTCCTGAATTGAGAGTGAGGAAGAGGGAGCAACTAGGATTACCGCCACTGCCGAAAGGAAATACTGACAGCATAAGCAAATCGCTTTGCAACGTCCATTTCTTGAAACACTTAGGAAAGAAAGGTGAGTGAAATGGCCAGTCTGAAGTATCTCATGTTTCTAGGATGCGCAATTCCCTATCGTGTGAGCGCCTTTGAAATCTCAGCACGCAAGGTTCTTTGTAAGCTAGGCGTTGAACTCCACGAGATGCCCGAATTCAACTGTTGCGGTCTGCCACTGGATCCGGTAAGCCACGAAATGATGCTAATCTTGGCTACTAGAAACCTGGCGTTGGCCGAACGGGAAGGATTAGACATCACGACGCTGTGCCCAGGATGTGCCGGAACTCTGAAGAAAGTCAATAAAATGCTGAAGGAAAACAAGGAACTTCGGGATGACATAAACAGCCACCTGAAAGACAGTGGCTTGCAGTTTAAGGGAACTTCCAATGTGAAACATTTTATGCAGTTGATGGTCGAGGATGTGGGGCTTGAAAAAATCAAGAACGCAGTGACCAGACCGCTTACCATGCTCAAAGTTGCAGAGCATAACGGATGTCACATTCTGAGGCCTAAAGAGTTCATCGGGTTTGACGATCCCGAAGACCCTAAAACGCTAAAGGCTTTGATTGAAGCAACAGGTGCGACCTGCTTGGATTACATGGATGAGACCGAATGCTGCGGCGCACCAAGCGTAGGAGTGAGTGACAAAGTTGCTTTGCAGCTCGCACGCGACAAGTTAAATCACGTGAAGGCTGTAGAAGCGGAAGCCATGATAACTATCTGCCCATTCTGCCACATCATGTATGATACAAACGAGTTGAGAATTGAAAAGATGTTTAATGAGGTTTATGGAATCCCAGTGCTGCATTATCCTCAACTGCTGGGTTTAGCAATGGGCATGAAACCTGCCGAGCTAGCGTTCAGTGAGCTTAGGGTTGACGTTTCGAAATTGCTTAACAAGGTGGAGGAGAAAAAGTAAGATGGTAACAGAGAAGTTAAAACTAGGGTTCTATTGGGCTGCCAGTTGTGGCGGATGCGAAATCGCCGTCCTAGACATAAACGAGAAGATACTTGACGTTGTAAACATTGCAGATATCGTCTTCTGGCCCGTGGCCATGGACGTCAAATACAAAGATGTTGAGGCGATGCCTGACAAGTACATTGACGTTTGCTTCTTCAACGGCTCTATCAGAAGCGAAGAGCAGGAACACATGGCTAAACTGTTAAGAAAGAAGTCAAAAGTCCTCGTAGCCTTCGGTTCATGCGCCCATGAGGGATGCGTCCCCGGGCTGGCCAACTTGAACAATAGAAAAGAAATCTTTGAGCATGTCTACTTGGGCACACACATAACAAATCCAGAGAAAACTGTTCCCCAAACCAAGACGCAGGTTAAAGAGGGTTCTCTGAAACTACCTGAATTCTACGATACCGTCAGGACTCTCGGGCAAACAGTAGACGTTGACTACTACCTTCCAGGATGCCCGCCGCCAGTCAAACTGGTTTTGAATGCTATTGATGCAATTGCCAAGAACCAACTTCCGCCCAAGGGTTCAGTGCTTGCTCCTATGAAGTCAGTCTGTGATGAATGCCCGAGGAAGAAAGAGAACAAACGCATAAACAAGATATATCGCGTTTATGAGAAAGCACCCGAACCTGAACGGTGCTTACTTGAGCAGGGAATAATTTGTATCGGCCCGGCAACACGAAGCGGATGCGGCGCACAATGTCTGAACGTTGACATGCCTTGCACAGGATGCGGGGGTCCGTGTCCGAATGCGCCTGAACAGGGTGCGGCGATGCTCAGCGCTTTGGCGTCAATAATGGGCCTTGAAACTGAGCAAGAACACTACACTGACGAAGAGGTTGAAAAGCTCATGAGTCAAATCAAAGATCCGGTTGGGACTTTTTACATGTACTCGTTGCCATCGTCAATTCTCAGAAGGAAAGTGATGAAAGAATGAAAGAAATAACTATAGACCCGATCACGCGACTCGAGGGACATGGAAACATCTCCATATTTCTGAACGATGCTGGCGAAGTTGAAAACGCATACCTCAAGATTCCGGAACTCAGAGGATTTGAGAAGTTCTGCATCGGCAGAAGAGCCGAACTAATGCCGCTTTTGACAACCCGCATCTGTGGAGTCTGTCCTGTAGCACATCATTTCGCTTCGGTCAAGGCTTTGGATGCTGCCTTTAATGTTGAACCACCTTCTGCAGCAAAGAAACTTCGAGAGATGATGTACACCGGCTACGTCATATATGATCATACACTTCACTTCTATTTCCTCGGCGGACCTGACTTCATAGTCGGCCCAGATGCCCCGCCTGAGAAACGAAACATCTTAGGCGTGATCGAAAAAGCCGGCATGGATGTAGCCAAAGAAGTCATAAAGCACAGAGCATACGGTCAAAAAATAACCGAGATACTCGGGGGCAAGGCAACTCACCCTGTATGCGGATTGCCCGGAGGAATTTCTAAGCCCCTAAGTGAAGAAGGCAGACAAGAAATAGAAAAGATGGCGGCGTCCTCTGTCGAATTCGCAAAGTTGACGCTCAAAATATTCCACGACATCGTACTGGGCAACCCCAAATATGTTGACATGATCAAAAGCGACGCCTACACAATGAAAACCTACTATATGGGATTGGTTGACGAACACAACAAAGTCAACTTTTACGACGGCAAAATAAGAGTGGTCGACCCAACAGCAAAGGAAATTCTGAAGTTTGAACCCAAAGACTACCAGACTCACATTGCAGAACATGTTGAACAATGGAGCTATTCCAAATTCCCATATCTGAAAAAGATTGGATGGAAAGGCCTGACATATGGTTCAGAAAGCGGCGTCTACCGCGTAGGTCCGCTTGCAAGACTGAACGCTTCAAACGGCATGACTACGCCTCTCGCTCAAGCTGAATACGATGAAATGTACAAGACCCTCGGCGGCAAACCAGTGCATGGAACACTCGCGTTCCACTGGGCACGATTGATTGAACTCCTCTATGCCACAGAACGAACACTGGAACTCGCCAAAGACCCCGAGATAACAAGCACAAACGTCCGTGCAAAACCCGGCGAACCAGGAGAAGGCGTGGGCGTTGTTGAAGCCGCAAGAGGCACGCTGTACCACCACTACGTGCTTGACAAAGATGCATTAGTCAAGGACGTGAACCTGATCGTCGCGACAACCAACAATTACCCTGCAATATGCATGTCCGTCCGCGATGCTGCAAAAGGAGTGATCCATGGGGGCAAAGTGGAACAAGGCATGCTGAACATGGTTGAAATGGCTTTCAGAGCCTACGACCCATGCTTCGGATGTGCCACGCATTATGCAGTAGGACAGATGCCGCTGAAACTTGAAGTCTACGATCACACCAAGAAGCTGATCCAGACCATAAAAAGATGATTTTTCTCTCCTATCCTTCTGCGAATTTTTCTGGCGGTCTATTTTGCAAAGAAAGGCGCAGTACAACACCGAGAAAGAACTGAAGAAATGGTTATCAAAAGCCCGCAAAGTTGTTGTGGCCGGAATAGGTAATCCACTGCGAATGGACGACTTCGTAGGAATGAAAGTTGTCCAGAACCTGTCAGGCCAGACTTCTGACAAAATACTGCTAATAGAATGCGAAACAGTGCCTGAAAATAGTTTACAGACAATAGTCGCTTTTGATCCGACGCATGTTCTACTCATAGATGCGGCAATCTTGGGCGTCGCGCCTGGTGAAACCAGACTTGTAAGACCTGAAGAATTGATCTCAACGCCTGCCATCTCAACGCACATGCTTCCCCTGAGAATATTCTGTGACTATCTAGCGAACACAACAAGAGCAAAAGTCGCGTTGTTACTGATAGAACCTGAGAAGACCGAGTTTGGCGAAGGACTGACCAGAACGCTTCAGAACTCAGCAAACAAAATCTCCACGGTTCTTCTGCAAATCTTTTCACACATGGAATAGCTCGCTGTCAGACATCGTTAAGGATCAAAGGTTTTGCGCAAGCGCAACTCGTCTCTTATTGGCAATCCTCCGATTCCTTCCAGAATTTTCCCATGCTTCTCGGCTATGACACCCGGCTTGACCTCATAGATTTGAAACCCTTGACTCTGATAAAATGCCAATGCTGGCAGGTCATCGTTTGAGGTAGAAACAAGCAGTCTCTTCCTCTTCTTGCGCTTGGTTTCCCTCTCAACTACATTTATCAATGCTGTTCCTATGCCGGAATCTTGGTATTTGGGCAGGATGGCGAGGGCGACGATTATGGTTGAATCGTCGACATCCGTCGTTGAAATGAAACCCAAAACCTCGTTTTTCCTCTTGGCAACATAGCTTGGCAAGTCAGCTACTCTGAAGAATTGACCGAAAGCCAGCTGCTCTTCTTCGCCCCAAAATTGCCTGGCGAATTTCCGAATAGTCTCCCTGTCGTCAGGCACGGCAGATTTAATGGCACACGTCAGTCTTGTTTTTCTTGTACATTCTGGGCAGACAGTGCCTATTCGAAGGTGCTTGGAGCAGAGTAATCTCTTACAAGAACTGCACTTGCAAACAGCATCTTGATCACAGTAAGCACATCGCATGAGCTTTTCACGGTTCACTATTCTGCTGTCAAAAACTATATAACAACAGAGTCTCAGTAATGCTACGAAAGTGCTGAGGGCATCTGTGAATGTGCGTCCTAGGTAAAGACAAAGTGAAAGAGCTCATAGACGACTATAAGGTGATTTATCCCTACGACTTCAATCTCTTGGATGGTGATGGATACATACTCACGGTCAGGGAGGAAACAACTCTTCATTACTTGGAGCATAGAAACCTCATTTCACACGAGGTCATTTTCACTCCGCCGAACTATGTTTCTCACCTGACTGCCAAGAGCAAATACGGAAGAATGGGGCTGTCCTTCCTAAATGCGGCGAAGGTTCACAGTGGCTTTGTCGGAAGGTTGGCTCTAGAACTCGTCAATCTCAGTAACGATCATCATCCGATCACAATAAAGCGCGGGGATCCCTTCATGCATGTGGAATTTGTGACAAGAGAAGGCGAGCCTGCGCCTTACATGGGAGAGTACCAGTTCCAATACATGAGTGACGATGAAATGCACATGTATATTCCCATACTGAGAAAGGCTTTTCCTAACTACGAAGAACTTGCCAAAGTGTGGTTGAAAAACAAAAGGCTCATGCCTTGAGTCCTAGGCACGAACCCGTAGCTTCAATCAGGTAGTTGCTGCTTCTCGCGTTTGCTGCTTCACATCATTCTTTGTCACAGAACTCTCCGTTAAAGCTGGCGAAGGAGGAGGGGCTATTTCAGGGCACACCGTTTTCTCTTCTTCCATAAGGTCCAGTGTGGCTCTCACAGTTCCGTCATCCTGGTTTTGAGTTGTGAAGCCCATTTTCTTCATCAAGGCGATGGCTCTATAGTTGTCTTGAAGTATTATGGCATAGACAGTATCGAGTTTCATGTCTTTGCATATTTCAATTGCATAGTCAACCATTTTTGTGCCCAATCCGAGGCCTTGCCATGGATCAGCAGTTATGAAGGCTATTTCTCCTTTCTTCCCGTCTGGTTCAATGCTGACTCGAGTAACACCTAGAATCTTCTTGCGCCCGTTTTCTGTCAATTCTGGAACGATTGCTATTTCTCTGTCATAGTCAATGTTGCAGTAGCGGACTCTGGTTTCGTGGGGCGTGTCCTTGATTATCTGGAAGAATCGGTAGCGAATTGATTCTTCGGAGAAGTTCTGGAACATTTCCATCCATAGGGGCTCGTCTTCTGGTTTTATTGGCCTCAGCAATACTGTCCTTCCGTCTCGGAGTTTCCACATTGTTTCATACTTCTTGGGGTATGGGGTGATCACCAGATGCTCGTGTGGCTCAAACCTCTTGAAGACGCGTTCTCTGTCGATGACGATTCTGGCGTCTAGGACGACCGCTTCCTTCTCGTTGATGAAGAGGGGGTTGATATCGACTTCCTTGAGCTGTGGGAAATCGACAAGCATCTGACTGAAACGCACCAGTATCTCCTCGAGAAGCTTGATGTTAGCTGGTGGAACGTTCCTGTATCCCTTCAGAAGCTGATACACCTTCGTCTCCTCCATCATTCGCCGCACTAGGGTCTGATTTAGTGGGGGAATTCCAATCGCGAAATCTTTGAAAAGTTCAACTCCGACTCCGCCCATTCCGAAAAGCATCACTGGGCCAAAGAGCGGATCAGCTTTTGCACCTATTATGACTTCGTAGCCCTGTTTCTTAACCATCTGTTGCACGGTTACGCCCAGAATTTGAGCATTTGGATCGTATTCCTTTGCTGCCTTCAGGATGTGGTTGAAGGCGTTTCTGACTTCTGTTTCGCTGTTGAGGTCAAGTACTATGCCACCGGCTTCGGTCTTATGCACTATTTGGGGAGAGAGTATCTTTAAAACTACCGGGTAACCCAGCTGAGCGGCTTGAAATGCAGCTTCGTCTTCACTCTGAGCCACTCTTGTCTTGACCACTGGCAGATTATAGTATTCTAGGAACGTTTTAGCTTCCAGCTCATTCATTATTTCACGGTTTTCAGTCGCGACGTTCCTCATTATCACCATCAAAGGACGTTTTGGTGGCACAACGTCTACTGGCAACTCTTCAGGAGTTTCGTATTGCAGTTCTAGGTTGCGTTTATACTGATACATGTAACGGTACGTCTTGATTGCCTGTTCAGGAGTAGAGTATGTGGGAATGTTGTTCTGATTGAAAATGCGGTTTGCATCTTCTACCACTCCGTAACCCATGAACGACGTAAGGATTGTCTTATTATGAAAGCCTCTGCTCTTGTAGAGGTCTACGATGCTCTTTGCAACCTCGACAGGTTCAGCGACTGCTTGAGGAGTGTATATAATCAGGATTCCATCGATGTCTTGATCGTCTAAGCAGGCTTCAACCACCGCTTTGAACCTGTCGGCCTTGGCATCTCCCAAGATGTCAATAGGATTCCCTCGACTCCAATAGTGGGGGAGAACACTGTTCAGTTTCTCCATCGTCTTCTCGCCAAGCCTTGCCAATTTTCCACCTTGAGCGATCAAGGCGTCTGTTGCCATCACCCCTGGTCCGCCCGCGTTGGTGATTATTGCGAGGTTGGGACCTTGCGGCAAAGGCTGAGTGCCAAGGACCTCAGCACAGTTAAAGAGATCGGCGATTTCGTCCACCCGCACAATTCCAGCACGTTTGAACGCCTTGTCATAGATCATGTCTTCGCCCGTCAATGAACCAGTATGGGACGCAGCGGCTTTGGCGCTTTCAGCGAATTTTCCAGCCTTGACCACAACTATGGGTTTGGTTCTTGCGAAGTGTCTTGCGGCACTCATGAATTCTCTGGCTTGAGTTATTCCTTCTATGTACATCAAGATGCTTCTTGTTTTAGGGTCAGTGCCGAAGTAGTCGATAAGGTCACCGAAATCGACGTCAATCATTGAACCCAACGACACAAAGTTGCTGAAACCTATGTTTTCGTGTATTGCCCAATCAAGGATGGCCGAGCCGAGCGCTCCACTCTGCGATATGAAGGCTATGTTGCCGGACTTGGGCATTCTGTTTAAGAAAGTTGCATTAAGGCGATTGCTCGGGCGGATCACACCTAGACAGTTGGGTCCTACGATGCGCATGTTGTACTTTTTCTTGATTTCGATAATTCTCTGCTCAAGCAATTTGCCTTCAGGCCCAATTTCCTTGAAGCCGGCTGAAATTATGATTATGCTGCCTATCCCTGCCTTTCCACATTGTTCAAGAACGTCTGGCACGGTTTTGCTCGGCGTAGCTATAATCGCGAGGTCTACTGGTTCAGGTATCAGGTCGACACTCGGATAGGCCTTAAGCCCTAAGACTTGGGGTTTCCGGATGTTGACGGGGAAAAGCTTTCCTTCAAACTTGAGATCAATGAAATTCTTCGTAAGAACATATCCCACGGAACCCTCTTCTTCGCTGGCTCCTATGACGGCGATGCTTTTGGGATTAAAGATCTTGTCAAGGTTCAAGGTTACCAAGAGTATTCCTTCCGGTTTGAGGTTTTGATGACTCAAGGGCGATTAAAACATTGTGTCCCAAGACTACAGGTCTCAGCGTTTCAACGGTTGGTTTCGAACGAGCGATTTTCGCCTGGGCCCGCAAAAGACTAGATATTTGGAATGATTATCTGCATAGTGTGCGCTCTTTCTGCTAACGAGAAATGTCCTCTTTCAGACTATCTAAGCCATTGAAAAGACTAGCCATATGACTAATGGCGTGAGGCCTAGAGCCACAGAAAGCGGAAGTCCGGGAAACATGCCTTTCTTCTCTAGGAGTTTGAAGGCAACGAAGGCTCCGCTGAGCACTCCTGTTATGGACGCAACGCAGAAAATTGGGCCAGCATTCAAGAGAACCAGACTCACAAGCATTGAGTAAAAGGTCAAATCGCCTAAGCCTATCTGAACATCCTTGAAGGATACGCTCAACCCTCGGAGTTGTTCAAGCCCCTCGCGAGCCATCTTGCCGACTGCGCCACGGTAAACAGCAAATACGTCATATACTGCCAGAAAACTGAGAATGAGAACTGCGCTCAGCGTAGGTATTGTCATCCCCAGGAATGCGCCCAAGGATCCGCCGAGCAGGATAATGGTTAGGGCACTGCCTTTGCCGTTTGTTCTGAAAACCACATAGTCTGCTATCACCGTTATCAGTGTGGCAAGAACCATGACAAGAATGGTCTCGTATGGAAAATTGCCAATGGCCATGAGCGCATACAGGTATACCACGGAAACTAAGAAAGTGGCGGCTGTCAGCCCAAAACCGGTGATTAGGGCTATAAGATGACGGTTCTTTCGTTTAAGCAGTAAGTACATCAAGGACGCACCTACTCCAGCAAGAATTACAAAGTAGAGACCGTTGCCCAATGATCCGACTCCTTCCGGGAAGGGCACTGCCGAATAAAGGTCTATTGAAGAGTTTAAAACAATAAAAGTGCAAAAAACTCCGACTAGCAGACTTATTAATACCGGTGTCAGATGAATAGGTCTCGCGTTAAACTCGCTCTTCAAGGTCCATACCAATGTTTGACATTTTTGTTTCTGCTTCGAGAGAACATTTCTTGCAGAAGAAGTTCTTTTTCACATCGGTATCATGAATTGAATTGGAAAAGTGCATAACGCAGAATGGGTTTGAACAATGCTGCAAGCCCAAGGTGTGTCCAAGTTCATGAACCGCTTCCTTCTCGCTTCTTTGAAAGAACAGCTCGTTTCTTGGCGATCGCCCATAAAACTCTTGTTTAAGTCGCCACAATGATATTAGCGCCGTCTTTCCAGGGCAATCTGCTTCTCCGAAAACGAAGTTCAGCCTCTGAACATAAATGTCTACATCGACAATTCCCAAGACGCGGTCGAACATCTGTTTTTCAGCAAAGTTTTTCACTTTTTTCAAAATTACATTAGAATCATATTGTTTTCTTGTTTGGTCAAAAGCTTCTTCGGGCAAAGCAATCTGTTCATCGATCACCTCGCTTTGCGATCCCGTGAAAATTGAGTTCAGGCTTTCCTGAATTCTGGTCGCAGCGTTCAAATCTGTTGGACCTATGCGTAAAATCCCGATTTTCATCGTCTCTATTCCAACTAGACGTTGAATGTTTCGCCGGTTCTTGGAGCTGTTGCTTCCAAACCCAATTCATTTCTTGCCCATTTGGCCAGGAGCTCACAGTTTCCCTCCGCGCCGTGAACCACATAGACCTTGGGTTTTCCGCCAAGTTTTTTCAACCCCTCTCTAAGGTCACTTGCTCCACAGTGTGAAGAGAAATCGAAGTGTTCAACCCGGGCTTTGATTTTACTCATTTTTCCGTCAATTACACAGATCTTTTTCTCAAGCAGCTCTTTTCCAGGTGTTCCTGGAATCTGATAGCTCACAAGAAATACTGCGCTGTCTGACTTTTTGCCGATTTTTGAAATGTAGAAGATGGCAGGTCCACCCTTTAACATTCCAGCTGGTGAAATCACGACGCCCGGTGTCTTGGCGGCTTTCCTGCGGTCTCTCCATCCTTCGACCCAGTCTGTTGAGTGTATGGCATCTGCAAAGGCCCTGCCATCTCTGAGATATTGTGGGTAACTCATCATGATTCTGCTCACTTCGCGAGCCATTCCGTCGATTGTGACTGGATATTCAAAGTGATACGCAGCAAGAACACAAGCCAATTCCTGGCTTCTGCCGACTCCGAAGGCTGGAACCAGCACGGTGCCGCCTCTTTCAACGACGCTTGTGCATTCATCCACGAAGCGTCTTTCAAGTTCTGAACGTTCGGTGTGATCCTCGTTGGCGTAAGTGCTCTCGATTATTACGGCGTCTAGGTCTCCGTAACTCATCTTGGCGCCTTCGAGCAACCTGGTGTTTGCAGTGTTGAAGTCGCCAGTGTAAAGGATTCTTTTGCCCTCGGCCTCGATTATCGTTTGTACGCTTCCTGGGATGTGTCCTGCGTTCTTGAATTCAAACGAAACATCACCGATTTTTTGTTCACTGTTGAAGTCGACGTGTTTGCTGTTTTGCATCATTGACTTGAGTTCAAGGAACTCGAAAGGCAGGTAATAACTTGACAGGTGGATGAAATCTGAGATGAGCAGTTGATTCATTTCGCTTGTGAGCCTGTTTGTGTAGAGCGGTTTGTTTCCTTGAATGTAGAATATGGGGATGGCGCCCGAATGGTCCAAATGACTGTGAGACAGAATTATAGCATCAACGTCTTTCGGCGGCAAATGCATTGGAAATCCCGGTTCATGGTCCAACATTGCACCGTAGTCAAGTAATACTTGGCTTTTCTCAGTCTTTGCCGCTATTGCTATCCTGCCAACTTCGCGCGCGCCGCCGAGAAACTTGATCTGAAGTTGTCCCATCTTTTCTTTCAACCGCTATTTCAGTAATCATGCCTTATGCTCTTTTAAAAACGTATTGACCTTCCAGTTGAAAAAGCCTTAACAAACCCCTTTCTTGATAGCTCTGAGAACCTCATTAATATTTCGCGAGGCCTGAATCTCGTTGTAGACATTTCAAGGTTCATCGCCGTTGTTAGACCGCTTCCCACAACTTGAGGCAGCGCGCCTGATCTTGTCATAGCCTTTAGGAACGTTATGGGTTCGAAGCAACAGTCCTTCTCAACTCTTGTGCAAGACTCTGCCTTAGACAAGTGCGTAGAGCTTCTCCTTTCTTTTCATTCAGATTTATGCATTGAAACCTAATCCTTTTTTTCAGACAAGCATTTTCAGCCGTTTCGGCAATGCTTTTTCCCCAGTTCTGAGGATCGTCCAGCAAAACTAACGTTCCACTCTTGAGGTGGGAAATGTAGTTGGCTACGCGGTCTGCAACGTAGGCTTTGGTCTCATCGTCAAGCGGGAGAACTGTTTCATGCTGTGAAAGCGGATAAACTTCATCAAGCTCGCAGGGAATTACCCCGAAAGGTGCTGCATAAAAACATATTTGGAGCCTATTCGAATCTCTCAGACCTTGAAGATAACTTGCCACCTGTTTGAACTCTATCGATTTGTGAAAAGGCTTCATCCTGGTTTGAGGTGCAAGCAGAAGAATGTCAGCATTTGGGGGTGTACATCTTTCTTTCAGTCTCTTTTCGTGGCGAATGACCTCCGGTCGGATTAGATCCACAGAATCAAAGAAAAAGAGGCCGCTGCTTTTTGATGCAACATCATGTTTTTCGATGAAATCTTTGTATTTCCCAAGTTTTTTCATTGCTTGAAGAAGCGATGGATGCGAATGAGCTCGCATCTGGAGGTGTTCCCAGAGCCTGCCATCTTTTATTGCTTGTTTGATTCGTCTAAGCTCAGCCGTGCATGTGTACAGGTTGTGCTCGGCAAGGAATCTCTGTTTTTCATTTGGTTTCATTTCTGAGACATCTTTCGGATTTGCCTTTGCGCATCGCGGGCAGGTGCAGGGGAAATATTCCAGTTCGTTCAGCCTTGATGTGCCGACTTCTGTCATGTAGCGACCTTCCTTGGCGTACAAAGCGTAAGCAGCCGAGTCAAAAAGGTCGCATCCGAGAGCCACTGCAAGCGCAAACATGAAAGGATGTCCTGCCCCAAAAAGATGCAGTGGTTTCTGGATAGGCAGGTTCATTTTAGCGGCCATTATCATATCAACGAGGACGTCAAATCTGTAGCGTTCCATGACTTCAGTCGGGCTTCCTAGGGCATGTATCTCAAAAGGTAGTTTTCCCATTTGGCGCGCCGAGGCAGCAACAAGGTTTAGGTATCTTCCTCCTTGGACGGGACCAACCCAGATTATGTCGTCTCTGGTTTTTTGTTTGAAAAATGCTTTGGCGCGTTTCAAAGTCTCTCTCACGGTCTGCTTTGCGTGTTCTTCGGTCACTTTCCAACCCGTGGGAATGTCTAATATTGTGGCAATGTCGGAACCGATCATTTCTTGAAATTCGACGATTTCTTTTGGTGTTACCTCCACGTCTCCGTAAACCAAGATTTGATAGGCACCAGAATCAGTCATGATTGTTCCCTTGAAGTCCAGGAACTCATGTAAGCCGTCATGGGCAAATCGGTTCTGAAAGCGTTTCTTCAGAATGTATGCGTTCGTTATGAGGGCTTCAAAACCGAACTCTTCACAGATTTCTTTTGGAGCGACAGGTTGTATGAGTGGGTTTATGACTGGAAACAGCAGAGGCGTTTCGATTGTTCCGCTTTTTGTCTTGAGTCGACCAATCCTGGCAAGCAGGTCTTTTTCTTTGACTTCAAAAGACATTGTCAAACCTTAAACATGACAAACAAACACAGATATAAAAAACATGCACCGATACAATATCTAGCCAAAGGGAAGTTGATCTGCGTGAGTCTCAACAAAGTCGTGAAGGAAGAGCTTTCTGGCAACATAGCCAAATCTTATGTTGCACAAATCTCGCGTTTCCACAGAATCCAGGCTTCAACAATGTTTCATGAAGCCGCAGAGTATGTCAAGAACGAATTGGTCAACATCGGATTACGCGACGCGGTGATCGAACAATTCACCGCCGACGGTGCAAAAAAATACTGGACACATATCTCGCCAGTCGGCTGGACCGTGAGCAGCGCCGAATTGCGCTTGGTCGAACCTGAGGAAAGGCTCATGGTCACTTATGAAGACATGCCTCAGTGTCTGCACACTTACAGTAACGCGACACCGCCAGAAGGGGTCACTGCTGAACTGATTGACGTAGGCGCTGGAACCAAACCAGCAGACTACGAAGGGAAAAATGTTGAAGGAAAACTTGTGTTAGCCACAGGGAGGGCGAGACGAGTACACGAGCTGGCCGTCTACAAACATCGTGCCGCCGGCGTGATCACAGACACTGTTACGTTTGAAATGCCTGGAGTCCGAGAAAGCCTAGACGTGCCAGATGCGCATGCGTATCAGTCAATCTGGCCTTCCGCTGAAGAACTTCCCAAAGTGAAGTTCGGGTTCTCTTTGAGCAAGCGGCAGGGAAACCAACTTCGAGCCCTGCTTAAGAGCAAAAAAGGCGTGAAACTGCATGCAAGAGTCAACGCGAAACTGTTCGCAGGTAACTTGGACGTCGTGACAGCCACAATACCTGGAACATCCAAATCAAACGAGGAGTTGTTCCTAATTGCACATCTGTGTCATCCAAAACCTAGTGCCAACGACAACGCCTCAGGCAGCGGTCTTCTTCTCGAGATTGCAAGAACAATGGCTGCGTTGATTGCGAAGCGAAAGGTACAACGCCCAATGAGGACAATACGGTTCATCTGGGTTCCCGAGACCATGGGCTCGGTCGCGTTTCTGCACAGTCATATAGACTTGGCTCGGAAGCTGATCGCAGGGATAAACTTGGACATGGTTGGAGAAAACCAGGAATTATGCAAGTCTACCCTCAACCTTGACCGGACTCCAGATTCTCTGCCTTCGTTTCTAAATGATTATGTTTTGAGTCTGATGGAGAAGTCGGTCAGAGAATTTGACGCGCCCTCAGCATTCGGTTCAACGTCTACGTTTCGCTATGCTTCTGGCGCCTTCAGCGGCGGAAGTGACCATTCCGAGTTCAACGACTCGACAATCGGTGTGCCCTGTATCATGTTGTTGCAATGGCCGGATCTCTACTATCATACGAGCATGGACACTATTGATAAGGTCAGTGAGGATAGTCTGAAGCGAGTCGGATGGATCGCGACTGTTGCCGTCTTGACTCTCGCGAATGCAGGAATTGAAGAGGCTTTCTTGCTTGCTGCTGAGACTGCCTCGAGGGGGATATCGCGGATCCAAGACGCAGCGCGAGAAGCAATTCGCGAATTCGTCGAGAAAAGAAGCGGCGAAAGCCTCAAGGGCAAACCACATGCACTGGCTGAAAAGCTTGTGCACTCACAACTGCGTCACAGAAACAAGATAGAACACATCGTTTGGCGCGAGCAAAAGGCAGTAAAATCTGTGACCAGACTGGGCAAGAGTGACGCGCTGGATGCTTTCTTGAACAAGTATTGCCGAGACATCGGAAACTTGGGTAAGAAGGAAATCGCCAGACTTGACGAAATCTTGAACATTGCCATCGAAACCTCGAAGCTTGAACCTTCTGCTACAGTGAAGGAAGGAAAACCAGACAGACTGAAGAAACTGACTCCGAAAAGACTTTTCAAGGGTACTCTCAGCTTTGACGCTATTAGGAAAGGCTTAGGCGAAAAAGAGTTTGGATGGTATCGGGAAATCGGAGAAAAGGACAAGGCGTTTGACAAGAAGGTCTTTGAGATTTTGAACTTCATGGATGGGCAGCGAAGCTTGCACGAAATTCTTAAGGCCGTTTCAGCGGAGTACAGCGAAACAGATCCAAAGCACGCTTTGAGGTTACTGCGAGATCTTCAAAAGATAGGACTAGTAGCTTTCAAGTAGCGACCTTTCATCCATCAAATCAAAACGCACTTATACCATCCTTTTTCATCTACTATCCATTTGCAAGGCGCATGAGGGAAACGGTCAAATGGTATGCTTAGTAGAGATGCATGAAAAACCGAAACTTCAGGATCCCGTGTTAATCGAAGGTCTGCCAGGAATCGGTTTTGTTGCTAACATCGCCGCCCTGCATTTGATACGTGAACTGCAGGCCAAGCGTTTCGCAGAAATACATTCTTCGGCTTTTCAAGACCTCGCTGTTACCACCGAAGGCGGAGGAACTCGATCTCCAATAAATGAGCTTTACTACTCCAAGGGAAAAAGTGGAGAACGCGACATTGTAATTTGGTATGGCAACACGCAAGCATTGACAACGTTTGGGCAGTATGAACTATGTGACCGCGTTTTGGAAATTGCCAAGGACTTGGGATGCAAATATGTGATCACCTTAGGAGGGTTCAGACAAGAGGAAGTCAGGACGCCGCCACAGATCTATTGTGCAGCTTCAGACCGTGAAACCTTAGAAAAGGTTTTGAACCTTGGAACAAAAATAATGGTTGGACAAATATTCGGCATCGCCGGAATCATGGTTGGTCTGGCGAGGTTAAGAGGAGTGAAAAGTTTCTCGCTTCTAGTAGATACACTTGGTACCTATCCAGACGCAGAAGCAACACGTTGCACCCTGTCAATCTTGAACAAATTCATGGACATGAACATTGACCTGGCAGGGGTGAGTTTTGCAGCCGAAGAGACGAAAAGAATACTGGAATCCTTCGGATTGATCCGAAATATCGGAGAAGAAAAGAAGAAAGGGGAGCAGCAGTTTCGCTGGTTTATCTAGGTCTTGCCTTTAGCCTCACCCATAAACTGTTCATAGACTTTCTGCACGCGTTCGGCAGCTGGACCAGAGCCTTCTACAACACCTTTTTCGGTGATTTTGACTTTGTCCATAACCCAAATGAAGCCTTTGTCCTCATATAGTCTGACCATGGTTGGGAACACTTTTTCTAGACGCTCCGAGAGTGCTTTCAGGTCAAAAGGCTTTTCAAGAGTCAATATTTGTGACACGTTGTTTCCGTTCAAGAAAAGTCTATGCGCGATTTTGCCTTCCTCGTCTTTTGCTTCTGACATGCAAAGGCTCAGGGTGTCTGGGTTAATGCCTATTAGGGTCCCGCTAAACTTTTTCCCGCTGGCGGTCACGACATTCACGTTCTTGTCGGCAAGCATTGAAACTTCGGTGAAAAACTTCCTTTGTGCTACTGACAATCATGAACCTCCGTTCGTGCGTATGAATCTGTGAAACGACTATTTAAGAACTATATGATTGGAGACATCGCGGACAAAGCGTTGATTTTGCTCCTCTGAGGCTTTCGCATGCTCGTTTTCTAAAGTCATTACAGATCGTGGTTTACAAATCAGTCAGTCGTGAGGAAAATTCGAAACAGGTAGCTTGCATCAGTAATGGACCGCCGAACTGGAAACTCGATTGCCCACTTTGCCACCGAGAGAAAAGTGAGTTAGGAGTAAGATTTTGTTCGGTGTGTCCCACAAATTACGTGAGGTCCACGTCGTCAGCGAGGTACTTTATGTCGAAAGGTTTCATTGTTATTCCTGTTTTCAGGCTTACGATGAATGATTGTACGTCTGCCACGAAATCCGCGAATCTGACAGTGTACTCTCTCATGAAGTCTGCGTATTTGGAGTAGTCTTTGTGTACAGAAATCATCACTGCATCTTTGCCCAGGCCTTCTCCATCCGATGCGAAAATAACGTTCGGGCGTTCAGCTACCCACTTTTTTGCCAAGGTCATCTTTTCTTGGATCTTTGTTTCTCCGTATGTCTTTGCTTTTGCAAAGGTGATGGACAGGATTTCGTAGCCTATCTTTTCGAATTCTGGAACTATCGTGTAGCTTCGGATATAACTTGATAGGAGCCTTCTGTTTCTTGTTACCGTCGGCTGTGATGTTCCTATTGCTTTCGCCAATTCCCTGTCGCTTCTCCTTGAATCTCGAAGTAGCTCTCGAAGGAGTTTAGTCATCTTTTCTTCTTTCATGGGTCTTCCATCAAGGACTGCCTGCCTATTTCTTATTACTTTCGGAGAATTTTGGATAGAACTCGTTTAGATCCTTTTTTCTTCTGCTTGTTGCTTCAATAACATGACGGTTTTGGGAGGTAGGTCTCGGCTGACTATGACATTTGGACCTATCCAGCTGTCATTTCCAACTTTTATGCCGGGCATGAAAAGCGCGTTTATCCCAGTTTTAACTTCGTCTCCCAGAACTACTCCCAGTTTTCTTCTTCCCGTGTCTGAAATTCTGTCTTTGACCATCATCTTGACTGCCTTTCCGTCAAGCCTGTAGTTCGCGGTGATTGTGCCCGCTGCCAAGTTGCATTTCTCCCCGATTATGCTATCGCCAATATATGAAAGATGGCCGACATGGTCATGATCCATTAGTATGCTGTTCTTGACCTCACAGGCATTTCCCACTCTGACTTTCTTTCCAATGCTTGTGTAGGGACGGATGTAGCAGTTTGGCCCGACATCACTCTCTTCATCGATGTATACAGGACCCTCGATGTACGCTCCTGAACGTATGCGTGCGGTCTCTGCGACCGTCACAGGTCCCAGCAGGTGGGCACCGTTTTCTATGTTTCCATTTACTTTATGCCTCATTTTGGTTAATACCCAACGATTGGCTTCTAGCAGATCCCATGGTCTTCCTATGTCAAGCCATTGTTTGGCGTCGATTTTGACGGCGGTTACAGGTCTGGTCTCGTTTATCAGAAGTGAAAGTGCATCGGGGATCTCCATTTCGCCTCTCGATGATTGAGTGGTCTGTTTCAGTTTCGCAAAGATTTCCATGGAGAAAACGTAGATGCCTGCGTTGGCAAGGTTCGTAAGGGCTTGTTCATGGGACGGCTTTTCAATTATCCTTTTCACGTGTTCGTTCTCAAGTTCAACTACTCCATAATTCTCGGGTTTGTCCACCGGAACGACTGCCATAGTAGCTGCTGGCCTCTCTTTTGTATGGGTGTCATTGACTTTCTTGACGACATCTGCATCGAAAAGCACGTCTCCGTTGACGACCATGAAGTCTTCTTGCATCAAACTTTCAACAACGGCCACCGCATTGCCCGTTCCCAAGACTGCTTCTTGTTCGACGTACTCGATCTTCATACCAAGCTTTTTTCCATCGTCGAAATACGTGCGTATCATGTCGGCCATATAATAGACGACGATTACAACTTCTCTTATTCCTGCGGCTTTCAAAGCATTCAGGCAGTGTTCAAGCAGCGGTTTTCCACCGACTTTTATCAAGTGCTTCGGTCTTGTTGCCGTGATCGGCAGAAGCCTGGTGCCTTCGCCAGCGGCTAAGACTGCAGCTTTCATTTATTTCACTTTCCCGACAAACTGCTCGACTGACTTGATGCCTGCTTCCATTATGTTCTTTGCAGTTTTTAACGATTCACCCTCGACTGTGAGTCTGACTAAGGGTTCGGTTCCTGAAGCCCTTATGAGGATCCGTCCATTTTCGAAGGATACGCGAATTCCGTCGACGGTTGAGAGATTTTTGTAGCTTGGGAATATCTTTCCAACGTTGTCGCGGATTTTTTTGACGACTTCAGACTTCGCATCGTTGCTGCACACAATATTCTCTCTCAGAGTCTGAAACGTCGGTGTGTCAGCGACCATCTGAATCAGGTTCTTGTCTTCGTCCTCAAGGGCTTTCAACAGTAAGGCAGATGAGAGTATTCCGTCGGGGCAGTAGTGAAACTGCGGATGAATCCATGCTCCGCAAGGTTCTCCGCCAAAAACTGCATTTCTGGCTTTGATTGCCTCTGACAGATAAATGTCTCCCACCTTTGTTCTCAAGACTTTGGCTCCATGCGGCTCAACCATCTTTTCGATGCACATGGAAGCCTCAACGTTTGTCACAACGATTCCGCCGGTATTTCTCTTTGTCACGTGGGCGGCATATGCCGCCAGAATGCAGTCGGGGTTCGCGAGCTTTCCATCTTCATCTATGAAAACAACTCTGTCGCCGTCGCCGTCATATGCGAAACCTATGTCTGCATGGACGTTCTTGACTATCCTTGCTACAGTTTTCAGGGATTTCTCGTTTGGTTCAGGGCTTCTCGCTGGGAAAAACCCGTCAGGCTGAGAGTTCACGGCTGTTACTTTGCAGCCCAAAGTTTTCAGAATCTTAGGAGCCAAGCTGTATGTTGCGCCGCATCCTGGGTCTACGACTACGTGCCATTTCTTGCCGAGTTCGACGGAATGCGTGATCGCGTCACAGTATAATTGAGTTTCGTCTAAGTGTTGGGTTCTGCCAATGTTCTTCCATTCTGCATGTGCGTAATGTTCATGTTTGAGGTTTTCCTCAATTTGATTTTGACTTGTTTCGCTGTATGCCATGCTGTTACGGTCGAAGATTTTTATGCCATTGTATTGAGGTGGATTGTGTGAGGCTGTGATCATGATTCCAATGTCCATGTTCATTTTTCTCGTGAGGAAAGCCAAGGCTGGCGTGGGCTGGATTCCCATGCAGGTAACGTCTACTCCGCATGATGTGAGTCCAGATACCAAGGCATTTTCGAGCATTGGTCCAGAGATTCTGGTGTCTCGAGCGACTAACGCTTTCTTGGCACCGGATTGTGTCGCAATAGCCTCACCTATACGTACCGTCAGATTCGGCGTGAGGTCTGCATTCACTAATCCGCGGACTCCCGACGTTCCGAATAGTCTACTCAAAGTTTTCTCACTTTGGCGCTGAATCGTCTAATCATCAAGACATTTGCACCCTTAAAAACCAGCTGACTTCATCTGAGAACAAGGCGTATGCAGATCCAGACGATGTCGCCTAGGAACAACGCTACTATCAATCCTGCGGTGATGAATATGAGCATTGGCAGGCCGGGTGTTGCCCAGATCCTATCCTTGATCGCTCCGGCATTTATTGCTCTATCGAGCCTTTCGATGATCTCTTCTCTCCCTTCGTCTTTAGGCAAGAGAAGCAATTTTCTTTTTATCGATTTTTCCGGAGTCTCTTCAGAGTCTTCCATGGGATAAACATGCCATTTTTCCTTCAATTTTCTGATTGGAGCCTTGTACCCTGTTATCATCACGGTGATTTTCTTTCCCCATGACTCTTTTTCCAGATCTCCTTCAAAAAGAGGTTCATGCATTTTCAAACGCCAAAATGCGTTGTAGGCAAGCAGTGCGACTGCTGTGAAGGCTGCAAAAAGAACTGAATTGCTGAAAACCGTGATTGGGAAGAAGCTTTTCGATATCAAAGAAGGCTGTCCTGATAAAGGAGTAACGAGCTGATCAGGAGCAAATGGCAGGGCCAATGCCAGACACATGAGCGCTTTGGCGTCAGCGCCTCCGAATCCGCCCGCATAGAAAAGTATGATGGCAAAAGTTGAGGTCAACGCGAAGCAAATGGCATATGAAACTAGTGATGATGGCTCATACAGAAGAATGTCTGCAAGCGTGAGTGCCAGGGAAAGTGGCCCGAGGATTATCCAGACTTTGTCGCTTACTTCCCTTGATTTGTAATCGCTCCATGAAGAATAGAGGAAAAAAAGTACGACGAGACCGGTCCTTGCAGCGTCAAACGCAAGCACATTAAGCACCCTTGGTGAAGCCATTGTGAATTGTCATTTGTGTATATAATAGTTGATGTGTTTCAGAAAGACTGGACGAAGGTCCGTCTCAAGCTTCCTGTATTGAGGTTTCGGATCTTACGTATTTGGTGCTTGTTCCGGCCAGTCGAGTGATTGTCCTGAAGAAGATATCACTTTGAAATAGTATGTGCTACCGGCTGCCCAGTCGTAGGTCACTGTGATTCTTGCAGGATCTCCTGCGCCTGCGCGTACTAACACGGAAGTGATCGTCTGTTTCTGCAAAGTGGATGCTGAAGTACCGATGTATGCTACAGTGATGTTCGTATCTGTGGTTCCTGAGTTGCCTATGTCGATGTCGATTTTCTTGACGGTGCTCACATTGTAGAAGTTGACATTTGCCTTGAATAGCATGACGCCTGCCTGTCGTCCGGCATTCCCCATGTATGTCATTATCCAAGCGTATGTAACGACGATTGCGGCTACTGCTATGACGACCAAGAGCAAGGTGGCTAGTATGGGAGATATGGCTTTTCTCGATTTCACCATTTTCGGTATCAAATGTTCTCACCTTTGTGTTGTTTAGGGAATCTTGCGATTACTTATTTAACCTGTATGAACACGGAATCCATATTGCTGATAATAGTAAATCACCAACTTGACCACACCAACTCGTTTCGATCAGTTTCCCGTGATCACCGTTATTGTTGGCGGATACTCGACAAGGGTCCAAAGTCCTGTTGCGATGCCGCCTGGATTTTGGTAGATGGGCATTCTTCCATCGAAAGTAGCGACTGCACCATACCAAATCGCGTCTAACGCATATTGGAAACTCACTGGCTTGATCGTCACCGGCCGAAGTTCAATCACGTTTCCTGCCGAGTTTGAAACGCTAATGGCACCTGTCGAGTTTCCGGCGATGCTGTCAAAGATGTAGAGTTCTTGGTTCGCGGAGTCTGTGAACATGATTCCTGCGCCTTTTGTTCCAGAGATGAATTGGCTCCAGTGATGTGCCCATTGTGCTGCTGACTGATTGTAGAACAGTCCTGTCGAAGTTGACACGGTGGGGTTGCCTCCGGAGATTCCGTCCTCTGTTTGCGGACTACCGCTAGATGCTGTGAGGATCAGCGGCCACAAGTCAGTTATGGTTCTGTCCTGTTGTGAATCTACGAACATGAGTCTGGTCTGGTACGTATAGTAAGTTGCGTTTGCTGGCAGTGTCAGGACAATGTGCGCGTAGAGGTTTGGGCAGTTGGGCGCTCCGTTAGACCATTCAGCTTCTTGGTGGACTATGTCTCTTATCACGCCGTGATGAATAGCATAAGAGGGAATTGAGCCGTAGACACTGTTTTGTCCATTGATTCGCATAAAGGTTGCAGTCGCTGTCGATGTGCCTTGTGTCGATGTTACTTTGAAAGAGCTTTCTATTTTCAGACTGAGGATTCCGTTTGTAAGTATTCCGTTAGCTACATCGTCGCCGTTGAAATAGTTGTTTGTGTATGCATATGGCGTCTGAGTTGCTGTGTCGCTTCCGTTCCACCATATTGTGATCTTTGAAACATTTGAGTTTGCGAGGAAAACGAGCATGTTTGTTCCGCTGAACACGCTTGCATTATTAGTCAAGCCCATTGGTATTCTGTATTCTGAGGCCCAGTCTTCAATTTGGAAAGGCACTTCACAGCTAACGTTGGCTATAGTTTGATTGACGTGGATCGATTTCACCGGTATTGGCGGGATAGGTTTTGCCTGCATTGTGAGTTGAACGTTCTGCCCTAGCCAGCGCATAGTACCGCTTTGCAGTAGTTCGATGACGACAGTGTCATTCGTATCGCCGCTTGTGCCTACACCAGTCGTGGATCGTAGCAGGGCGCTGTCTATCTGCCAGCTGTCTTGGTTGGGATCATTGGTTTCGGTACCGCCTTTGAACCTTATTGTGAATGTCGGTGAACTCATGTATTGGATGACGGAAATGTTGTTCCAACCAGTCGTGAGGTCGGTGAACAAGTTCTTCCATGTTGACCCATTTCTCACGTCTACTCTGATATCCTCAGGGGCCATTGTCCCTCCGTAGATACAAAGCCACTGGTCTGTACCAGCGTAACTGACGTTTGTCCATTGGGCCTCTATGTCAAGTTCGCAGTTCTGGGGTGTTGCGCTTTGCAGAAATTGCGCTTCGTGGACGTAGGCGCTGAATCCTGTATTTGGATCATTATTCTGGAACCGGAACCGCATCTTAGTTACAGATGTTTCCGTGAAGCTTGTCTCGGTCCAATTGTCCCATGCTCCAGGGCCATCATAAACGATGGTCCAAGAACCGTTGTAAATGTAGACTTCAACTTGGTTGATCTGAGCACTGTCTCTGCTGAACCAGTAGCGAATTTTGTGGCAGCTCACCGCGCTGCTGTCAAGGACCAAATATTCACTCCACTTGCCCTTCTTTTTGATAGGGTCTGAAACAGCTTTTGTCGAAGTGTTGTTGTCATAAGCAAAGGGCTCGTTTGTCCATCCACTTCCTTCGTAAGTGAAGGGAGACACCCATCTTTCAGCGACCGCGGGCGTTGTTATGTTTTCTGTGAGCGTATCGATTATTGCGTCAGGGCCTTGCTGCATCGCAGTAAAATTGCTGTGAGTTCCTTTGTTAGGGGTAACATCTACATCGGAGCTGTTGCTGTCCACGTAATGCTGCGTAGTCGTCACGGTGGCATTCCATGCGCTCCAAGCCAAATTGCATGAATAGGTGCTGAATGATGATGCCACAACGATGATGCCTCTTTGATCTTCAACCTGGATCAGGTAAGAGTTCACATCTATTCCTGACGGAATGTCCATCTGGTACGTTCCGTTTGAATACGCAAGCGGATCAGTGTCTGGGTTGATTTCGCTCCAACTTGAGTCGGCGGTGACGTAACGATAGAAGTTGAAATTGCTTTTTCCGAGGTTAACCAAGGGTTCACTTCCATCTTTTGTAATGTTAAGATATGCTTGGTTGTTTTCTGTGGGCATGATTTGCACTGCTAGGCTGCAAGAAGTCTCGTATGTTATACCGTAAATTCCTAGCCCAGTCAGATTGTAGCTGACAGCCAGGTCACCGCTGCTGTAGCTCTTGTTGACATACCAATATACAACCAGTTGCGATTTTGTCACGTCGAAGGACGTTCCCCATTCAGGGTGTGTCTTGGCAGTGTATTCCAAACCGCCCTGGAGATAATCTATAGCAAGCTCTTTGGCATAGGTCTGGTTGCCTGTGCTTTTGAGAATGGAACCGTAATAGCCCACAGCGAAGCCTAATATTTGTTTGACAGCGAGGTTAGTTTCGTCTATTGCGCTTTGTATCGGTGGTTGATCGCGAATTGGGCTGTTTCGTATCGTCGAATAAGTGGCGACTACTGTTCCAATGAGTACTACTGCGACGAGAAGAGCGGCAATGATTGAGAATTGTCCTCTTTTGTTCATGTTAGACGCCTCCCATTTGTCCAAGTTGTAGAACGACTAATCTTGAAGTTCCCACAGCGTTATAGTCGGAGCGATAAAGTCTTGGTTTGTAGTGTGCGAGAAGACCTAGGGCTGTCAATCTGACGTCAGGACTTCGAGTTAACCCAAGAGCTAGAAGTGCGCCTGAAGCCGTGTTTCTGTAGACTGCTCCTGCAATATAGCCGCCTGAAGGATCAAAGATGTAGGTTGGGGCATTCAAATGATAAGTCGAGAGAATGGATGTTGGCAGGGCGCGGCTCGATGATTGATAGTACGACGGATAGATACCGTAATAGTTGCAATAATACTGCGATTCTGAAGAGAGGTAAACACTTCCAGCCACCGATCCAGTGATCCAGTTGTTGTTATAGACGTATGGTTGATTGTCTAGCCCCTCCAAAAACGCGTTCAGTCCTGCAGGTCCCACAAGTCTCATACCGTAGATTCCCCACGTGTTCTGATCGCTTGGAAACAGTCCTGAATTGCTTACGTAGTATAGTGGGTAGCCTACTATACTCGCCCAAGTCAGGTTGTATTGTGTCGTTTTCTGCCCTAGAATGTAGCAATATTTGGCGTAAGAATCCTGAGTCCCTTGTGTCGCGTAGAAGCCTGAGGGTATTGGAACGGCTTCTCCACACGTGTTTATCACCACCGCGTTTGCTATGTTTTCATACGGGCTTGACGATATCGCGGTGCCGTTTAGAATCGTTCCGAGTTGGGTTGTGTTTTGAACCATTATTGTTGCTTGGAAGTACGGCGAGAGAAGGTCGTACAGGTCTTCAGCCAGTTTCTGTGCTGTGTATCCAGTTATCCACCATCCATATGCGTCGCTGCAATTGAGAATGTAAAGAGTTCCACCGCCTC
>CAYNQC010000007.1:0-29377 GCA_964399235.1 uncultured Candidatus Bathyarchaeia archaeon | reverse complement strand
TATGATGGGAACAGAAATTCGCACGTTCTACTCAATGAAGGAAATGAGCGACAGCCTAATCGACAATATTGCCCAGTACAAAGCGCTAGCTGAAGACTACAGTGAATGGCTGGGTTCGTTACTCCGAAGCTGCGAAGAAAATCACAAGAACGAAGGCTGGGTTCAAAAATCAGCAGCGATGCAGAAAAACATGCGCGGGTCTCCTAAGAAGGTCGCCGAGGCTGGCCGATCGGCAAAGAAGAAGGGAGAAGGAAAATCGAAGAAAAACGAGTCTTCCTGCTGGATTCAATCCGGAGAACTGCTTCTATGCTCGACAGAGCAGGGAGAAGCCGAAATCCTCTTCGAAGCGATAGAAGAAATAAACAAGAAAACACAAGCCCTGGAAAAGTTCAAGACCACCCTTCAGCAACTCGAACGCATAGGCCTTGGAAAAAACGTAGATTACATAGTCTACATCAAAGACGATGTCCCCGAAAGGCTCGTGCTGCGCACAAGAGAAAACGCACAGACGGGGCAAACCTACAAGTTTGAAACCGACCTAACAGTCATCGGAATCAACCGCTGAAAAAGCGCGGCAGCAGGTGCTTGTCACAGCGACTACGCACAAAACAACAAAACAATATTTAAGACGTTAAGTACAAAATGATAAAGTAGCCCAGAGGAATCTCCCATCTGCCCTAAATACTCTGTTTCAGGAGTAACAGTCTCCATACGCATAGATAGCCTTCAAGCGGAAAGAATGGGCGAAAACACGGCTACAGACGAAGTATTCTTCAACGTAAACGCAAAGCTTGAAGAACAGAAAAAAACAAACTCGTCAATTACTCTCTCTTTCAGCCTTTTTCTGGAGACAAAACCCAACATTGCAAAATACTCGACGACAGGCAAAATCCTGCTTGAAGGTAGCATGCAGGACATAAACAAGAAATTGGAAACAAATCCTAAGACAAAAATCCCTCAAATACTCTTCACAGTCTATCAACATGTGTTCAACTCCATTTACCTGCTGTCCTCAGTCTTGAACACGCCGTATCCTCCTCCAGACCTGTTACATCCAATGCAGGAAAAGATACAGATCCTTCCGGACAGCACAGAAACAGTAACCGTGCCACCTATGCAGGAGCAAACGGCACAACCTGCAGCAGCAGCCACAAAACCTGAGAACACAAACAAAACCTAATCAATCATCATTTTGCTTCAAGCATCGAACAGAATGATTACAAAACCACAGAGTAGATTCTAATCGCGAATTCATAACCTATTTATCCATTCTCAAACCCATTGCTTCCTAACAAAAGGGATCAATTTTGATAACAGCACATATGTTGTCCCTGACTCCAAACCATAGAAAGAGCGGTGTCCATAATTGAGAATCGGTTTCTTCGTATGGGAATACCCGCCTGCCCTCGTCGGCGGATTAGGCACATACGCCGATTACATAACACGCGAATTTGTTTCCATGGGCAACGACGTGACCGTTTTCACCCTCAACCCTGGAAACCTCAAAACCAGAGAAATCATGAAAGGTGTCGAAGTCCACAGACCTCTCATCGCAGACGCAAGCAACGTTTTACCCATGCTCGTCACAGAAGACCTGAAAAAATGGGGCACAAACATCCGCATGTTCAACGACATATTCATCTACAACATTCTGAGCGCCACGAAATTCATAAACAGCATGCTCAAAAAAGAAAACCTCAACTACGACGTAGTCTGCGTGCACGACTGGTTAAGCAGCATGGCAGGCATCATGATCAAAAACGAAACAAAAACCCCAGTTGCCTTCCACGTCCACAGCACCGAGTGGGGAAGAGCCGGCGGACCAGGCTCAGAAGTAGTCTCCCACCTTGAATGGGCAACGTCTCAAGAAGTAGACAAAATAGTAACCGTAAGCCACGCAATGCAAGAAGATCTCATCAGACACGGATGGTCCAAATCCAAAATAAACGTGATATGGAACGGAGTGGACCCAGACCGCTACAACCCCCAGAACTGCAAATCCGAAGACGTGAACGCGGTGCGAAAGCGATACGGAATAGAAGCCGACGAGAAGATGATCCTTTTCTGCGGAAGACTCACATGGGTCAAAGGCGTCACAAACCTGATCCAAGCAATGCCAATGGTGCTCGAAGAATACCCAGACACAAAACTCGTGATTCTGGGAAAAGGCGAACAGCAAAACGACATAATCGAAACCGCAAACCGCCTTGGAATAAGCCAGAAAGTAGCATGCAGATTCGAATTCGTACCCGAAAAAGAACGCATTCTACACTACGCAGCCTCCGACATCTGCATCTTCCCATCCACATACGAACCCTTCGGAATAGTAAGCCTAGAAGCAATGTCGATGGAGAAACCCATAGTCGTCGGAGCACAAGGAGTCGTCGGGTTCAGAGAACAAGTCGTCCCATGGGGACCAGACCAGAATGGCGTCCACGTAAACGGCGGAAACCCCTCCGACATCGCATGGGGAATCAAAGAGATACTTTCAGATCCTGACAGGGCCAAGAAATGGGGACTCAACGGCAGAAAACGAGTGCTTCAATACTTCACTTGGGAAGAAGCTGCGAAACAGACACTGCGCATATACGAAACAATCCAACACCCACAAGAAGACCATAGAATCGTCGACTTAGCCGAAAAACTTGCAAACCCCTAAGTGAAAGAAGGAATTTTCACTCCGCAAGTCTACCGAAACAGTACGTCTCTGCAAGAACACGCATTTCATGGAGACTTGTAGAAACAGGTCTAAAGCCCAAACATTTTTAGCGCAAAATTCAAACCAATATGAACAACTGCAGCCAGCCCAATTATCATCACTATGGCTTTAGGAGAAATCGAAAATGAAGACGCTTCTTCACTCTTAGGCTGAATCTCATATCCCCTGATCTCGTGCGTTTCAGAGTCAACACGAACAACCGCAGAGAACTTCTTCATCTCCACCTCAACCGCATAGGTTCCTTCCTCCAGCGAAACCCTCTTAGGTTTCAAACCTCCTTTATTCCCAATTCTTTTGAGAAAATTAGTAGCAATAGTCGTAACCGATTCAGCGTTCAACGCCTTCGCTTGAACTGAAGCTGAAATAACAGCCACGGGTTTCCTCTCCAATGTTGTTGACAATTGCATACCTCCAATGTTTGGGGAAATCTCCTCGATGATATTCACGAATCACTATATTACGTTACATCTTTCTTTGAATTAGAATCAAGCCTTGAGTTTATAGTCTTAATGAATTCAAAATCAATACAGCAGCTAACTATCCTCAAAATAGGCCACACGGGCGTTCTGCTCGATGCTACTAGCCTCTTGATTTTCTCACAAAAAGTCCCATGCCAATGGCGATTATGGCGCCCACCGTCCCGAAAATGTAGTATGAATATTTCGCAAGCACCGGTTCCTCGACCTCAATCGTCACAAGAGGACTTTCGCCTGCACGAATGGAACTGCTCCCGTCACATTCTGCATAAATAACCCACGTCCCCACAGTATCTGGCGCAAGCTCCGCTTTGAACGTGCCATTTTCAAGCGTAAAGCACACTTTCTCCTTAGTCACATTCCCGGCGGACAGGTAAACAGTTATAGGGATTCCTCCGACCTCCGGAGCAAAGCGGCCTTCAACAGTGAAGTTTTCATTTGGTGCCACCGTTTTGGGAACCCGCGTCCAGTTGAGGAGTGAATCGTATTTCACGGAGTAGCTTCCATTCGCAGTGAGCATGTTTTCCAAGAAATCAAAGGCCCTAACTTCATAGTTTACAGTTGCACCTGCAACTTGCCCGGGAATAACCGCCGTGCAAGTTTCGTTGGAGATCTCCATGTTTGTGGCGTTTGCGGTTTTCCAAGAATCAATAGAATAGGCGAGGGTTGCATTCTTTAGAGCGGACGAATTTGATATGCAAGAGACTGTCACATTGTCAGTCGGGTAGATTTTTTTCGGAGCAATTGAGGGTTTTAGATTCGCGTTGTTGAACTCCGTTTTCACCAAGAAGTCTATTGTTCCAGATCCTTTTTCGCCAATGAAAACCAGGTGGTACAGGTTCTTTCCGGAGAAGGGCGAAGTGAAATTAAGAAACATGCCTTGTCCATAGAATTCGCAGCTTGCGTAGGCAACTCCTCGGTATTCCTTGCTCTCCAGGTTGTATCCCCCGACCATGTTGTTCGCGCTGCTTCTGTTACCGTAAAGTCCCAGTTCCCAAGCTAATGGAACCTCGTTCAAGATTGATCTGTTGATTGCCGTTGGATCATACAACAGGTAAAGACGAGCTTCATACATGTCCAAAGTTTCAGGAACTTTAATGAAGACTTCGACTCGCCGGTTCTCGGTGACGAACTCGTAGGCCCAACTTGTGCCTAGAACAGGCGTATCGTTGCTGTCCTTTCCCTCAACGTCATGTTGTTGCCAAACGTTACATTCCAAGTCTTCGATCAGCATGAATGTGGCTTCTTGAGCTCCCTTACTCTCTCTGGAGTCGTTTACAATTACAAACGTGTAGTTACCTGTGTGTCTGGGAACAAAAAAAGCGTCATCAACCGTTGTTCCTAAATGCTCGGGAAACCCTGCGGCCTCGGTGTGATAGCTCTCCATTTCTCCAAGATAATTGTACACATAGATGTCGTAGTCTGTCTTGGGCGTTGAACTGTTGTCTACCCATTTGCCAAAACAATAGACATGGTAACTGCTGTTCGCGAGCAAGGGACACACTATACTCCAATTCTGACCTATTGGGACTTGGAATTCATGAAGCAGCACTGGAAACACGGGTTTTTCCAGGTAAGTCCAATTTCCCAAGACTGGAGAGTCAAAATAGTCGTGAACATATCTTTCGCTTTCTAAGAAGGCCTGGGTCATGACAATGAACGGCAAACCGACGATCAGAGCGACTAGTATGCCGATCGAACTTAGAGTCACCGCTCGCCTCTTCATAAATCGGGAAGTCAAGTCTACCACTGAACTCTGCATTCCTTTGTCGATGCTGGAAAATATCCATTATGAACGCCAACTAATGATTCTCTGTCAAGATCAGACAGCATCGAAACCTTAATTTAATCAACTTCTGTTAAGATGTGCTGTTAACTTCCGAGGATGAAGATCCTAGATTGTTAACCTGGTGCAGCGGGGTGGGGTAGCCAGGATTAACCCGCTGGGCTCATAACCCAGAGATCAGTAGTTCAAATCTACTCCCCGCTACCAAGCGGTCTTCTTCGTTTATGATCAAGAAAACGTCAGAGTTTGAAAATCTGCTCTGAAGCCCTTTACCCAATCGTTGATGCTAAGCTTTTCCTTTTTCTTCTTTGCCGAAATAAGTTGTCCATTTGAGCTTTCGAGGGTCCCTTCCAAAATTCAGAGAGCTCTTTCTACATTTGCTTGCGCAGAACCACAAGATCGATCCATCATTCCTGATGTACATCATTCCTGTACCTGCTGGAAATTCGCTGCCGCAAAATGAACATTTTCTTGGTTTAGGCATTGCCGGCGTCTCCTTTCATTATTCGCTTCTGGTTATCTGTTGATTTTCTTTGCTTCTCTTTCGGTCTCTCTGAGCATGAGTATGTCCTGCGTTCTGACGGGCCCTTTCACGTTACGTGCGATGATACGACCCTTGTCCTTTCCTTCGAGAATGCGCACTCTAACCTGACTGATCTCTCCAGTCACGCCTGTGCGACCAATGACCTGAATCACTTCGGCTGGTGTGAGTACTGCTTGCTCAGACTCTCTGGCCTCTTTGCTCATCACTTGGCTCCTCGTTTAGCCTGCTCGATTCTTGCGACAATTTCCTTGACTAGTCCTGTAGCGTCTCCTTCCTTGACGATGCACGCCGCACCCGCTGGGACATCGATGCCTATTGCAGTGCCTATCTTTTCTTTGCTCGGAACGTATATGTACGGAATCTTTCTTTCCTCGCAGAGAAGCGGCAAATGCGCAACAACTTCCGGTGGCTCAACATCTTCTGCCATCACCACAAGTTTGGCTTGTGCTCTCTCGATGGCTTTGGTTGTTTCGTTTGTTCCTTTTCTCACTGAGCCTGTTTTGGAAGCTATTTGCAGGGCTTCATAGGCCGCATCTGCAAGCTCTTTAGAGACTTCAAACTTTACGTAGAATGGTTTGGACATAAGCCTCACCCTTCAAATGCACAGTCTAATCAACAGTTCTCATTTATGAAGGTTTCGACCTGCCACAGAAGGTTTCGATTGCCACTTTTTCCGATAAACTTTAGCGTGGTCGCGTCGTGTCAGCATTCGAATGCCTAGGCCCTCCTAGGTTTCAATGTATCATGAATATTAGGATCCAAATATGCAGGCGCAAATCTGTCCTGAAGCTGGTTCGCATGGTCTGTCAGAATTCTGTGGCAACTACTTTTCCTTGATGAGCGTGACCTTTGCTATGAGAAGACCACTGCAGGAGGGACAGGATTTTCGGCCTTGTTTCAAGGGATACTTTCTCCGGCAACGGATGCAGACCTGAATGCCCTCGACTATTTTTCCCTGAAGCAATGTGCATTTGACTTCATGGGAGCCTTGAACCTTGCGTTCATTGCCGATTTCCGTTCCAGTCTCTGGTTGAGGAAGACTCGACGGCATCTTCGCCACATCCTAAGGTGCTCAACTATTAAGAAAGGAGGGAACCTTAATGCTACGTTTCAGAACGCAATCGTACCAATTCTAGTACGGTGGTATTCTAACCCACGGAGTCTCAATTCGAGGTATCCGGTGTCTAACGTAGAGGTAGATCACCATTGCGATCACGAAGCTTATGGCAAGAACCATAAAATCTGAGAAGTATGGATTTGGCGTGTTTATACCATAAGTGTTGGATCCTTCGAGATGCCGCAACCCTTCGCCTAGAAAGACGCCGATTCCACCGTTACCGGTCGTTCTTTCCACTGGAGCAAGAGCAAGCAAGGGTGCTATGATTGCGAGAATTCCAAGCATTACGGCGGCTGTGAGGTAAAGCAAAGATTTCTTCATCGCTCTCGCTTCCTCAGGTATTGAAGCAGGTTATGACTTTTAGTTCTACACTTTAGAACAGAATGTTGAGAATTCAAGTGGGTTTCGCCTTCCATAACCTGAAGGTTTCGACCCAAAAAACAACTAGCGCAATGCCACCAAAGGTCACAGCGTAGAAGCTAGGCGTGATCTGCTCGACAAGACACAGAGTCATGTACGCGGTGAGCATGGTTGTAAACAATACCGAATAGAAAAGGTATCGAGGGACAAAGAAACGTCCCATGTGAGTGAAGAAACGCAGAATCCCAACTTTCACTTCTTCCTCAAGCACATACTCGCCTGTTCCTTTCTTGTCAACGAGCCCCAGATCCTGCAATTTTTGAAGATGGTGAACTGCAATGCTTGGACTTGAGAACTTGAGCGCACGTTGAACCTCACGAACCCCAACACTATGCGTGGATTGTTGCAGAAGGTACCAGTATACAAGAAGGGTTTTGCCTTTCAGTTCAGATTCCAAGAAAGCCAGGTCATGTCCCTTGGACGTTTCAGACACGAAGATCACCTGACTACGATCTATTAGGCGAGGTTCTTAAAAGACTAGTCGAAAAGGGCATTACGGCATTTTGGCACTCATGAGATTGGTTTTCTGGCTTTTGATATCTTTGCGTATTCCTTGTTGTCGACGATTGTTTTCAGTTGTCGGACGGTTTGCCATATTTCATCATACGTATTGTACAATGGTATTGGCGCGATTCGGATCACGTTCGGAGGACGAAAATCTGTTATCACGCCTCTCCCTCTCAGGGCTTCACTGATCCTCATGCCTTCTTCATGCTCGACTGCTACATGGCCACCTCTACGTTCAGCTTCTCTGGGGGTTCCGATGCCGAAATCGTATGGACCTTTGCCGAGCATTTGATCGACTAGATACATCAGATAGGATGTCAGCCTCAGAGATTTTTCCCTGATAGCGTCTATTCCTGCTTCAAGAATCATGTCAAGTGAGCCTTCAACAGGCGCCGAGCTGAGGAGGGCAGGCGAAGAAATCTGCCAGCCACCTGCATTCTTTGCATGTTCAAAGGCGATTGACAGATTGAACTGCTTGTCCTTCACGTACCCAAACCAGCCTGCGAGGGCCGGTTCCAGATTGAAGTGACGCCTGTTCAAGAACAAGAAAGCAGAGCCGCCAGGACCTCCGTTCAGATACTTGTAGCTGCACCATGAAGCGAAATCCAAGTTCCATTTGTCGAAGTGATGAGGCACGACACCGACGGAATGGGAGCAATCAAACCCGATGGCGATTCCTCTGCTGTGGGCTTCTCTTGTCAAGTACTCGATGTTGAGGAGCTGGCCACTTCTGTACAGAACCGAAGGAAGAAAGACTAGGGCGGTTTCTTCATCCATCATGCCCACAATCTCGTCTTCGTCTAGGTATCTTTGCTCGACACTTGGAGCAAAGACCAGGTCATTACGCGGGTTTTGTCCTCTGAGAACTAAAGCGCTACGAATTGCATAAATGTCAGTTGGGAAGGTAAGTGCATCCGTGAGTATCTTCTTCCTTCGTCTGGTGGGCCGATAGAAAGTGTGGATCAGCTGATGTATGTTGACAGTCGTGGTTCCGGTCATCACGACCTCATCTGGTTCAGCCCCCACCAACTTTGAGCACTTCTCACCGCACTTCTCTGCCAAATAGAACCAGGGAGTCTTGGCTTCAAGCCACCCCCTTATCGCCTTCTTACGCCACTCATCCAGCACTCGGAGAACGGATCGTTCAGCATCTTTGGAAAGAAGACCGAGAGAATTGCCATCCATGTAGATTGTTCTGCTAAGAACGTAAAACCTTCGGCGAAAATGTGCAAGAGGATCTTCTTCGTCAAGCTTACATGCGAAATCCCTAGTTGTCTCAAATCTTGGCAATGACGACCCTTCCTCTATGATAGATCAATAATCGTACTAAGATCGCTTAGTGCTATTATACTTTGCAGAAAAACATCCACAAACGCTCGCAAATTGGATTTCTGCCAAGTACACACATGAAATTCCTTGAAAACCGACGCAACATGCCGATTTTTGAAAAAAGGCCGCATTGCCTAGAGTTCAATGGTAGAAAAGTTTAAATAGGCTGCGTGGCTGAAGCATGTTGCTTTTGCTGAGGGGAAATCACAAGTTTGCAGAGATTAGGCTTAGTCCTTCACCTTAGTCCAAGCCGAAATATGATAATTAAGCTTGAAAACATTCCGAGGATCGGCGAAACAGTCGTTGACGAAAACCTGAAATCTGTTGGAAAGGTTTTTGACATACTTGGCCCCGTATCCGAACCCTACGCGGCGATAAGACCCACAATCCACAATCCTGAGAGAATGGTGAACAGAACCATCTATGTGATCCCCTCAAAAAGGAGAAAGGAGAAAAACAAGTATGGTTGACAGCGATGAAGTTCAGACAAATCAAGATTCTTCTTCACTGACACCAAAACCTGAACCTGCCAAGATTCAGACGTGCCCTGAATGCCACAGCACTAGACTGATGCGCGATTACGAAAACGCCGAGCTGGTTTGCATGAACTGTGGCTTCGTGCTTGCTGCAAAGATAGCTGACAGAGGACCAGAATGGAGAGCTTTCGATGATGAGCAGAGGGCGAAGAGGACCAGAGTCGGCGCACCGTTGACTTACACTATTCACGATAAAGGTCTATCAACAATGATTGACTGGCATGACAGAGACGTTTATGGAAAGAGTCTTTCGCCAGGGCAGAAAGCACAGGTTTATCGACTGAGAAAATGGCAGAGACGAATAAGAGTATCAGACGCCACGGAACGCAACTTGGCTTTTGCGCTTTCCGAAATTACCAAGATCGCCAACAACCTGAACCTTCCAAAGAGCATCCTTGAAACAGCTTCGGTAATTTACCGAAAAGCCGTGAAGGAACGCTTGATAAGAGGAAGGTCCATTCAAGGTGTGACCGCAGCAGCCATATACTTAGCTTGCAGACAGTGTGGACTGGCAAGAACTCTAGAGGAGATAGCCCAAGCCTCAAGCGTACCCAAGAAGGAAGTAGGTCGCAGCTACCGTTTCCTGATCAAGGAACTGAACTATTCGATACCGCCTCTCAAACCAAGTCAGTACATTACCAAATTCTCAAATCAACTAACGATGCAGGGAAAAGTTGAAGAAATCGCACATAAAATCTTGGGCGCAGCAAAAGAACTGAAACTGACATCAGGACGAGGCCCCACAGGCATCGCAGCGGCAGCAAGTTACATCGCTTCAGTGTTGACTGGAGAAAGAAAAACACAAAGGGAAATAGCTGAAATAGCCCAAGTGACCGAAGTCACCATCCGAAATCGTTACAAAGAGCTCGTGGAACGATTGATGTTCCACATGACCGTCTGACACACTCTACCCCTTTTTATTGTCGCGAGCAACTACTAGGCACGCGCGCGCACTTCAGTCTACAAAACAGATTTTAGACCCTCTCACCAATAGTTGCAGGAGGATACTCTTTGGTCAATTGCCCAAATTGCGGTTTTGACGTGGCAACTCCGGTCAAAACATGGCCTATTCCATCACGAAAACCTTCGAAAGGAAGCAAACAAATCAGGCTTGCTGCCATCTTCGAATGCCCAAGCTGCAAAGCTCGTTTCAGATCGACTGTTGACGCATCAAAGGAAATTCAGAAGACCATAAGCATTAAAGACATGGTTGGAAGAATTAGGGGCATCAAGGAAGAGCTCATGCAGACACTTACCAACCTCCGGGACAAAATCAAGACTTTGGAAACGGAAAGAGCCAACCTCATGATTGAAATAGAAGAATTGAGGAAAGTTGCAGAGTCGAGGGCCACTGCCCTCGAGCAAGAAGTGAGCACGCTCCGGGAAGAAGTCAAATCTCTTAAGGATCTTTTGGGATACGCCATAGAGGAAAAATAAAAGAAGCTCTTTCAGGCGAGCAGGTATTTCTTATAGTACTCTTGTGCTAGAGCCACTGCTTTTTCAGGATCCCTGAGAATTGCGTATTCGCGATGGAGGATCCTCTGAGCTTCACCGTAGTATTCGACCACTCTCTTCACGTTTCCCTCAAAAATCGCTAGACCCCCTGCGACTTCACACCACATTCCAGCTTTTGCGAGGTCTCCCTCTTTTTCACTTTTCTTGGCGTTTTCGACAGCTTGTTTCATCGGCGTCTCGATTTTTCTAGGATCCAAAAACATTGTTTGAGCTAGGGCTTCGTAAGTCGTCTGATCGTTGCCTGCTAGTTGTTCAAGCTCCGACATTTTTTTCGCCTGTTGATCAGCCTGCTTCTCTTCAACCTTTCTTCTCCGGAATATTCTCGACAAATCAAGCCTCTCCATCTTTCACCGCATTCAATTTTCCAGATACTATAAAAACAGTTAATCTTAAAGCTTTGTCTCATTACACGTTACGGTATGCCCTACAAGTTCACGTTTGACTTGTCGAAGATACCACGATTTGTGTTCACTGAGATAGCTAAGGCAAGTTATGAAAAGGGCATGCACAAACAAGTTGGAAAGACAGCCCAAGATATCATAAAGAAATTCAAGATCCAAGAGGCCACAGGACTCAACTTGTATGATGCAGTAACCTTGCTCGAAGATATTATGGATACGCAAGCAAGGAACCTTATTGAAAGGGAAAAGTTCGTTCGTACTAAGAAGAGAGCTCTTTTCTTGCCGCACTGTTCAAGGAAATATATGGATGGTAGATGCAAAGCCGCATTCGACCCGAATATCCCTTCGTACGTGTGTGCCCATTGTTCAAAGGATTGCGCGGTAGGGAGAACCACAGACTTCGCTCAGAAAAAAGGATACGATGTTTACATTCTGCCTGGTGGTTCGTGTATTCCAAAGATTCTGAAGGCGAAAAATTACGAAGGTGTAGTGGGAGTCGCTTGCGGCGAAGAAGTGAAAGTCGGAGGAGACATCCTTAAAACTATGAATGTCGTCGGGCAGAATGTTCCCCTTATAAAAAACGGGTGCGCAAATACTGCTTTCAACATTGAGACCCTGTTCAAAATTCTCTAGGGAAAAAGAAGAAATTGTGAGTTACTTCACGATTTCGCGTTTCTTCCAACGCAGGTTCTTAGTATGGCATTTTCTGCATTTCGTTGCAGTTGCAGCGTTTCTGGCTCCGCAGTCTCGGCATATTTTCACATATAACCTGTGCTTCTGAGCCAAAGTTTTCTTAAATGGGTCAAGTATTGGCATTTATTCTCAACACGTCCAAGTAGTTAAGACTCACACGGTTCTGTATCAAATATACTTTTTGTCTTCACAACCCGCATCTATTGCCTTTTGACATTCATCACTTTTGTCAGCAGTTCAGGTATGTCGTCTGGCTTTTCAGCCACTTCCACGCCAGCCTTCTCAAATGCTTCAATCTTACTCTCTGCCGTTCCAGCCTTGCCCATGACTATTGCGCCAGCATGGCCCATGCGTTTGCCTGGTGGAGCTGAACGTCCAGCAACAAAGGCCACGACGGGTTTGGGATACCTTTCTTTTGTTATGTAGTCAGCGACAAGCTCTTCCAAATTTCCACCAATTTCGCCTATTAAAACCACGGCTTTGGTTTGCGTATCCTTTTCAAACAGTTTCAGTGCATCTATGAAGTTCAGTCCAGTTATCGGATCTCCTCCAAGACCTAGACAGGTCGATTGTCCGAGCTGTTTTCGGGTTAGCGCTGCTGCGATTTCATAAGTCAATGTTCCGCTTCTTGAAACCATCCCGATTCCGCCTGATCTGAAGATGTGCGAAGGCATGATACCCAGCTTACACGCGCCCGGTGTAATTATTCCTGGAGTATTAGGACCAATTATTGACGCATTCAGTTGTTTCGCGTATGCCATGACTTCGATTGCATCTCTTATTGGTATGTGCTCGGTTATTGTCACAACCGTCTTCATTCCATTGTCAAGAGCCTCAAAAGCGGCGTCTGCAGCGAATGGCGCTGGTACGAATACTATGGAAGCGTTTGCCTCATGTTTCTCCCTGGCTTCTTCGAACGTGTCGTAAACATGGACCCCTTCAACTATTGTTCCCCCTTTTCCCGAGGCTGTCGTGCCAGCAACGATTTTCGTCCCAAACTGCAACATAAGCTTCGTGTGAAAGCTGCCCTGAGCACCCGTGATGCCTTGCACTATTGCCCTTGTGTTCTTGTCGATTATTATTCCCAAATTCTAGCTGCCTCCTACCCTAGATAATTCAACTGCCCGCTTCGCCGCTTCGTCCATGCTCTCTAACACGTGGATGCCCGCTTCTGTGAGAATTCGTTTTCCTTCCTCCTCATTCGTGCCAACAAGTCTGATCACCATGGGCGCAGTTACTCCAACTTTTCTCTTCGCCTCAAGTATTCCTTTAGCAACCTCGTCACAGCGCGTGATCCCGCCTAGGATGTTTATGAAAAGAGTCTTCACTCTCGGATCCGAAAGAACTATCTTGAGAGCCAACGCCGTCTTTTCTGACGGAGCACCGCCTCCAACATCTAGAAAGTTAGCGGGTCTTCCGCCGTAAAATTGGATTGTGTCCAACGTAGCCATCACGAGACCAGCTCCATTTCCGATAACACCGATGTCTCCGTCAAGTTTGACGTAGGCCAGATCGTTGTTCATGGCCTCAAGTTCTTGCGGGCTGAGCTCACTTTCTCCTTCAAGAAGCCTTTTCTTGTAATCTTGATGCCTAAACAGAGCATTGTCGTCGATTATGATTCGCGCGTCTGCTGCCATGAACTTTCCTTCAATAGTTTCGACAAGCGGGTTCATCTCAATCAATTCAACGTCATTGTCCATCCCTGCCGCGTAGAGTTTTTCAAAAAGACGTCCGAGGTCAGAAATTTGGGTGCCTCTGTAGCCCATTTTTCTGGCAATTTCACGTGTTTGGAAAGAATGCAGACCAAGTTGAGGTTTTATCTCGGTTTTTATGACCTTTTCAGGGGTTTTAGAAGCGACGTCCTCTATGTCGACTCCGCCAACTGCAGAGGCGACCGTGACGTAACATCGTTTGAACCTGTCTGTCGTTATTCCGAAATATAGCTCTTTTTTGACTTGAATTTTCTCTTCGATCCACACGCTTTTGACAGGTAAGCCCTTAATTTTCATACTCAGAATCTTCTCGGCAACTTTCTCAGCCTCTTCAGGTGACTGGGCGAACAGAATTCCTCCTGCCTTTCCCCTTCCTGCAACCAATACCTGTGCCTTAACAACTACGGGCGGTCTGAGTCTGCCTGCAATTTCACCGGCCTGAACTGCATTTGTCGCTAGGCCTCCTTGAGGCGTTATAATTCCATATTTTGAAAGGATGCTTTTGGCTTCATATTCATAGAGTTTCAAACCGTGACTCCCCTCATCTTATTGTCTCTATTGTTACGTAAGATTTTGTGTCTTGTATACCGTCGATGGCAGATAGTCCTCTTAAAACTTCATCTAGTTTTTCTCTTTCAACCACTGCAAGTGCATCAATGTCTCCTGCGATTCTGAAGGCTCTTTGAACGTTGAGTTGTTTGATCTTGTCGTATGCATAGCTTCTCTTGAGCGGTGAAACTTTGATAAGTATGAAAGCAGGGGTCGACGACAATCCGAGCGCACTCAGGCCTTGTTCTGTTACATCTATGAACCCTCTGCCTGTGCGCACATAATTGAGATCACGGAGTTTCCTTAGATGAACGTTCAGTGCCTGTCTGCTTATGCCAAGCTGTTTTGCCAGCTCTTCCTGCTTCAAATGCAAAGTGTAACTACGCATAGACCTGCCTTGTTCATAGAGTGTCCGAAGCACTTGTGACGATCGTCTGGTAACCGTTTCCATATCGTACTCCTCAGCATTGTAGTTTGTTAAGTCAGACTTTTACAATAGTAGTGCTCTTTTAAGTTTTAGGCATGACACAGGCAAATTGGATGAAAGATCATTAGATTCGGTATTTTGTCAACTGCAACATGGTGACCGTAATGTATTTATTTGCGGAGAAAGAAGGTTATCGAGCCTATAGAAAAAATGAAAACTAGGAGTAAGGCGGTACAAAATGTCTGAAAGCAATGCAGTGTTGATCGGAATCAAGCCAGTAATGAACTATGTACTGGCATGCATAACCCTCTTTCACGGCGGAGCGAAGGAAGTTAGCGTTAAAGCGCGAGGTAGATCCATAAGCAGAGCAGTTGACGTCGTCGAAGTCGTCAGACGAAGATTCCTACCAGACGTTAAAGTCAAAAAAATCGGCATTGGAACACAGCAGATGGCACCTAGAGAAGAGGGTGGCTCGCCTTCAAACGTGAGCACAATCGAAATTTGGCTTGAACGTTAGACAGCGTTTCTGCCATTGACTCAATGCTCCGCCGCCCCTCCTTTGTTTGCGGAGGGCAGTTTTTAGTTGAAGATGGGGCTTTGCAGCTTCTGCCTAAAGAGCGGTATACTGTGCCAAAAGTGTTTAACTAAAGTAAAGTCTGGAGAAATAAGCGAACTTGACCTGAAAATTGCCCGTCTTCTAATGTCATTAGAGGAAAAGTATCCTTCTCTTCAAAATGTATACTTCCACAGAGCCATCGATGCCGACGGGACGTTGGCAATAGTAGTGGGCCCGGGGGATGTGCCACGGCTTTTGGGTTACGGTGGGAAAATTGTCCGTGCCATAGGTGACGAGACAGGCAAGAACGTTCGTGTCTTAGAGCATGGCGCTGATGACAGAAAATTCTTAGAGGACTTGTTTGCGCCTATGAACATTATGACAATCAACACAATATGGCTTCCCGACGGAAGCGTGGAAACGCGCGTAATCCTGCGTAGAAGACGCGGACCACACGGGTCCTTGGATGTAAAGGCTTTAAAGGAGATCGCAAATAGAGTTCGCAACATAACGTTGCGAGTTGAGTATGCAGATTAGCCAGAGACGGTGAAAGGCTCCGATGAAACTGGATTCTGTTGGAGATTGGCGTAGAACACACTTTTCGGCAGATGTGAAACCTGAGAATGATGGAGAAGAAATCACGCTTTTCGGCTGGGTCCAAGAAATCAGAGACCTCGGCGCCATCCGGTTCATAATATTGCAGGACAGAGAAGGCACAATTCAACTGACCATATTGCGAAAGAAAGCCGGTAACGAAGTAGTATCGAAGGTCGACGTTCTGCAGAAAAGGTACAGCATAGGCGTGAAAGGAATTGTGAAAAAAACCCAGATGACGCCGAGAGGCATCGAAGTGCTTCCGAAGGAAATCAGGATTTTCAACACAGCTGAACAGTTGCCGATAGACATCTGTGGAAAAACACCCGCAAATCTGGAGGCGCGCTTGGACGCAAGAGCCTTGGACTTGTGCCTAGAGAAGAACATAGCTGTCTTCAAGATCCAACACGAAGCCGTGGACGCAATCCGAAACTTCCTTTTCGAAAGAGGCTTCCTAGAAGTGCACACACCCCGCATAATTGCGTCAGCGACCGAAGGCGGTGCAGAACTCTTTCAACTGGATTATTTCGACAGAAAGGCGTACTTAGCCCAGAGCCCACAGCTCTACAAAGAAGAACTCGTCATGAGTCTCGAAAAAGTATTCGAAATCGGACCCTTCTTCAGAGCCGAAGAATCCCACACACGCCATCATCTAAGCGAGTTTGTTTCGATTGACATTGAACAAGCTTTTGCAACTGCTGAAGACGTAATGCAACTACTCGAACAGTTGATGCATCACGCCTGCAGAACAGTAGCTGAGAAATGTAAAAGGGAACTTCAGACATTGAAATGCGCTGTGAAAGTGCCGGAAGTTCCGTTCAAACGGCTGACCTACTCTCAGATTCTAGAAGAACTCAAAGATGCGGGAACAGAGATTCCATGGGGTGAAGACATACCGACCCCAGCACTTAGAACACTTGGGAAACTTCACCCATACTTCTTTTTCATAGTTGACTGGCCAACCGAATCCAAAGCATTCTATATAAAACCACGAGAGGATAACCCAAAGATCTGCGAAGGCTTCGACTTGATGTGGCGATGGATGGAGCTTGTGTCAGGAGGCACAAGAATCGCATCCAAAGAACTCTTGGTGAAACGTCTTAAAGAAAAAGGTCTCAACCCAGAATCCTTCAAGCATCACTTGGAAGCGTTTGACTATGGCATGCCTCCACATGCAGGGTGGGCCATCGGCCTGGAAAGATTCACAATGATGCTTACAGGCAGAAAAAACATCAGAGAAGTCACGCTTTATCCCCGAGACAAATTCAGACTGGCACCATGATGCTATGTTTGTAATTGTTTCTGTAAAAGTCAACATGGTTTTTAGTTAAAAATGTGCTAAAAACTGATAAATGACACCTCAATTACTGCCGAAGCATGGGAGAAGAGCTGGGCATCGAATGCGGGGTATTCGCCGCTGCAAATTACAGCAATCGACCCGTATTCTCACAAATATACTGGGGTCTGAGAGCGCAGAATCACAGAGGACACCAGTCACACGGTTTCCTCACATATATGGACGGAAAATTCCACGTTCACAGAAGTCTTGATCTAGTGCCCAAGATAAAAACAAGCGCGATCCAGGAATGGTTTGGCCGTCTTCCAGGCAATATCGGCATTGCCAACGTCAGGTATACTACCTCGGGAAAATGTGATGAGAAATCCCTGGTCAAAGGAACCCAACCCGTAACGGCATCAAAAAAGCGCCTCAAACTTGCAGTATCCTTCAATGGTAACGTCGTGAACACTTTTCAGCTCAAAAAGGAAATATGCAAGCAGTTCCCGCAATTTTCATACGAATGCGACTCTGACCTAGTTTGCCACAAGTTATTGATCGAGTTACTGAAAAGAAAAGACATTAAATCAGCGGTCAAATCTTGCATGAAGGAAATCGACGGCGCCTTCTCTGTGGCATGCATAACCCAGGACGGCGACTTCTTCGCCTTCAAAGACCCACATGGAATAAGACCACTATGCGCAGGGCACAGTCAGGACAATTCGACCTATGTTTTTTCATCGGAAACCGCCAGCTTGGACATAAACGGTTTTGTCAGAGATTTCGAACTTGAGCCAGGAGAACTTGTAACAGTCTCAAAAGAGGGGTTTGAAAGGAAGAGACTTGTAAACAACGAGAGGAAAGCTTTCTGTGCCTTCGAATTTGCATATTTCGCAAGACCCGACTCGCGATTTGACGACAAATACGTTTACGAAATTCGCGAGGAATTCGGAAGAAATCTTGTCAAAGAGAACCCCGATGTTGTCAAGGACGCAGACATCATTCTTTCAGTACCTGAAACAGGTGACGATTCCGCGTTAGGCGTCCATTATGCCTCTGGACTCAGGTGGGAAAGAGCATCACGCAGACACCGTTACGTGACTGAAAGAGCTTTCATTCTGCTCAGCAAAGACCGAAACCCAACTATCGACAGGAAAATTAACATTCTTGCCCCCAAGATTCAAGGAAAACGCATCATAATAACCGAAGACAGCATAGTCAGAGGAGACACCACAAAAGTAATAGTTGAGAAGCTTCGGCGAATGGGCGCCAAAAAAGTATATGTATTTGTCACTTTCCCACGAATAATCGGACCGTGCTTCTACGGAATAGACATGTCGACCTACGGCCAACTAATAGGTTCAAAACACACAACGGAGGAAATAGCAGAAGCCATCGGAGCCGACGCAGTTTGTTATCAATCACTCAAAGGTCTGGTGAAAGCGATCGGATTCAAACAGAACGGGCTTTGCACCGGGTGCATAACAGGCAAATATCCAACGCCCTTAGCACAAAAAATAGCTGATGAAATGAAGAAACGATTCCTCCAAGGGTTTGAAGAGAAAGAAAGGCTCTATGAAATGGAAGAATTGGTCCAAGAAGCTCCATTCGATACGCGTTAATTCTTCACGATTATTCCATTGGTTCGGCGGATAAATCATGGAGAAAGTAGGCATACTCGTGGTTTCATACGGTTCCAGAGAAGCAGCCATGATAGACGCGCTTTGCCGAAGCCACAACTACACGGTTCAAATTTACGTTGCCGACAAACAACGCAACCCATTCAACATGGAAAAGTCCACAAAACACGTCGTAATACCTGACCTGAACGTGAAGCAGATCTGCGATTTTGCAATAGCAAACAAGGAAAAAATCGATTTCGGGATAGTTGGTCCTGAAAAGCCCATAATCGAAGGAATCCGCGACGCAATAGAAGAGCAGACGAAAATACCGATGATCTGCCCCACCAAAGACTATGCCATAGAGGAAAGCAAAGTTCAACAGCGACTATTGTTTGAAAAAATCGCCCCTGAAGTGAACCCCCGTTTTAAGATATTCAGCCCAAAAGACCGGAAGAACATCGTCAAGGTCAAGAGAGAAGTCTACAAATGGTTAGATGAACTGGACAATAAAGTCGTCGTAAAACCAGACAGACCCGCAGCTGGGAAAGGTGTAGGTGTTTGGGGAGATCACTTCAAAACGCGCAAACAGCTTTTCGAGCATTTCATGTCAAACTATCAATACGGTTCCGTGATAGTGGAAGAAAAAATTGAAGGCGAAGAATCAAGCTTCCAGGCTTTCTGTGATGGAAAACACTTTGTGCCCCTGCCGGACACAAGAGACTACAAAAGAGCATTTGACAACGACAAAGGACCTAACACCGGAGGCATGGGCTCATACAAAAGCGTTGGCGATGTATTGCCATTCTTAACCGAGTCGGACCGCGCGAAGGAAATCAGAGTTGTGACCAAAATCTTCCAGAAATGGAAAGGCGAAAACAGCACGGCACTCAGAGGCACCCCTCTGTACGTTGCATTCATGCACACTGAAAACGGGTTGAAAATACTCGAGAATAACAGCCGACCAGGCGATCCTGAGATTATCAACATACTGCCAGTCCTGAAAGACGATTTCGTTGACCTCTGTTTTAAAATGATTGAAGGAAACCTGACCGAGATCGAACTAGTCAAGGCAGCAACAGTCGTCACCTACAAAGTCCCGCCTACCTACGGCGGATACGATGAAGCATTCCCGATGGCATTCGATAAAAACGAGGTTGGTAAACCTGTGGACTTGTCGAAAGCATACGGGCTCCGCAGGGAATTCGGGAATGACATTCGCATATATCCAGGATCAATGGAACAGCGCAACGGTGAGGTATTCGGGCTGAAGTCGAGAGCAGTGTGCGCTGTGGGCATAGCGGACACCATTGAAGAAGCTAAAGAAATTTCGCTTAAAGGACTTGATGCAATCAGAGGCGGAGCCCTGTGGTACAGAACTGACGTAGCATCAGAAAGCCACATTAGGAAAAGCAGGAAGCATCTGAGGAAACTGAGGCGCAAGTCTTGAGAAGGGTTTTCATCTCAGACTGCGAGGGCCCTATCTCCAAGAATGACAATGCGTTTGAAGTAATGACACATTTTGTGCCTCATGGCGACAGGATCTTTGCAGTAGTAAGCACTTACGACGATGCTCTCGCGGATGTATTGAAAAAATCAGGCTATAAGGCAGGGGACACGCTGAAGCTCGTCCTGCCATTTCTCAAGGCTTATAATTTGACGGATAGAGCAATCAGGGATTTCTCCGCTGAAAACCTTCTCCTCGTTACCAATGCCAAGAAAACCCTTCGTCACGTGAGCAGCATTGCTCCAACCTATATTGTCAGCACGAGCTATGAACACTACATGAGAACGCTCTGTAGAGCCATGGATTTTCCTTTCAAGAACACATATTGTACGAGATTGAAACTAGACAGATACAATCTGGCAGAGACCGAAAAGGAACAACTGAAAAAGTTTTGCCGTGAAATCGCACAAATGTCCAATCTTGATATTCCGCCCAAAGCAAGAAGCCTCAACGATCTCTCAGATGACACTCGAACCATAATAGAGAGACTTGACGAAATCTTCTGGGAAACCATAGATGAGATGCAGATAGGAATAATCTACTCAGAAGTCAATCCCGTCGGCGGATGCGAAAAAGTGGAATCAATAAACGACGTTGTGAACAAGCTGAAAGCAAAGTTGACCGATGTCATGTACGTAGGCGACAGCATCACTGACGAAGAAGCCCTCAGATTTGTTAGGGAAAATGGCGGCTTAGCTGTTTCCTTCAATGGAAATCGCTATGCGATAAAAAACGCCGACATCGCGATCATGTCCGAAGACAGCATCACCACTGCGATTATTGCCGACGTTTTCATCAGGCTCGGAAAAGAAGAGACTTTGTCTCTAGTGTCCAATTGGAGTCCTCAAACACTAGTCAAAAGTCTGGCTGAACAGGAATTGGTCAACAGTTTTCTCAGGACGCATCCTCTCAAATTGCCCAAAGCTAAAATAATCACAGAGGGAAATATTGAAAATCTGGCTAGGGTAAGCACGGAATTTAGGAAGAAAGTAAGAGGAGTAGCTGTTGGCAGGATGGGATGAACTTGGTTAAGAAGGATCTGATTGTTGACACTTATGCAGAAGCGTTTGAAGGAATCTTCTGCCGAATTGTTGTGTCGGCTGATGATCAAGAAACAGTGAAACAGGCTGCCGAATATGCAACTGCCACTCCGTCAATAGTTGTCGGTAGAGTTGAAGGTGGAATAGAAAAATGGCTGAGCGAAAGAGACACGCCAGACAAGCGCAAAGGGGCAATTCTCCAGTTCTGGGGAGGAATTGACGCTAGAAAGCCGTTATCGGAAAGCCTGAAGAAATTTGAAGTTGAGTTTTCATACAGGATTCGTCAAGACATATTAGTGAAACCCTTCACAGCTGTCTTTGACGCTTTGAAGAACCCTGAAGGAAGAATAGACATGATGGAGCGTGTGGGGCACTGTGGCGACGGTTACGAATGGGTAGAGAAACGCTACGGTCGTGAAGTCATTGTTGTGCCAATAATGGTTCCCGACTTCATAATTGAACATTACATGGGCTATGCTCATGGAATTATGGGCGCCAATTTTTGGATAATGTGCAAGACTAAAGAAGCATTGAAAGAAGCTGGCAGACAAGCGCTAACAGCGATAAATGAGGTCAACGGGGTCATAACGCCCTTCGGCGTTTGCTCTGCTGGGTCGAAGACAGAAACCAAATTCCCATGGATTGGCCCCACTACAAACCACGAGTACTGCCCATCGTTGAAGAAAGAACTAGGTGAAGCTTCAAGAGTTCAGGAAAACGTCAACTATATCCCTGAAATCGTTATCAACGGCGTTTCTCTCAAAGCCGTGACAGAAGCCATGAAAGTGGGAATCGAAGCCGCTGCAAGAGTAAAAGACGTAGTGGGAATTTCTGCAGGTAATTATGGCGGTAAGCTGGGCAAATACAAGATCCAGTTGAAAGAGCTGTTCCGATGAACAAGTTCGACGTCATAGGATTTGGTGCGCTGAACGTAGACAAACTTTTCAAAGTGGATAAAATAGCCGCAGCGGAAGAAGAAAGCTTCATTTCAGACTATGTAGAGGCATGCGGCGGCTCAGCTGCAAACACGATAGTAGGTTTGGCAAGACTTGGCTGCAAAGTAGGTTTCATCGGCAAGGTTGGAGACGACGCGGAAGGCAGACTGTTGCTTGAAGATTTCCAGAAGGAAAGAGTTGACACACGCGGGATAAGAATTGTCAAGAAGGGAAGAAGCGGCAAAGCCATGGGTTTTGTCGATCAGGAAGGACAGCGGGCGTTGTACATCGACCCAGGAGTGAACGACACAATAAGACTTGACGACGTAGACACCAATTATGCATTGGAGACAAAGTTTTTACACCTCACATCTTTTGTCGGTGAAGTATCATTTCGGACACAGATAAGACTCTTCCGAAAACTACGCAAGAATGTCAAGATCAGTTTTGATCCAGGAGTTTTCTATGCCAGAATGGGTGTGGAGAAACTAAAGCCTATCGTCGACAGATCTTTTGTCATGATGCCGAATTCAGATGAACTTGAACTTTTAACTGGCAAGAGCGACTATAAAGCAGGCGCAGAATTTCTGATCAAGAGAGGCGTCAGAGTGTTGGCTGTGAAACTAGGAAGCAAAGGATGTTACGTGACTGATGGAAAAGAGAAATATCTGGTGAAACCTTTCAAGGTCAAGGTCGTAGATACCACAGGAGCAGGCGACGCTTTTGATGCAGGCTTCCTTTACGGACTACTTTCTGGAAAAAACCTTTGCGAATGTGCGAAAACGGGAAATCTCATCGCTTCAGGATGCATAATATCGATGGGTGCAAGGACATCTCTGCCTAATTTGAAAGAGCTTGAAGCACATAAGCAGGTTTGAACGCAAAAAGATGTTTTACGCTTTCTTCTCGAGATAGGCGACGAGACTTTCGAATATCAGTTTGCCGTCTCCATACTGAGACACTTCATCCTGTCTTGTCCACTCTGGTTTCTGCCACCAGTAGAAAGCCCTTTCAGGATGGGGCATGAGACCGAAAACCGTTCCTTCAGGGTTGCAGACTCCTGCAATATCGTGGAATGAACCATTTGGATTTGTTGGAAAATCACCCTGTGCGTACTTACCATCATCAGTGCAGTAGCGGAAAACGAGTTGATCGTTTTCATAGAGCTTCTCCAAGTTTTGTTTCTCCCTTCCTCTGGCAAATATGAACCTGCCCTCTCCATGCGCAACTGGCATACGGAGCAGTTTTCCGTTTGGAATCTTCCAAGTAAATGCACATTTTCCACGGCCATCATGTCTAAGGTTTATCCATCTGCAGTTGTAGCCCGGCGGATGGTTGGTGGCCAAAGCCGCTTCAGGATAAAGAGTGATTCCTTCAAATGCCGGAAGCAACCCAGCTTCAACCAGCACCTGAAAACCGTTGCATATGCCTAAGATTGGGCGCTGATCTTTGACAAAGGTTTCCAGTTCCTTTCCGATCTTGGCAACTAGCCACTTCGCCCATATTGCCCCTGCGCGAACGTAATCTCCATAGGAGAAACCTCCTGGAAAAACCAGTGAGTCATATTCAAGTACTCTTCGGCGGTGGCTGATCAATTCATTGACATGCACAACCTCAGACTGGACACCCAATTCTTTGAATGAACGGCTGGTTTCAGCGTCACAGTTCGTTCCGCCCACGCGCAAAACGCCGATTTTTATCTCTTCACGTTTCACAGTTTAACCCCCTGTGCTGAAGGTGCGTTTCCAGCTTGTCTCCAAATCATTAATCGAAACGTCTATCACACATTCGTCATTCAATCCAAGAATGTTTAGTCTGGGCTCCTTCGTCACCTTACCAATCTCTGCGAATTCAACATTTTTCATGAGAAATTCGAAGCGTTCTCTCGCACCATCAGAAACCTCCACCAGAAAACGGCTGTTCGATTCCGAGAACAGCATAAAATCGTCGCGGTCTAGCCTTTCCGCTGGGACTTTTCTCAGGTCAAACTTTACACCATATCCACCTGCAAGCGCCATCTCGGCGGCTGTAATACCCAAACCGCCTTCGGACAAGTCGTGGCATGCCTTTATCAATCCTGAATCAATTGCCTTCGTGACCGCCTTGAACGTATTTGCGCCTTGGACTGCACGAACGTGTGGCACGGTTTTTCCCAATAACCCTGTCATCCCGTAGTATTCAGATCCGCCGAGTTCTCTGAAGGTTTTTCCTACTATGTAGATAGAGTCATTTGGGGTTTTTACATCCATGGACACGGCACGACGAATGTCTGGAACCAAGCCTAACGCAGTTATCAAGAGTGTAGGAGTCACTGATCCCAGAGGCGACTCATTGTAGAGGCTGTCTTTCCCTGAAATGAACGGGGTCTTGTAGGCAACAGCAAAGCGATAACATGCTTCACATGCTTTCACTAGACTGCCCAGTCTTTCCGGGCGCTCGGGGTTTCCCCATGTGAAATTGTCAAGGAGAGCCATGCGTCTCCCTCCGACTGCGATGTTGTTTCTTATCGCTTCATCTATAACAGAGGCAGCCATCCAGTATGTGTCGATTTTTCCATAGTTGGGGTTCATGCCGCATGATATTGCAATACCTTTCCAGGAATTGTCTAGGGGTTTGAGGATCGCTGCGTCATTTGGTCCACTGTGCGTTCCTTGCAACGGTTTGAGCACTGTGTTTCCTTTCACTTCGTGATCATAAGTGCGTACGACTCTTTCTTTGCTTGCAATGTTGGGCGAGGAAAGAAGCTGCAGCAATGTTTCTGCCATGTCTTCGGGGCTGTTGAATTTCGGCTCCTCGGTGTCGACCGGCTTGAACTTCGCAGTCCTCATAGCTTTGGGCGGTCCAAAAAGAAACGAAATGTCAATGGTTGCGACTTCTCGATCATGATATTTCAGTCTCAAGATTCTGTCCAAAGTCAACTTTCCAATTACCGTAGCTTCGACATCCTCTCTCTCGAAGACTTCCATAACCCGCGCAAGATTTTCAGCCGGAACAGTGAGAAGCATTCTTTCTTGAGATTCTGAAACATAGACCTCCCAAGGCGCCAGTCCCGCATACTTGAGCGGGACCTTGTCAAGATCGACTACTGCACCACATCTGAATTTGCTGGCTGTCTCGCCGACAGCCGAGGACAAGCCGCCGCCCCCCAAATCTGTCGTTGAGGAACCCAAACCTCGGTCACGAACCTCGATCAGAGCCCTTTTCAGCTTTTCCTCCTCAATGGGATTGGCAATCTGGACTGCAGGCCGAGATATTTCCTCAGACTTCTCTGTAAGCTCGGCCGATGCAAACGTGACGCCGTGAATCCCGTCGCGACCCGTTTTTCCGCCAGCCAAGATGATCAGATCCTTTGGTTTCGCATTTTTCCTGTATCTGTTCAAAGGGAGTAGACCGATGCATCCGCAGTAGACGACGACATTTCCAGTATAGCTTTCGTCGAAGTATATTGCACCATTGACCGTGGGAATTCCCATATTGTTTCCGTAGCTTCCGATTCCTGCAACAACGCCCATGTAGACATATTTGGGATGTTTGACTCCTGGAGGAAGTTTATCGTAGTCGAAATCCAACGGTCCGAAACCTAAGATGTCAGTGCATGCGATTGGATCTGCCCAGACGCCTAAAATGTCGCGTATGACCCCGCCTGTGCCTGTTGCTGCGCCTCCAAACGGTTCCACCGCGGACGGGTGATTGTGCGTCTCGACTTTTATCGCTATGCCGTAACCCTTGTCGAATTTGACTATGCCGGCGTTGTCTTCGAAAACAGAGAAACACCATTTCGGGCGAAGTTTCTTCACGGGCTTCGCGATGTAGGTTTTGAAGAGGCTGTTAATCTCTTTCCCTTCGAAGGTTACTTTGCCCTTGAAGGTTTTGTGAAAGCAGTGCTCGGACCATGTTTGACCTATCGTCTGAAGCTCAACGTCGGTTGGATTTCGTTCTTTTCTTCGAAAGTATTCTTTGACAAGCTTCATTTCGTTAAGGTTTAATCCGACGCCAAGCCCATTGCTTATTTCAAGCAGTTGTTTCTCTGTGGCATTGCGAAGATTAATTTCAAAGAGTGAAAAGGAAGCCTCTTTTTGGACGTAGAGGCTTGACGTCATCTAGTTTCCTCGACTTCGATCGAGTAACTATCTTTCGTCGGGTTTGCCAGAAGCCTCTTGCACATTTCATCAGCTTTTTCTTCGGCTTCCCTCTTAGATTGGGCTTCCACGAGCACATTATAGACCTTCCCCACGCTGACTTTTTCAATATTGTAGCCAAGTTCCTTGAGAAGCCGCGCGGTTGTTTCGCCCTCAGGATCGCTGTGACCAGGTTTCAGAGTGACTTCAATTGTCAAGCGAAATCTCATAGGCTAGACTAGAGTCTGAATGAATTTAAGAACTTTCGCCATTATTGGAGCAAACTCTAGTTAAGGATTATTTTCTTGTTTTTGTGCCGAATCTTGACTCCTCTGCTGCTTGTTACGCAACCTATCTGTTCTGGTTCGGCTCCGGCCTTTTCTAGTACATCCAAAGCCTTTTCGCAATCGGCCTTGGATGTAATCACCGCGAACCCCCATCCCATGTTGAAGGTCTTGAACATCTCATCATCTGTTATGGGCTTGTGAAGTTTATCCGCGGCCTTTTGGATTAAGCCGAAAATCGGCTGCGGTTTGAAATTGTCAAACTCAAAACCTATACCGGGCGAAAACATACTCAAACGCTCGAATTTGAGATACGCATCACCAGTGATGTGAACGGCACCTTTCACATTCATTTTCTCCGCAAGTCTGCAGAAGGCTTTGACATATATGCGCGTTGGCTCCAGTGCTTCAAGCCCTATTTCTCTATGTAATCCGTCGGCAACCGTGTTGACGTCGTATATTCCGCCCCATTGCCTGAACAATGCTTTTCTGACAAGTGAAATACCGTTGCTGTGAACTCCTGAACTTCTTAAGCCTATTATCGGGTCCCCTAGCTGTATGTCTCTGCCAAAAATCACTTTTTCCTTGGCAACCTCGCCCACTGAAGCGACGACAATATCAAATCCTTTCGCCGAGGCGAGACCCTTTATGAGATCGGGGACGTCGCCAATTTCTCCTCCAGGAACTATGCACTCAGACTCTTCGGCACCTCTCGTTATGCCGTTCATCAATTCTTTGATCATAACAGGGTCAGATACCTGCATGTGAATATTGTCTACGAGGGCAATCGGTTTGGCGCCTGAACGTATGACGTCGTTGACGGCCATTGCGACGCCATCGATTCCTATGGTGTCGTATTTTCCGACTAGTTGAGCAATCAGCACTTTTGTGCCGACTCCTTCGACTGTAAGGTCTAGGTAATGGTCGTGATGTGGGAATATCCTACCATATGGAAGTTCAATGACTTCACCATAACGGCTGTGACTGTAGGTTTTCTCTAGAGTACGGAGTGTCTTTTTGGATTCGGCTCTCAGATTCCGATCAACGCCTGCCTCAGAGTAGGTGAGTCCTCGTCTCAACCTGGGTTCATCCCGCTCTAAGTCTAGCTGAAACTCCGCTTATAAAATGATAGATTCATCGAAAAGACTATCTAGCATCTCATTAGAAAATGCTGGATTGACCTGCACTTTAGACAGACTGTGCAAAATCAGAACGCCGAGTGCAAGTCAAGAATGCGGTTCTGAGGAACCCTACTCATGCCGCAGCATTGGTTCGAAGGCAATAGTCGAGTGCTTGTTTCCGTTTTCAGCTGCCAAAAGCATACTCAGCAACACATAGTACTGGCGAAGAAACGCCAATCCTCTTTCATTCGCCCTGTAGAGGGGCTTTCCTTCGACTGTGCTCTCTTCGATAAAGCCCATTCCGACGAGGGACCCGAGGAATTTGTCGGCCTGACCGCAATTAATGCTTGCATGTTTCATTATCGAGAATTTGGCCCGATTTCCTTCTTTGACAGCTTCTATCAAGAGGGCAATGATTTCGAAATGGCTCCGGTATTTCTTTCCCAATGGAGAACTGCACGGTCGGTATTTGTTATGCAAAGGCAAATATGGCAATGTGCGATCAACAATGTAGTTTTCCACCTTACAGAACCCCCTTCTACATAGCAGGGTTTAATGACTTAAGGGATTTTTCTGTAGACTCGGTTGAAAGTGGAGATAGTTCAGTTGAAAGAATTGAATCCCAATATTGATTGATCCGACAAAGTTATTATATGGTCAATTGACACTATTGAATCAGGGTAACAGAGGTTGTCTCAGCACCGACTCTCCCCAAGTGAAATCAGTTTTCTTGAGGATGCCATGAAGGCAGACGCTGTAAACTGCAGCATACGCCTGCGAGAAGGCGAATACCAGTACAACCTTGTCACCGCAATCGCGACGTTCCAGCTAGACTTGACTTTTCCTGATGTCAAGGATTTGATAAGGAAGCTATGGGGAGAAGAGAAGACAAATGACCTTCAGTTTGTTCGCAAGATTCAGACTATTCTCAAGAAAATGGAGAAAAGCAGCATTGTCAAGATTCTGCCAAAGAAAAACCCTTGGCAACTCCAGAGGTACGGATTATCCAGCTTCAAGTTTCAGGACAGCGACAAGAGTAACATTGTTCTTGCCACGGATGAACAGTTCAGACACATGAATGAGCTGCTCCGTTCTGCTCTTACCCAACGAGAAAAGAGCCGGAGAAACTACCTCGCAGTTTTTGGATTGGCGCTTTCATGTGGTCTCTCATATGCAATAATTGTCTGGTCGCTCATACAGCTAATGATTAATCCAGTCGTCTTTTTCATAGCCTTGTCCATCTCGGTCGTATCTTCACTAGTATTGGGAAGAATGATTACACGATGAGAATTTCATTCATCACCTCTGTTTGTCAACACGTTTCGAGGAGGAAAAAACATGGTTAGTCTGAGGAAATGCAGAACGATCTTTCTGATTGGTTTGCCTTTGTTCTTCATGTTCTCATTCCTGAGGTTCGGATCGGTATCTGCCGGAAACCAGATTATCATTCATTCTGAAGACTATGCATCGATCCAACAGGCAATAAATAACGCAACCGTTGGCGCAACAGTTCTCGTGGCGCCTGGAATCTATTATGAAAGTCTCAGCATTGGCAAAAACATATCACTTTTGGGCGAAAACAGAGAGACAACCATT
>CAYNQC010000006.1:0-29909 GCA_964399235.1 uncultured Candidatus Bathyarchaeia archaeon | reverse complement strand
GCCCTCATTTGAGAAAAACAGGTCAGGAAAAAATTAATGACCACTTATGCGCGCGGTATCTCCTTTGCATTGTCCTATCCTTACACCTCTTCCAACGACGGCACATTTGTCGTAGACGGAAACTTGCGTGGCTCAGAATTTCAGACTCAACGCAACGTAAGAAACATGGTAGCCAAAGTTCTGCGGATGAAGTCACGCGGTTCCGATGTTGCCACTGCTTCCTGCTATTTGAGAGACGTGCTGAGAGCTCACGACGGGTTGCCGATGAGATACCCTTGCAAGGCTGATAAAACGAAGATAACGATTGACTGCAATCTGAATGTGTTCCCGTGCTACAAGCGAAAAAGACTGTTCAACCTAAGGGAACGACAAGACCTGAATTCGGTGGTTCCCGATAATTCTCTGTGCGACAATATACAATGTCTAATTAACTGCTTCAAAGAAGCCTCTCTCGCCTCAAAGGAGACATTTCTAAGAGCAGTCAAGGAAGAACTCGTCTCCAATCCAAAGTTTTATCTCAAATTGATAGGCTAAGCCAAGGAGGATGAATTGATGCCAGCGAAACATGGAGAAAAAAGTCACACAGCAAGGTTCTTCGATACCTTCCTATCCATGTTTAAGTCACGGTTATTCACTCACAGACCCTTTTTCTTGGCCCATGCCACCACTTATGCCTGCAATTCTAGATGCAAGACATGCACCTGCTGGCAGATGTCGAACAGAATCAACGACGACCTGTCCACCCAAGGCGTCTTTAGCCTTCTCGACGAAGCCTATGACGCCGGCATGCGCGGCTACTACCTCTTCGGCGGGGAGCCCATCATCAGAAAGGACATCGGAAAGATTGTCGACTACGCGAAGAACAAGGGCTTCTTAACCACAATGAACACGAACGCATCTCTTCTGGCAGCGAAAGCAGAGGAGCTGCGCAACCTCGATTTCATTTTCGTGTCTCTAGACTATTTCAACGACTACCACGATTTCATCAGAGGAAATCGTGGATCCTTCAACGAAGTCATGAAAGGCATTGAAAAGATCAGGCAAGTCGGGAACACACGAGTCACGTTGGTAACTACAACTAGCACCTTGAATCTTGATGCAGTCGAGTCGATGGCGAAACTCGCCCGCGACCTGAAAGTCGGCATTTCATACAATTCAGTGGAACCCACTGTCCAATCGGGCTTTGAAAAGGGAAGAACAGAATCGCCAGTACAGAACTTTGGGCTGAGCAAGATGCAAGTACAAGCCTTCTATGATTCCCTGATGAGGCTGAAGCTTGAAGGATATCCGCTGATGGAGACCGGGTACGTGTTGAAACACTTCGTCGAAGGTAAACCCTGGACCTGTCAGTTTCCGAAAATGTTCGTCTATGTGTCTGCAGACAAGAAGATCTTCAGTTGCACCTATGACCACACATACGACCTTGAGCGCGGATCATTTGAAGACTACTTTTCGAGCAGGCTCTATCGGGATCACGTCGCCACGGCTCAGAAGTGCAACGTGTGTGTGAGGACTTGTATGAGAGGTTATTCCTATGCTTACGACTTGAAGTCCTTGAACTTCATAGACCTCGTTGGCGACGCGAGAATCCTGTTGAAACAGAAAGCATAATGACTTGACAAATCAAGCATTTAACCCAGCGAAGATTTTACCAGCAGAATCGAGCGGGAATCAAACTTGGTGTAGAGGTCTTCCCTCTTACCACCTATTCCAAGACAGGTTTTCCATGTATTCATTCAGCGAACACACTGTAGACATAGAACCGTCTTCCTCCCTTAGTATCTTCAAGAGCGCTGAAGCCAGCTCAAGATTTGTCAAAATAGGAATATTGTATTCAGTCGCTAACCGTCGGATTGTGTACTCGTCTCTTAATGCATCTTCTTGTTCTTTCGAAGCACTGATGAGAGGTATATTAACGACCAGATCGATCTTCCCTTCCCGAATATAATCAGCAATATTCGGTTTCTTGTCAGCTTCCCTCACTTTGTGTAAAACCTGTATATCCTTCTCACCCGTGTCCATTATGGCTTCGGCGGTGTGCTGTGTCGCAAAGATCTTGAACCCCATCTGCTTCAATTGCCTCGCCAAAGGCACGATTTGTTTCTTCAATTCTTTGCCGCCGACTGTTATCAGAATCGAGCCCCCTGCTGGTGGAATCTTGAAGTCCGCTGAAAGCAGTGCTTTTGAAAGAGCGTCCACAAAGCTTTCTCCGAAGCACGCCACTTCGCCTGTACTCAACATTTCAACTCCGAGGATAGGATCTGCCCCGCTCAACCGCATGAAGCTGAACTGGGGAACCTTCACGCCAACGTGTCTGATAGGGGGAAGGTCGCGGATTCCAACGTCTTTCAGTTTCTTGCCCAACATCGTCAACGTTGCAAGCTCGATTAAATTGACGCCCCTAGTCTTGCTGACGTACGGCATTGATCGCGAGGCCCGCAAGTTGCATTCTATTACATAGATGGCGCCATTTTTCACAAGGTATTGGATGTTGAATGGGCCTTTGATTTCAAGCGCCCCAGCGATTCTACGCGTATAATCTTCGATAGCATTCTGCGTCATTGCTGTAACAGTCTGAGCAGGTATGCTCATTGTTGCATCTCCACTGTGAATGCCAGCGTCTTCAATGTGCTCGATGATTGCTCCAATAAGCACGTCCTCTCCATCGGAAACCCCGTCGACCTCAACCTCTCTTGCGTTCCTAACGAACTTCGAGATTACCACAGGATGCTCAGGGGAGACCTTGGCAGCAAGTGTGAGGTAATTTTCCAACTCGCTTTCTGAGTAGGCAACTCTCATCGCAGACCCAGAGAGAACATAACTCGGACGAATGAGAACCGGATAACCAATCCTGTCAGCAAACGCCTTCAATTCATCCAAATCTGTCAGTGCTTTCCAGTCTGGCTGACTGATCCAAAGTTCATCCAACAACGCACTGAACTTCGCACGATCTTCCGCGCGATCTATGCTTTGGGCGGATGTTCCAAGAAGTCTGACGCCCAAGCTGTTCAACTTCAATGCAAGATTGTTAGGAATTTGCCCTCCAACACTTGTGATTACTCCTAGCGGATTTTCTTTTTCATATATGTCGAGTATGCGCTCTTTCGTTAACTCTTCAAAATAGAGCTTGTCAGACGTGTCATAGTCCGTCGAAACTGTCTCAGGGTTGCAGTTGATCATTATGGCTTCTTGGATACCGTTCTTCTTCAGAGCCCAAATTGTGTTTACGCCACACCAGTCGAACTCTACACTTGACCCTATTCTGAAGACTCCTGCACCGAGAACAATGACTTTGCTTCGGCCAGTGTTGAAATCTATGTCATCTTCGTCACCTCCGTACGTGACGTAAAGATAGTTCGTCTTTGCAGGCCATTCTGCAGCCAATGTGTCAATCTGTTTCACAACGGGAACAATTCCGGCGTTCTTCCTTATTCCTCGCAAATCCATCTCGTCAATCTTCAGGCAAATCGCGATCTGTTCATCCGAGAACCCGAGTCTTTTTGCCTCCTTTAAGAGAGACAGGGCTTCTTTGCTTTCGAGACTGGTGGCACGAAGTTTTCTCTCCATTTTGACTATGTTTTGGAGTTTGTGGAGAAAGAAAGGGTCAATTCCGCTGAGTTGGTATACCTCTTCAATAGCCATTCCATTTTTCAAGGCTTTAACTATCTTGAAGAACCTTTCATCAGTGGGATTCGCGATCACATCTCTGAGTATTCCATTGGGTTCGATGTACTTTTCATCGTCATTGCAGACCAACCCTCTTTTCCCTATGTCCAACATGCGAACAGCTTTCTGCAAAGCCTCCTCAAGGCACCTGCCAACAGCCATCACTTCCCCGACGGACTTCATCTGAGGCCCGAGATGCCTATCAACGTTCTTGAATTTCTGAAGATCCCATCGAGGATACTTCACCACCACATAATCCAGAGCGGGTTCAAAACAAGCCGTGGTGACTTGGGTCACCTTGTTAATCAACTCCGGAAGAAGGTAACCGATAGTGAGTTTGGCTGCTATGTAAGCCAGTGGGTAACCTGTCGCTTTGCTAGCCAAAGCTGAACTTCTCGACATGCGCGCGTTCACTTCTATGGCGCGGTAGTCCAGACCTCTTGGGTTCAAAGCCCACTGAATATTGCATTCGCCAATTACTCCCAGACTTTTTATTGCCTTGATAGAAGCTTGGCGAAGCGAGTGGTATTCACTGTTTGACAATGTCTGAGAAGGAGCAACGACGATCGAATCACCCGTATGAATTCCCATTGGATCGATGTTTTCCATGTTGCAGACCGTTAGACAATTATCAGCGTGGTCCCGCATGACCTCGTACTCAAGCTCCTTCCAATGATTCAGATACTCTTCAACAAGAACTTGGGAAATCATGCTTTGTGCAAGTGCCCGCTTTACTATCTCTCTTAGTTCTGTTTCGTCATGGGCTACTCCTGATCCCTTTCCTCCCAGTGTGTAGGCAACGCGAACAATAACAGGATACCCTATTCCTCTCGCAAGCGTTACAGCGTCCTGAACAGAGGTTGCCGAGCCGCTTCTAGGTACTGGAATTTCCGCCCGAATCATCGCCTGCTTAAACAGCTCTCGATCTTCAGTATCCTCTATTGTTTTGATCGGCGTTCCTAAGACGCTCACGCCATGTTTCCTTAGAACTCCTTCCTTGTCGAGCAGAACTCCACAGTTAAGGGCGGTTTGCCCTCCGAATCCAAGGAGTATTCCATCGGGCTTCTCTTTCTCAATTACTTTTGCCAGCTGTCTCGGCATCAGAGGAAGGAGATACACTTTTCCAGCGAGATGCGGGTCAGTCTGGATTGTGGCGATGTTAGGATTAACTAGTACAGTTTCTATACCTTCTTCTCTCAAAGCTTTGAGACACTGACTTCCAGAATAATCAAACTCTGCAGCTTCCCCGATTTTTATGGCTCCACTACCGAGAACCAGAACTTTACGTATCCAGTCAAACTTGGGCACTTCTATCTCCCTCCAAGTTTCAAGAAATAGTCAAAAAGAAACTCCGTGTCAAAAGGCCCAGGTTTGCCTTCAGGATGCCACTGAAAACCAAAAGCTGGGCTGCGCTCATGCCTTACAGCCTCAACTGTACTGTCATTTGCGTTGATATACCATACGCGCAAGCTAGTGTCCTCTAAGGATTCACGATCCACCGCAAACCCATGATTCTGAGTCGTGATGTAACATCGCCCCGTTTCCAGATCAAGCGCCGGTTGGTTCTGCGATCGATGACCATACTTCAACTTGTACGTGCCCCCACCCATGCTGAGAGTCAATATCTGTGTTCCCAAACAAATCCCCATCACCGGCACGCCTTCGTCAACAAGGTTTCTGACACACATTGCTGTTTTCACACATTTCTTGGGATCACCCGGACCGTTGCTGACCACGACACCGTAAGGATTGAATTCGAGGATTTCCTTTGAATCAAAATCATAAGGCACCCTGATTATGTCAATTCCACGCCTCACCAGGCTTCGCAAGATGCCATTCTTTAAACCGCAGTCTATCACTACGACCTTCTTGTTCCCCTTCGCCTCGTGAAACATCGGATCTTTGATTGTGACCTCACCGGCAAGATCCATCGAGTTTGGATCTTGTACCGTTTTCACCTGCTCCAGAAGCTCTTCTAGATCTGGAGACTCATCTTCTCCGCACCCCTTGAGTATTCCTCGCATGACACCCTTGGCACGAAGCTTCTTCACCAGCCTTCTGGTGTCAATTCCGTGAATGCCTGGAACGCCTTCGTCGGCAAGCCATTCGTCGAGCGTCTCAGCTGATGCCCAATGAGACGGGCTCGTGCATAATTCGTGGATTACTAGCCCATTCACTTTGATGCTATCAGACTCAAAATACTTCAGAATTCCGTTCTCAGAGTCTCTTGGAGGAACACCATAGTTACCGACAAGAGGATATGCCAGCGTCAAGATCTGTCCCTTGTAAGATGCGTCTGTCAAGGTTTCGGGATATCCGACCATCGAGGTGGAGAACACTATTTCGCCAGAAACACATCTTTCTGCGCCAAAGCCATAACCGGAGAAAAAGGACCCGTCCTCAAGAACTAGAACCGCATTTTGCTGGTTTTTTGTTGGCGTTAATTTCGGGCTCAAAGCCCTACCATACGTAACAAGTTGTCTTCTTAAGCTTTGTGATGCGCCTCACAAGTCAAATTTCGTTGTTCAATGTCGCCAGAACCAGCTTCAAGAAAGAAATAATTCATCCTTCACAGTCGCACATTGAGTGCAAGCGTTTGTCAAAGCTTAATAAGTTATACCAGCAAGTATATCAAACGACTAAGAGGAAGGTTACCTTGGGATTTCTGGGAAGATTTTCAGCACCTAAAGCAAAGATTGAACTGAAACTCAACGAAGCAGTCTACACCTACACAGACAAGCTTACAGGATTAATATCCATTGATTCTCTCGAAGACATTGCCCTTGAAGAACTCAGACTGGAGCTTGCAGGCCACCTAAAGGTGAAATGGAAAAAAGGCTTAAACAGTTACAACTCAAGCTCATCACTTGGAACCATAAAAATTCCATTCACAGGTCCGATGAATCTTCGCAAAGAACAACATTTTGAACAACCCTTTCAAGCAGCCATACCCCTCCATGCAAGGCCAGACCCCTTTACGGAAACCGAGCTGAAGGCCAAGGCGGTGGCCGCGGTCAAGGGGCGACCTGATATCACCCATGAGTTGCAATTGGGGATCACGTTTCCCTACGTGATTGAGTGTCTCAGGAGTTACGGTGGTTGCGGGTTTGCAAGTCCACCATCATCCGTAGCCGTCAACATTTGCCCCGGTTGCGGGAGAAATCTGGAGGAACAGTGGAACAGGAAGCACAGTGAAGAAGCGAATCAAAGCATGAACAGAGCTATGAACAGATCTCATGGATTCTAACATGGTCAATCTGGCAGCCACTCGCAATTTCTGAAAATAATACGCGTGCTCATTTTCAACCCTAACATTACCCGCTGACTGCAGAAAAAGCAAAGTCGATGTGGTCAGTTCTCGAAGCTGCAATCAAACCCGTGACATCATCTTCTTTTTCCTGCCAAGTTTCTCCGATAGCTGAGAAATATCGATCGTCAACCCGTCCTGGGGAGTCCCAAGAACTGGGCTTTCGAGGAAGCGACAAGGATTAAACCCAGAAGTGAAATGGCTATTACTGGTAAGGTCACGAACACTCCTGCTATAATGTTACCATGCGGACTCATTAATCCATATGCCACAAGGTGAATAAGCTCCGCGGTCAACGCCAAAACTGCACTGACCAAAGACGAGACCCAATATGTTCTCTTCAGTGCTGCAGCTCCGCCGCCTAGACTTAAGAAGCCACCGATTAGTCCGGAGACTCCCGTAACAAGCAATGGGTAGAAGTCACTTCTGTGCAAATTCGCCAAAGAGCCTAAAACACCGATAATGCCATAGAATGCGAGAAGGCACCCGGCAGTTATCATGAGGATGCCTCCAGCTATTGGAAAACCAGTTCTTTCCTCTTTTGCTTCTGAAAGGTTTCCAACCGCAAATTGCTTCCAGCACTGAGGGGAGAAAACAGCGTCTTGATCTCTGATATGACACCCACAATCGAGACATTTCGACATCACGGCTGGACCCACCACCATATTTGCCCGGTTCATTTAAAAAGTATGCACGTGTTTGCCTAGTCACAGAACCTTTTCAACGTCTTGAGCGCATTCAGTGTAATCCATTTGCTTGGTTTTCCTTTCTGTTCGATATTTACATGGAAGCGCTCGTTGAACGTGTTTTCCATTTTCCATCTGCCTTGACTGTCTTGTTTAGAGACGACTAAATCTGCGGCTTCTTGCATTCGTTTGTCTCTGTAACCAAGTTTTGTCAGAATCCCCAAGATTTCCAGGGCATCAGTCTGATACATCAAGGGAAACCCGAATCGCAACCATCCGGGCTTGGACACGTGACTCAGATCATGGCTTCTTTTATGAACGTGATGTTTCAGCATGTGTTCAACCCCTTCTTCGATAGTTTTCACCACGTTTTTAGATCTTTTATCAACAGGAATTTCTGCCAAAGCCTTAAGCGCCTTGACCACGCCCATGTGGCACGTGTGTTTCCCGAAGCAGATCTTGAATCTGTCATAAGGCCAGCCTCTGGGCGATTCATTTATTCCGTCGTCAAAGCGCTGATAAGTGGTAATCCACTCGATTGCCTTCCTAACCTTGGGATCTTCCAGGTATCCTAACCTGATCAAGCTCCAGACCTCGTTGCCCGTCAAGCATGGTATGACCCCACTATGCCTGCCTCCTTCTGTCTTGGCGCCAGGCCAGACGGAAAAACCACCGCTCTCCCGATCTTGCGAGTTTGCCAGAATGAATTCGCAAGCGTTCTTGATGCGTTCATCTTTTGCATCTGCCCCGAGCTCAGCTAGAATAATGAGCTGCCACACCGTTCCTTTGTATTTAGCCGTATAGAACCTCTGTGGGGTTTCCCAATAGCCTTCATTGCTCTGCTTAGCCAGGATGCTGGGGACTACTCCGACTTTCATGATTTCACTTTTTGCTTCTTTCGCTTCCCGTTGGCTCTCAGATTTGTCCAGAATCTCGGTCAGAGTGAAATATCGCACTGAAGGATTATCCTCTTCCAAAAGCCACTCTGTCGGATCGCCTTTCAACACAGACATCCAGTCACTCATCTTTCCCAACCTTGCCATTTCATGTCCACGCATCCTTGGAGCTTCCGAGGCTTCTCCAGCCCGAGGCGCAGAGAAGTGCACCTGACTCTTGAGACTGCGCGAATAAAATGGTTTGTCTTTTTCGGATAGCCAATGTAGAAAATCGGTTCAAATTATGAATTGAAGCCGACGCAACATTGGTTAAATGGCTATATTCTAGTTGCAACCATAAGTGACCGTTAGAATCTCGGAGACTAACACATGAGAATTGGTTTCTTTGTATGGGAATATCCTCCACGACTTGTTGGTGGTTTGGGAACCTACGCGGAATATATCACTCATGAATTCATCGAGCTTGGACACGACGTCTCGGTGTTCACGCTCAATTCAGGTGACTTGAAGACCACCGAAGTTGCAGGAGGCGTGGAAGTTCACCGACCTATGGTCGTGAACGCAGGCAATGTTTTTCCAATGTTTGTTATAGACGATTTGAAGAAATGGGGATCAAACATACAAATGTTCAATGACATATTCATTTACAACGTGTTGGCAGCATCGAAATTCGTCAATCAACTCATCAAGAAAGAGGGCTATGTTTTTGACATTGCATGCGTACATGACTGGTTGAGCAGTATCGCAGGATTGATTTTGAAGAACGAAACGTCCATTCCCCTGGTTTTCCACGTTCACAGCACAGAATGGGGCAGAAGCGGAGGAGGAGGCTCGAGCGTAATATCTCACTTGGAGTCTTCTACAAGCGAAGCTGCTGACGAGATAATCACGGTTAGCCATACTATGCGCGACGACTTGGTCAGACACGGCTGGCCCCAGCCGAAGATAAACGTTGTCTGGAACGGTGTAGACCCAGAGAAATATGATCCCAAAAGATCCAAGCGAGAAGACGTGGCAGAAGTTCGAGAAGAATATGGAATTCCAGAGGATTGGAACATGATTCTCTTCTTAGGAAGACTCACATGGGTGAAAAGCATTGTCAATCTTGTTCAAGCAATGCCATCAATACTCGAGGAATATCCGAAATCGAAACTGGTGATTCTCGGCAAGGGTGAAGAACAGAAAGACATAACGGAAATGGCAAGCAGGCTTGGAATAGAGCAGAATGTGATCTTCCGTTTTGATTTCGTTCCAGAGGAAGAACGAATTCTTCATTACGCGGCTGCAGATGTCTGCGTCTTCCCGTCGGTTTACGAACCCTTTGGGATTGTGAGCCTCGAAGCAATGTCGATGAGTAAGCCCGTCGTGGTGGGTGCGAAGGGAACAGTCGGCTTCAGGGAACAAGTAGTTCCATCGGGCACAGATCAGAATGGTGTCCACGTCAATGGAGAAGATCCTTCCGACATAAGTTGGGGAATAAAGGAAGTTTTGATGGACCCTGACAGATCAAAATCATGGGGTGCCAACGGAAGAAAACGAGTGTTAGAATACTTCACGTGGAGAAAAGCCGCAGAACAGACAATTCGAATCTATGAAAGCGCTGCAAGTAAGAAAAAGGACCGTTAGAAGCAACTTACAGCCGGCAGGCCCGAAATGAGCAAGAACAGACAGCTATTTTCTTTTGCGTATCTGATCGTCTTTTTCCTAGGCGTAATGTTCGGACTGGAAAGCATAGTCCCATTATTTTTCACATCCGTAGGAGTGTCTGTTTTCGACTGGGGAATCCTCGCTTTCGTATCCACACTTGGAATGCTATTCTTCGAAATGATCTGGGGGATGCTATCAGACAAATTCGGAAAGTCCACCTTCATCGCAGGAGGTCTAATGATATCTGCCTCCGTGATCTTAGCATACACCCTGCCCTTTTTCCTGCCTCTCTTCTTGATTCTCCAAGCTCTGAGAGGAATCTTCGGTGTAATGTTAGCGCCGCCCACAAGAATGCTAGTATCTGAACTCTGTTCTCCAACGAGACTGGCCTTTGCGTTGGGTCTATGGTTTTCTGCAAGCAGACTAGGCGCCACGGTTGGTTCTGTCTTTTTGAGCTATGTGGCACAGGAGTCAAGTTACTCGCTAGCATTCATTTCGTGCTCCGTACTATTATTCATCGTCGGCTTTGCCGCATTCGTGGTACTGCGAAGAGTGAAAACCCCCGTCCAGGAACCAGCAACCAACGACGGCAGATCAGAAAGCAACGAAGCATCGGCCAGACAGGCCCTGAGAGAAATCCTGAAGGTTAACTCGATTTACATAGTTTTCTTTTGCGCAGTGATGGGTTTCCTTCAGATGAGCATGATAAGAACGATCGTACCGATATTCGCATCTGAGATCTTGGGAGCTTCGACCTTCGTTGTGGGGTTGAACCAAGCAGAGTTCACAGGTCTCTGTGTTGTTTTCTTTCCCCTCTCAGGCCTCCTAGTGAATAGAGTGGGCAAGAAGAGGACTGTCGCTGTTGGTTTTGTTTTCCTTCTTCTGTCTGCTGTTGCATTTTCCTTGACAACCGATCTTTTTCAACTGTTTGTCTCAACTCTTCCTTCGTCCATCGGATTCTCTCTTGTTGCACCGTCACTCTTGGCACTACTAGTCAGTTCTGTGCCAAAGAACGTCCTAGGGGGGTCAATAGGGATTTATGGAAGCGTGGAAAACCTCGGCATCACTCTTGCTCCCTTGCTGTTTGCATTCATCTGGAGTCTGTGGGGACCACAATACGCCTTCATAGGCTGCGCAATTGTGCAAGCGGTTGCCGTGATTTTCGCCCTTACGCTGGAAAGACCCAAGAAATGAGGTTCAAAAGAAACCGAATTGCTGGACCGAATGCCTGCGCTAACATCATTCAACGGCAAAAACGCGTCAGCGTGGCCTAGCTCCGCCCGTCATTTTTCCCCGATCTGGCTGAGTTGCTACCTTTTGTGTCGTCCGATTCTATCGTGCTTCTGTTCTGATCTGCGCCATTCTTTCTTCTTCTGGCCTTTGATGAAGGTTCGACTGTAGTCAAATTGAGAACCTTCTTCAGTACGGTATTGATTTATGTTTCTGTAAAAGGTCGGATAATCTATTCGATTCTCTTGAAGAGCCTTGATGTTTTCGTTCAGCTTTTTCTTGGTCTCGGGGATTGTTGCCTTGTCGTATATGCTGGAATAAGTAGTATAGGCAGCGTGAAATTGAAAATCAGAAGGATTGTCAATCAAGAGCTTCTCCAGCGGTACTGACTCCTTATTTTCAGGTTCTTCAGTCATGGTTTTCCAAGCTTTGACACCTTCAGATACGAACAAGTTTTTAATATAGATAGCGCCCGTCCACGCACGGTTCTGAGACTACGCCAACGGTGTCCGCCTGAAGAAGCCGATTTCGACAGTCAAGCTTTTGAGAACGAACACTGTGAAAATGGAAGTAGTTGAAATCCCGTCGAGAAACAATGAATATGCTCCTCAACGAGCACTGAAAATACAAAAGAGTCTTAGGTGATGCAGGATTGAGAAAACATTCAGTTGGAAAATCACTCATCTTAACAACTATTCTATGCACAATTTTCCTTACAGTTCCTAGCAGATGTGAATCTCAGGTTTCGGTCGGAACCTACTATTACGTCTGGTACGACGAAGGACTTGGAAATCGACATTGGAACAGCACGCCGCCGAGCCAATACCCAAGTCGCGCATGGAACGTTGTGGACTCGCCTCTTCTCGGTTACTACAGCTCCCAAAACACGACAATAATCAAACAACATTTAGAATGGATGAGAGACCTCGGCCTAGATTTCATAATAATGTCATGGTGGGGACCAAACTCTTACGAAGACAACGCGACCAAAATCGTCTTCTCAACACTCAACCAAACGGGCTATCCCATACAAGCTGCGATCATGGTCGAACCCTACGACCCGACGAACGCATACGACTTCGAAACCATATATGACTATATTTACAGTACTTACGCCGCACCGTACGGAAACGTTTACATGAAAATAGAGGAAAGGCCACTAGTCTGCTTCTACAACGATGCAAACATGACCGGAACAGAAACACGTAGAGCCGATGTTTACTATTCAGACGCACGTTTTACCCCACGCCTAGTGGGCTACGACAGCTATGTCGACTGGTGGTATGGAATGCCATCCAACAGGAATGTTTCGTTGGCGCCGCCTCCAAGCCCAAAAGACAACATGTTCTGCGTCGAACCGAGATATGACAACTTCTACATCGGTGGAACACCCACTGCAAGATACGATATAGACTACACAGACAAGTTGTATGAAAATGAATGGAACGTAACCGTTCGACTGTCAGCCCAAAACATAGTCAACTATGTAACAATCGATAGCTGGAACCAGTACCATGAGAGAACGCAGATTGAACCCCACAAGACAGATGGGAAAATCGTTCTTTCAATCTTCAGCAAAACCAAGTCCTACATAGATCAAATCAAAAACCCGCAGCAGCAGGGCTTCAGCCCACTGCCATATATTGTTGTAGGACTAGTGTTGGGTGTCATTCTGATGTGGTTATACTACAGACAGAGAGCCAGAGGATCGTACATTAAACAGAAAATAAGTGAAAAACCGCCCAGTGAAGAGGGGGAAAGCGAAGATGCAAGTGACGAGGAAACACAAGACGCAACTCCCCCAGATCCCAATGAGGATGAAATGAAGTAATCAAGCACGCGACTTGTGCTCTGGATGCAAAGTTTCATCAAACGATTGACACTGCGCACAATTTACCGTGCATCGACATACTTTGTAATCAAGAAGATAATTCCATAAGCCATAAGAACCACGCATCCATTGTGGAAAAGCGATACAACATGGGCAAAAAGGGTCTGTTTCTCGTTCTGCTTCCGCTATTGCTTGTGACTTCTCTTTCGCTCGTTGTGTGCCGTCCAGTGTCCGCCTCGGATTACACAGATGTTACGGTTATTGAGGGAAAGAACATGATAGACAGCAACCCGTCTTTAGTGATACTGGACGTTAGAAACGAAAGCGAATATGTGACGGGGCACATAAGAAACGCAAAGCTCATCCCCCTTTTCCAACTCAACACGAGCCTGAACCAGTTGAACCCTGCTGACACAATTCTTGTTTATTGCAGAGCAGGGGGAAGAAGCACCACGGCCAGCCAAATTCTCGCCTCAGAAGGCTTCAGCCACATCTACAACATGCTCGGAGGCATAACAGATTGGACGCGTGAACAGTACCCGACATACATCAAGTATACGTCAATCCAAGAAGCCATAAACAACGCAACCGACGGAGCCAGCTTATACGTTGGTCAAGGGCAATACCTTGAACATCCGTGGATCAACAAATCTCTGAATCTCATCGGGGAAAACAAAGAAAACACTATATTGGACGGGTCAAGCAACGGCACAGTTCTCTACGTTAACGCTGACAACGTATCCATCAGCGACTTCAAAATACAATACAGCGGATGCGCGTGCTCAGGATACTGCGGAATAAACATAGAAAGCAACCATCAAAACATCAACATAACAAACAACAACCTCGTTTCAGATGGCTTCGCAATACAAATGGTAAATGTTCAAAAAGTCTTGATCATTCATAACAACATAACTTTCAGCAACGACTACTGCCTCGTCGTGCACGATTCAACTCAGGTTTCAGTCATTGAAAACAACATAGCAAACAACCTCTACGGGATAGACGTCGAAAACTCGACTCACATCATTTTCTCCAACAACAACATAACAAACAGTCAAGACGGAATTTCGCTCATAGTATCCGCCAATAACACAATCACAGGCAACCTCATCGGTTCAAACGCCATGTATGGAATCTACATCAACCAGTCCAACAACAACACTTTTTACCACAATAGAATCCAAGCGAACGGCCGTCAAGTTTCATCACGCAACTCAACCAACAAATGGGACAACGGCTTGGAAGGAAACTACTGGAGCAACTACACAGGCGTCGACACAGACAATGATGGAATAGGCAACACGCAACAAGTAGTAGACTCACAAAACATAGACAATTTTCCGCTGGTCGGAATCTCCTCAGATTATCATTTCTCAGCGAACCAAGATGTAAACGTAATATCAAATTCCACGATAGACAACTGCGAATTCATTGCGCCAAACTCGATTAAGGTTCAGGTCTCAAATACGACGGCAAATCAGACAACGGGCTTCTGTCGAATAAGCATCCCGCACAGCCTGATCGACCCAGGCAATGGCACCTTACAAGTCATCATAGACAACGGACAGACACCGGTCCTATTCCTAAACGGCACACTTTACGACAACGGCACCCACAGATGGACATATTTCACCTACCAACACTCAACGCGCGAAATACTCATAATCCCAGAATTCCCGCTGCAACTGATCTTCCCACTTCTCATGACATCAACGATAATATGGGCTCTTATGCGCAGGAGACGCCGTGCTGAAATCGGTTGATCACTCAAAAGCCTGCCTTCTTTCAGAGCTCTGTGCAGATTAGGACAAGTATTTAATAGCGGTTGCGACCGCACCATAGAGGCCCACATCGTTGCCCAAGGGAGTAATTGCGATCTTCGGAAGCCTGTTTATTGAGTAATCTCCGACGTATTTTCTGATTGGCGACAAAATCATTCTCTTGTTATTCAAAGTCACCGTTCCACCAACAGTGATCAACGATGGGTCGTATGCACTTATTACGTTGGCAAAGCCCATCGCGTTTAGGACTCCGAGCTCATTGACAAGTCTGATCGAAATGCTGTCATCTTCGTTTGCCGAAGCAAACAGATCGGCTGCAACAAGCTTTGAAAGGTCACCTCCCACACGTCTGAGCAAAGAACTTTCTTTCACAGCTTCTTCGGGCATCTCTTTGATCCTCATTCTCACATAGTTAGGTATGTTTCTGCCTGAACAGTAACCTTCCCAGTGCCCCGGTTTTCCACAACCGCAAATCAGTTTTCCTGCAGAATCTATAACAAAATGTCCAACTTCATGTCCGTTTCCATCCTTCCCCAGAAGCACAGTTCCGTTGACAATCGCTCCGCAACCTATGCCTGTGCCTATCGTTATGAAGACAAAATTCTCCAGCCCTTTCGCAGCACCGAACTGGCTTTCACCCAAAGCCGCTCCGGCACAATCGTTGATCAGACAGGCTGGTATACCGAGTTCTTTGGTGACAGGTTCTGTCAGGGGCACTAGGTCAAATGGAATATTCGTGGGCTTGATGAGTATGCCTTCATCTTGGATCAATGGACCAGCGGCAGCTATGCCAACGCCACCAAGAGTTTTGATGTGGAAGCCATTCCTGTTGCATAGGATACGGGCGATTCTGGCTATCTGTTCACTGATCGCTACGGCACTACTCTTGTCAACCTTCTCGGCTATTCTGTCGACAAACCTGCCTTTTTCGTCGGACAAAACAACTCGGATCCACGTGCCGCCTAGGTCTACGCCTATCCAGTTTCCAGTTCGTGACAAACTCTCCACCACCAAGATACAAGTCGGTTAATTCGCGTGAGTTTTGGTTTGTCCACAGCAAGTTTTCTGCACAAAACCGCAGTCTTAACTGTTCTTGCTTCATCGACGTCCCAAATCAGCACGATCTCAGAATTCCGGCCTCTCGACCAAGCTTCCACACGATGAGTGCTGACAGCGCACCCAGTGCCGACAAAGCCTGCTCTAAGCCTGTCCATAGGAATCAACCAACGATATTATGCTGTTCTGGTCTTAACAGTTTTCTGCTCAGGCATTTCACGACTCCAAGCAGAATCTCTGCGAGACCTGATACTTTCATTTCGCATTTTTGAAGGCCAGCCAAGCCTTCCCCCAGCATTTGAGCTCAGATTACGTGAGCCAGCGTACTAAGCGTAGGGCCAAAGAATTCGAAAAAAAGACATGATTCTCTCTTCCAAGATTCGCCGAAGTCACTAGTTTATTCTACGGTCTGATTTTCTCACGTTTTTTCCACAGCTCACGCCCACAGCCTTGGCCAACCGCCCGAACTCTTCGTCAGTCATCCACTCGGTCTTGAGATAACTACAGATTCGTCTATCACCCAGACCCAAACGCCGCGCCTCTTCAACCGCCGTGCGATAGGCCTCAACCTCGGTCGGTCTTTCCACGTAGGAGAAATTGTGGTCAAAAAGCTCCTTACCCTCCATGAACTGTTTCACATGCACAAGTTCATGGATGAAATCAAGATATATATCGACCCGGCTGCCCGTGCAGATGTAGTCAGCACTGATTATCATGTGACCGTCCATTTCACTGACACCCATATACCCTCGACGCCCAACAAACTCAACCCTGAGATTCTTCAAAACTTTTTCAGTGTCCTTCCCGAAAATGCGTTTAACAGCATCGACTTTTTCAAAACCCTTGAAATAGTTCACAAAGGGGTAGGTTGCGACGGGAACCTTGCGTTTTATGCTGACAAACAAACGCGGTGTTATCGCTAGCAGATCCTCCTTGCGGTCCACGTCACCAATGAAACCATTAGTAAAGTTTATCCTTGCGTATAAGTCTTCAGAATCACCAATTCATCTTCAGGAAGGTCAAACTCATCCAATTTCATATAAGAACCATGTCAAACGCCGACGTAGACTTCGCAGTCCATATCACCGGCCAAATGGGATGGGAACTGGCTAGATCAGACTTCGAATTCATGATGGAGCTCGAACCCAAAGGATGTTTCGTGCTCAGCGAAGACTCAGAAAAGATAGGAATCGCAACAACAGTAAGCTTCGGCAAAATAGCATGGTTCGGAAACCTCATCGTCAATGAAAGCAAAAGAGGAAAAGGCGCGGGGTCGCTCTTGGTCAATCACTCCTTTAAGTATCTGAAAAGCAAGAAAGTCGAAACCGTCGGACTATATGCGTATATGGAAAGGATTTCGTTCTACAAGAGACTGGGCTTCAAACCCGATCTAGAGTTCATGGCATTGAAAGGCACAGCGTTTCCCTCACCCTCGTCAAGGGACGTTACACAAGCTGGAAAGAAGGATATTGAAGAAATCGTAGAATTCGATCGTGCATTCCTTGGCGAGTCGAGGAAAAAGATGCTTGAGCCCATCCTTTCCGACCCGGACAACCTATGTTACATCTCTACCGAAAACGAAAAAATCGTGGGGTACTCGGTCGCAAAGGTGTTCAGAGGAATGGCTGAACTGGGTCCTCTGTTATGTGAAAAGGGACGAGACAGCACTGCAATGGCTCTGTTGAAGACGACCCTCAACGGCCTCAAAGGGTTGGAAGTTTCGTTGTTCGTTCCGGAAAAAGAAGATCAAATTCTCTCTATGCTGGCGAAGAACGGCTTCAGAGAGAGTTTTAGGGTGAAAAGAATGTTCCATGGTCCACCAGTCGGTTTAGACTGGGTATACATGGCCGAATCATTGGAAAGAGGTTGATGTTCAATTGTCATCCAACTTGTGTGGAATAATACTCGAAGACTTCATCAAGAACTCATGGGCTTGCGTTGAAACTTTGGCGAAGGAACTTGGTACTTTCAAAGAGGAAAAGCGAAAGCCTGTCGAACTGTACTTCTTCAAAGATGGACAACAAAACAACGTCACATTCGACGGCTCACACTTCTTTCTGAGATGTTCTGTCGAATACGCCAACCCTCAGCTCACAGTTGAAGACGTTCAAGGGATCATCGCCACACGACTGCTGGAAGTCACGGCGAACTATTTCCAGCAACACGAGCTGCACCAACCCACTCAACAAGAAACAGAAGAAATCTGCACAATACTGAGAAACCCTCCTACAGGAACTGTTGTCCCATTTCTCCTCAACACCGACGATATCGAACCAGACAGATATTCAATGAACCCGCTCAAACAGTCGATAATTGACAGTGGACAAAGTGCGTTTCCAGCTGCAACGGTTAAGACGGAGAATCTCCATATAGACGAAAAGTTTGTTCAGAAATATGAGGGCTCACTTTTCTGCAGAAAGGAAATCCAAAGTATAGAACAACACCTGAAGTCATGCGGCAACAGCTATGTCAACATGGTAGACGCCGTCAAATACGAACATCTTGCACGCCTATCCGAAGCTTTTGGAATCAATCTCTCCATTTACTCTCTGCGACTGCCCTTAGCTGTCTTGGGACGAGAAGGCACTGATGATCTGCTTCACCATATTCTAAGAGAAGTGCATAAAGACTATGAGTCATTTGAAAACATCTACAAATGTATGGGCAGAAGCATGAAAAACCTGACCACCCTGCTGACGGTTCCACACTCGCCGAAAGGCTACGCGTCAAAAAGAGCCGCAAGAGGAAGGATATACTTCGACGGAACCAAACTGAAAAACGTCAAAGTGGACTACCGAACAACTTTACTCTATCCAAATGCCATAGACCCATCTGACATCAGTCTCGCACAGGCTGACGACAGCTTCATAGTCGAAGCAGACAAACTCGTAAACTACAACTTCAAGGAAACACCCTCGTCACCACAATTCTTTCTCTATTCTCTTGCATCACCCGAAAACGCGGTCGTCTGGCATGGAATCGGCGCCTTTGGGGCTTCCGAGCTGCTGAAAAGCTACACGACAATACGACTAAACGTATCTAAGGGTCAAGTGATGAAGGACCTGAACGAAAAATACGGCACAGCAACTAAAACCACACTTCAATTTAACCTCGTGCCAAAATACATGTGGTTCCATCCCGTGCATCGGAACATTGATGCAAGCATTGGATGCGTTCAAAACTTAAAAGACTTAGCCGACTTAGGAATGAAGATGGAGCACCTTCCAGAAGAGCAATACATACGAAAACCAGAGTAAAAATGGATGATGACTTGATGTTTTTCAAACAGATCAAACACAACGGGGACAACTTCTCTTACATAATAGCGGACGAAGAAACGAAGGAAGCCGCTGTTGTCGACCCAAGCTTCAACGCCGACCATTTAGCCAAATTCCTGAAAGACCGAAAACTCAAAGTCACATACATAATAGACACCCACGGCCACGGCGACCACACCATTGGTAATGAAGAAATGAAAAAGGACTTCGAAGCAATTGTCCTCGCACACAAACTGTCCAAAACCAAGAAAGACTCATCCCTAGTTGACGACCAAGTCTTGAAGCTCGGCAAAATCAACATCAAAGTAATCCACACACCAGGACACAGCCCCGACAGCATATGCCTGTTGGTAGACGACAAAGTGCTCACAGGCGACACACTGTTCATAGGAGAATGCGGAAGAACGGACACACAAGGCGGCAGTGCAGAAGACATGTACCACAGCCTCTTCGACAAGCTCATGAAACTCGACGATAAAACTGAAGTCTACCCGGGGCACGATTACGGACCGAAACCCTATTCAACGATGGGCGAACAAAAACGATCCAACTACACGCTTGAAAAACGAAGTCTGGAAGAATTCATCCAATTCATGAGTCAGCCTTAGGAGCACAATAATGTCTGCGAAACTTGTCTCGTACCCGATTGAACTCGACATTCCTGAAAGTTACATGGGCAACCTACTGGATTTCATCTATCAGAAGTACCTCCAGCCGCAGAAAGAACGGTTTGCAGACATTTCAAGAACCGGCGGTAAAGACTATTCTTCACTCACCTTTACAGTCCTAGACACGGCGGGCCAGAAAACGCTCAAAGCAGCAGTCGTCGGCGGCAAACCCGTCAAAGTGAACATCGAACCTTTCTCTGAAACGGTCACAGAGGAACAACTGATGCAAGTCAGACAGGACGTCTTGATTGCAGTAGAATTATTCGAAGAAAAAGTGAAAGAAAGCACACTGTTTTTTGCCTGGCGAGAAGGTGAAGAAATAGTACCTGAAGCAATGTCGGGCAAAGAGAAGAAGTCCCTGAACCGATTATTTCTTGAAACGCAAATCCTCCTCTTCGTCTTGTTCATCGCTCTTGGCTTGTTCTTGTTCATGTTCCTTCCGCCCTCAATCATCGCGTACGCCCCAATAATTCTCATGGCAATTCAGCTTGTCTTCGTCGTTTTCTCACCCAAAATCATCGAAAGGACAGCAGACTGGCACATAACCAAGGAAAACCCCACCATCCACCTACTAGAATACAGCCTGCCCTTTGAAGAGCATGACAATTTCAGAGAAAAATACCCGTTGGAAAAGATTATCGAAATCAAACGGGAAGTATATGAAGAGACAATTGCCAAAAAAGGAGAAATAGACTGCGAAACCACAGGACGAATCTTCCAAAAACATGGGCTAGAATGCAACCCTGACTATCTGTCCGCAAGAAAAGTAAACGTTTATGAACTGGTCAAAAGGGCGGCTGACAAATTCCATTTTCCGATGCCGAAAATAGTCGTGGCCAACACATTGATTCCAAATGCGGCGGCTTCTGGACCCAGCCCCGGCCATAGCGTGGTCTTGATCACAACGGGACTCCTCGATCAGCTAGAGGAAGATGAAATCCACACAGTCTTAGGACACGAGTTCGGACACCTCAAAGGCCGCGACCCGCTACTTCTCTATGGATTGATGGGATCAGAATTTCTGTTTCGATTCTACGTGATTCTGCCGTTTTTCCCAATCATTTTCTCATCACTGCTTCTTTTCTTTGTTTATTTCTGGGGCGTCATGACGTTGTTGTATTTTATAGCCAAGTTCTTCGAAGCCAGAGCAGATCTCACATCGGCCATCGTGGTCGGGCAACCGCGGATCCTTGCGAACGCCTTGGAAGAAATAGGGTTCAAGAGACTACTTTTCGAAAGGGTTCCTTCTTACCGCATCCAAGAATGGATAAGCTTTGACCCCCATCCCCCGATCTACTTCAGAGTGAACAGACTGAGAAAAATCGAAGACGCATCGAAGATAAAACACCCGCTTCTGCAGTCTGCACGCGACGTCACTAGAGGTTTCCTAAACAGCCTGTAGAAGCCGCAAGTTCACTGAAACCTGTGCTTGCTGTCAAAGAAATTGCACGATCTCTGATACACGATTGCATTCAAAATCAGGCTTGAAGCATGGATTGTTCACTTCACAAAATGTGCTGGTACCCTGACGCACCAGCAAAGTCATCATTCCCACGGCTCTTGCACCCTCTAAATCGCTTATCTCATCAGCCACGAAGATGCATTCACTAGCTTTGAGTTCTACAGCCTTAAGGGCTGCAAGGTAGATCTGCTCTTCAGGTTTTCTGACTCCAACCTCGTACGACAATACGAGATCTTCGAAGAACCTCGTTAGGTCCAGGGCATCTATCGCATCCCGCATGCCCATGGAGCAATTGGAGACTAAGGCAAGCTTGTACTTCTCCCGTAAACTGGACAGGGTTGGAAATACATGATCATATAATCTGAAAGCCTTCGTCCACAGATGCTTCCTGACGGCATCAAGGTCTCTTTCCAATTTGTTTTCTGCGGTTATGCCTTGTTCCTTAAGGAAGGTCTCCCAATACTGTTCAAGATCATTGAACCCCCCGCTGGTGTCGCGTTTGTAGAGCTTTGCCAAGGTTGAATCAACTTCTTCAAGGCATGTTGAATGTCCGTGTTTCTTCAGTGTCGCCACGAGCATGTTTTCATATTGGTTGTACGTGTTGGGATTGACGTAGGCCAATGTTCCTCCGAAATCTATGAGTATGCCTTTGAGGTTCATTCTTCTGCCTCGATCCAATCATGCGCGACTAGTGAAATCAATCTTCGGCTACATAGTTCTTTCGAGTGAACGTTGGAAGAAGCTTTGAAATAGAGCAATGACATAGAATAGCGTATTCATCGCGTTTATAAAGGAGACCTGTGCATTAATAGACCGCGGTAGCGTTCTGTTCAGAACACAACACAGAGGCACAACGCTACACACAACAAAAAACAAAAGGAGTGAAGAAAATGACAGAGAATTCGAAGATTGTTTTCATTGGAAGGAAACCAGCAATGAGCTACGTCCTGGCTATAATAACAAGCCTATCGGCCGGCAACGCAAAAGAGATAACCTTGAAGGCGCGCGGACAGGCTATAACGACAGCAGTTGATGTTGCCGAGATAACAAGAAGCCGCTTCTTGAAAGACCTTAAAGTTTCAAAGATTGCCATAGGCACAGAGTCCATGCCAGCCAGAGAAGGCGAAAGCGGTGCACGAATGGTTTCGACAATGGAAATAACGCTAGCCAAAGACTAGACGAAAATCTTAAAAAAACCAAGTACCCACCGGCGAGCACATCGCCTTTTCTTTCTTTAAACATCATCCTTCTGCTAACAGACATTTCGTGTGCATTGTGATGAATATTCTAGATTAAGTCCAGCTGCGCAACTGAATCGATGACTACGTCTGCAAGTTTCTCCAGGTCTTGCCGTTGGGTGATGCCTGTCAAAACCCCGATGCACGCTTTGACGTTGGCATTTTTCCCCATCTTCATGTCAGACATGGAATCCCCCACCATGACGGTTTCATCCGCCCTGCAGTTCGCTTCCTCTAGAAGCTCAAAAATCATGTCAGGTGATGGTTTACCATTGATTACGTCTTCGGGCCCAACGACTGCATCGAAAAGTGATGCGATCCCCAAGGTTTCCAGCGACTCGGCTGTTCGTTTATGAGCGTAAGTCGAAGCGATTGCCAACTTGAACCCGTGTTTTTTCAATTTCTGTAACGCTCTTGTAACGCCCTCTAAAAGGACAGAACCGTAGGGAGACTTCATTGCCTCGTCGGCCAAACTGTATGCTTTCTGGGCAAGCTGTCTGGCTTCTTCCAATTGGTATCCTTTCAAGTACAAAGCCGTGGTTGCAACCAATAGCTCGTCTCTCTCTGACAATGTTCCCAATGGGCCGTGAAAATCCATCTTGTTCTCTTTCAGATTCACGCCGACGGCCCGTTCCCAGAGATCTGCAGCTTCCTTCCCGACAAGTTGTTCAATGGTTTTTCTTCGAGCTCGCGCCAGTTCAAAATCCACCTCGCGATAGTCAATCAAGGTGCCATCTTTGTCAAAAACGACAAGCTTGCATTCTATTGCCTTCTTGCCTGCAATTAGCGTTGGCATAATTGACATCCAAAAAAGAGGGAGCTTGTCTGTAGCATTCTAGGGAATGGGCATGTTAGAAAATCCTGGACCACGGTCGGTGTTTGAGATTCGAGCTGGAAACATGAGATCACGGTGGCCCTTATTCTCTGCTGGAAAGGATCACGATGTAGTCCGCAGTGTCTGCGCACATGTCAGCGGCTTGTTCGATGAACTCGATTAAATCGTCATAGATTACGAGGGCGCCTGGGTTCATTTCTTGTCCGTATTTTACGAAGAGCTTCTTGGTTTTCAAGTAGTCTTCGTCTATTCCGTGCTCTATATCTTCAACTCGCTTAGAGCCTTCAATAGCTTCAGCCGGGGCCACTGAAAGCTTCTCAATGCTGATCCGGAGGGCGCGAGAACAGTCTACAAGGGCGCCGGTCATGGACACCGTGTTTTCGCAGAGTTCTCTAGGAAGTTCAGTTTCTCCGAGCATTTCCATGCATCTTGCCGCATCCTTGACATGGTCAGCAAGAGTGTCGAGTCTCTTGACGAGGTGAAGCAGGTCTTCGCGGTAATCGGCAAACAATGCTGCGCCTTTTGACAGTTCCTTGAAGACTTCGGTTCGCAGCACGTCAACTTCTTCTTCGGCCTTGAAGAGGTTCTGGATGCGCAACATTGCCTCTTTCGAATTTCCTTGTGATATGCTTTGCATTGCTTGATGAAGCAGGGTTACGGTGTCGATAGCTTTCGTGATCTGTTCTTGAGCCAAGTCTAGGGCCTTTGTCCTTCGACGTTTTTCAAACCACGCGTAACTTCTTTTTTCCAAACACTGCATCTCCGTTTACACTACGTTTTTTTGTTTACTTATAACCTTTCTTGGAAACAACAGCCTATACATCGCGTTCTTCCGTCCAGTAAGCCTCTTTCTTGCCTTTCTTTGTTGTGATTGACTCTTTTTTGAAGATAGGGGCTTCTTGCTTGTACCTTTCAACCGCTTCTTCCAGAACTGGGAACACTTGTTGACGGTGTGATCCTGCCACTAAAACGTAAACTAAGTCTTCGCCAACGTCGAATTCGCCTAGCAGATGATGAATTTGAACATCCACGATCCCCGGTTTTTTCTTCAGGTCGTTCGATATTTTTGTCAGCACTTCATCGGCTTTTTCTTCGTATGCTTCCAGTTTGAGATTTTCGACTTTTTCGCCTTTTGCTGAATGACCGCGGGCTACCCCGATAAAAAGTGCAATGGCTCCAGCCTTCGCAAAATCAGGCAGTGCCCTAACATGTTTCATGGCATCTTCGATGGAGAATGTTCCTTTTTGATGTACCCCTGTTCTCTTTGTCAGGTTTGACACCACAATTAAAGGAGAGCTGGTAAATCGCTCGATAAATATCATGGTGTGTCGAGTTAGACTTTCTTGACGTATTTACGCATGTCTTCAACTACGGCTGAAGGGGCGGGCAAATCTTTCATGGTGAGCAGACCTGCTGGGGCATTGATCACCTTTGGAATTGAATTGATGATCATTGCGATTGTTGCCAAGTCCCCGTGTACACATGGGCTGATTTTTTCATTGATGTCGGGGACTCCTTTGATTGTTACGGCATCATACTCTTCTTCGGCACCTATGTATGCTTGAAAATCCAGGGTTATGATTGCTTTGCCTTTCATTATGCCTTTTGCTTTCTGTTTCAGGCCTGCTACCATTCCAACTTTGACTTTGATGTCTTGGCTTTGAACCTGCTTCTTGGCGATGACTGGTTCGACTGGTTCGACGATTGTCATATCAAGTTTCCATGCCAGAGCGTCCGCGATCATTGCGATGGACTGTTCAAGCCCGACGTGTCCTGTGATTTTCTTTTTCGCGATGCTCTGCTTGAACTCTGCCGGCGAAAGTCCTGCGCCTATTTTTTTCTGAAAAGGCAAGCGTCTAGTGGCTGCGTTCATCACTCTTACTGCAACGATTCTTTCTATTTTCTGGCATGGTGCAGTCAGAGTTATGACAAGGGTGTCCATCAGATAGCCGGGGTTGATACCTGTTCCCAAAATGGTTACGTCATGTTTCTTGGCCAAGGCGTCCAGCTTCACTGAAAGTTCGGTTTCCGACAGGTATGGGTATGACAGTTCTTCGCATGTTGACACAACGTTGATGCCATGGCTTGTGATGGACGCTATTTGAGAGAAGGTGTCCTTGAGATAGGATGACGTAGCATGCACGGCAATGTCCGGTTTTGTCTTTGAAAGCGCGGAATCCATATCATTGACAACTTTGACGCCGAGTTTCCTCTTCATGCCCAGGGCATCGCCCAAATCCTTGCCGACTTTGTTCTTGTCGATGTCGACTGCGCCGACGATTTCGACTCCTTCCTTTTCAAGCAGTGATTTTGCTATCAATCCGCCGACGACGCCGATTCCGTAGGCTAGGACTTTGATTTTCTCCATGACCTCTGTTTCTCCTGTTGTTTGATGCTTTCCGGTGTTTTATGATATAAACTTGTTTGAGGCGTCTCATTCCGCGTATGCATGGTCAGAACCTTTACGTTTGTAAACTTTTATATCTTGGGGAGAGGCAGTAGTTAGGAGGACGCCTGTATTGGAACACTCAACCGCTTTGGCCAAGGAAATACATGAGAAAATCTTCGACGCCGAGAGACTCAAGAACTGCTTTGAATGCGGCATATGTACGGCCAGTTGCCCGATGAACGAAATGCTTGGGGACGAATACAGTCCAAGGCGGCTTCTCGAAGATATTTATGCCGATCCTGAAGGAGTTTTGAGTTCAGACGCAATTTGGTATTGCGCTTGGTGTTACAGGTGCCATAATCGTTGCCCACAGGCTTTGAACCTGCCGGAGATATTCTTGTTCATGCGTTCGGTTGCCGCGAAGCGTGGGCACATTCAAGGTTTTGGCAAGGCTCTTCAGAAAATCATCAAGAATGTTCCTCTCCCACTTGTGACCACTTTGGTGTGTTTCCATCCAGAACGTGCGGGATTGAAGACTGACGAGGTCCTGCATAGTATTGAGCACATGCGGGAAGAGCATGTTAAATATGGGAAAAAGGAGAAAGCCGCCAAGGGTTCTAGAGAGAAGATTGCGGTGATCGGTTCGGGGCCTGCAGGACTGGCAGTTGCATATGAGCTTGGCAGCAAGGGATACGCGGTCACGGTTTTTGAGGAGCTTCCGGAAGCAGGCGGAATGTTGAGGAAAGGCATACCTGAAAAACGTTTGCCCAAAGAGATCGTTGACAAGGAAATCCAATTCATAAAGGATTTAGGCGTAGAAATCAAGACAGGTACCAAGATCGGTGAAGCCCTGCATTTTGCAGCCTTGAAAAAGGAAGGTTACAAAGCTGTCTTCATCGGAGCAGGGGCGCACAAGAGCCATCGGTTGAAAATCGAAGGTTCAGAATTGAAGGGAGTCATGCATGCTCTTGACTTTTTATGGGAAGCTAACCGGGGCAAAAAAGTCGAAGTTGGAAAGAACGTTGTGATAATAGGCGGAGGAAACGTTGCGGTAGACGCATCCAGAACTGCACGTTGTCTTGGGGCGGATCAGGTCACAATACTATATCGCAGGTCGAAGGACGAGATGCCTGCCAATCTGCGTGAAGTTGAAGAAGCAGAACATGAGGGAGTGAAAATTGAGTTTCTCGTGTCACCTAAAAGAGTGTTGGGTGAAAATGGGAAGGTTGCTGGGATCGAATGTGTCCGCATGCAGTTGGGTGAACCCGACGAAACCGGGCGAAAGAAAGCGGTTCCAGTGGAAGGTTCAGAGTTCAAACGTGAGACAGATATGGTGATTCTGGCGACAGGCGAGACCCCTGACTTGGGTTTCCTGCCCAAAGACGTTGAATTGAACGAAGATGGTACTTTGTGGGTGGACCCCGTGACGCTGGAGACGAGTGTTAAGGGAGTTTTCGGAGGCGGGGACGCTGTGAGCGGTCCAGCGTCCGTCATTGAGGCGATCCGCGATGGGAAGCGGGCGGCAAAATCGATTGAAGATTACGTCAAGACCTTGGAACGGTGAAACGATGGTTGAAGACAAAGAAAGCAAACGACAAGCAAAACAAGAAGAGCAGCCGAGAATAGGCGTCTACGTCTGTCACTGCGGATTAAACATAGCGGGTTCTGTTGACTGCGCTGATGTGGCAAAATATGCTGCGACTTTGCCGAACGTTGTGCTTGCGCAGGATAACCTTTACACTTGTTCCGATCAAGGTCAAGCGGGAATAAAAAAGGACATCAAAGAACAGGGGCTCAACCGGGTTGTCGTGGCTTCTTGCTCGCCTAGGCTTCATGAGCCGACCTTCAGGAAGACGTGTGAAGACGCGGGATTGAATAAGTATCTATTTGAGATGGCTAATATACGTGAACACTGCAGTTGGGTTCACCTTTATGACCGTAAATCTGCTACGGATAAGGCTAAAGATCTTGTGAAGATGGCTGTTGCCAAGGCTGCTTTGCTTCAGCCGGCTGAAGAAGCAGAAGTTCCGATTACTAGAAAGACATTGGTCATAGGTGGAGGGGTTGCAGGCATCCAAGCCGCGCTGGACCTTGCAGACACGGGCTACAAGGTGTACATGGTTGAGAAAGAGCCAAGCATTGGCGGGATGATGGCGCGTATAGACAAGACTTTTCCAACAATGGACTGTTCGATATGTATCCTTGCGCCGAAGATGTCTGATGTTGGTCATCATCCCAATATTGAGTTGTTGACAAACAGCGAAGTTGCCGAGGTGAAAGGCTACATCGGTAACTTCCACGTGAAAGTTCTCAGAAAACCGCGTTATGTTACAAAGGATTGTTCGGCATGCGGCGAATGCATTAAGGTCTGTCCTATCGTTGCGCCAAACGAGTTCGACGTGGGATTGGCGACGAGACATGGAATCTACACGCCGTTTGCTCAGGCAGTGCCGTCCACGTACATTATTGACATGAACCTTTGCCTGAATAAGGAAGGCATAATCACCTGTGACAAATGCGTAAAGGCATGCGATAGACAGGCGATCAATTTCGATATGAAGCCGGAAACAGAGGAAATTGAAGTAGGCACGATAGTAGTTGCAACTGGCGCGGATGTTTTCGATCCTTCGGTGTTGCCTAATTATGGTTATGGCAAGTATCCAAACGTCATCACGTCACTTGAGTTTGAAAGGTTGATCAACGCAGGCGGTCCGTCCGCGGGGCACCTGCTTAGGCCTAGCGATAAGCAGCTTCCGAAGCGTGTAGCATTCGTCCAATGTGTCGGTTCGCGTTCAGACGGTGCTGGAAGACTGTATTGCAGCAACGTTTGCTGCATGAACACTATCAAAGACAGTTTGCTGATCAAGGAACACTGGCCAGACACGGAAATCTACGTTTTTTATGTCGACATAAGAGCGTTTGGAAAAGGCTTTGAAGACCTGTACAAGCGGGCAAGAAAGGAAGGCGTGGTTTTCATTCGCGGACTTCCGGCTGAAATAAGGGAGAATAAGAAAACGCACAACCTTTGGCTCATCGGCGAAAACACGCTGAAAAACGAGATTTACAAGATAAAGGCTGACATGGCGATTCTCTCTATCGGGTTGGAATCGAGAAAAGACAGTGAAATGATCCAACGCTTGTTGACACTTTCGAGAAATCAAGATGGCTTCTTCCTGGAAGCTCATCCTAAGCTGAGACCCGTAGACGCCGCTACGGGCGGGATATTTTTCGCCGGTTGCGCCGAAGGTCCGAAGGACATAAAAGACAGTGTGACGCAGGCAAGTGCCGCCGCGGGTCGTGCAGGTATATTGATGGCTCAGGGTAAAGTGACCGTTGAAGCGATAACGCCTTTGTCGTTTCCAGAGAAGTGCAAGGCATGTGGTCTCTGTGTCAAGGTTTGTCCTTACAACGCGATTACGCTTGACAAGGAAAAGAAATGTGTGGAAATCATTGAGGCAGCATGCGGTGGATGCGGCACGTGTGCCGCTGAATGTGCGTTTGGGGCGCTTACGCAGAACCACTTCACAGATGACCAGATCAATGCGGAGATAGATGCCATTACGGAAAAAGATGCAGACAAGAAGACTGTGGCCTTTTGCTGCAACTGGTGTTCGTATGCTGGCGCAGATTTTGCGGGCGTAAGCAGAATGCAGTATCCGCCGCACGCGCGCATCATTAGGACGATGTGTTCGGGGCGCGTTTCTCAAAAGTTTGTTGAAAGGGCGTTTGCGCGAGGTGCAGCCGCGGTCTTGGTGAGCGGTTGCCACATTGGAGACTGCCATTACATTAACGCCAACGTTCAGACGCAGAAGCGTGTCGAGCGTATGTGGAAAAAGATGGAGCAGAACGGATTGAACAAAGAGCGACTGCAGCTTCTGTGGGCTTCGGCGGCGGAAGGAGAAAAATTCGCGTCTAAGATCCGGGAAATGGAAAAGA
>CAYNQC010000005.1:0-43538 GCA_964399235.1 uncultured Candidatus Bathyarchaeia archaeon | reverse complement strand
GTTCGCTTCTCGTCCTGCCATTTCACCCGGAAAGCCTCTCGCGCCTCGGCATCCGGGATGGCTTCCATTGCCGCCTGGAATAGTCTCCGGTCCCGCGCACCGCCGATGAGGACGCTATTCAGGGCCGCCGCTATCCCTGCGTTGTGTTCGGCCATGAACCGCTGTACGTCTCCATCAGGGCAAACGTGCTCTTTCAACCAAGCATCCATGCCCCCAAAGATGAACGGAGGCATCTCCTGCCCCTTATCATTCCCGATCTCGCGCAGACCGAACGCCGTGCTGAGCGACAGCAACGCCACAGCGGCCTCGCGGAAGTCCTCGGCTTCCATCGTGTACTCGTCGGACGGATTGATGATCTCGTAAAGTTTCATGATCTCCACCCTTCACTTGACCCTTTTCGTCATCGGCCCTCGCCGTCGTTTCTGTGCCGGGGCCACGAGCCCCGGCGTCTCTCGCTCGCGGGCGAGGTTGGGGTTAACGATCTCGGACAAGTGATTAGGTCTCGACGAAGACCTCCAGAATCTCTTCAGTCGTTTCCTCCCCGCTATCGTATCCGGTCATCTTCAGTCCGATCTTCTGCACCTGCTCCGTAGTCAGCTCGATGCTCACCGACCGCTTCGTTGGAGGCCGTGAAAAACCGCCATGGATTACGTCCATTCTCGCAGCGTGGCAGTTGGCAACGATAAATGTCAATTTCATGCCTCTTGAACGGTCTTGTCTTCGTTCTCTTTCCGCATCCAGCAACGTCTTCCTTGAAATGCGAAGCGCTTCTGAGCGAGATATCTTCTTTCCCACCCTACCCTTCAGCGCGAGAACGAATAGAGAATCGAAGGCTTTCTCCTCGCACTTGTCGCAAGTATAGTCCTTCAAGGTCTTGCGGTACTTCCCGCCCTTCCCGCCGCACTTGGAGCATGCCTTAATCTTCATGATCTGCCCTCACTTACTTCTCAAACTGGATGGTCGCTGTCCCACGGGTAAGGAAGAGATGGATTGTGCCCGTCGTCTACTTCTTGAAGAATCTTGTTCCTGTCGATTTCTCTGCTGCATCTGTCACAACGCCATACCACCCGCGACGGCATGCCGTCTCTTGTTACGAGGACAAACTGCTTTGCCTCGTCATTGTAGTAGACCATGTTAGTCCCGCAGCAACCGCTCGCCGGATCTATGTGAAACCCATTGACATCCTTCGTCGATGGCTTGTATCCAGGTTTCATTCTTCGCCCTCACACAATTCGGAGAATGTCATTCGTCCACGAATTTCTGTAGAGCCTTTATCACTCGCCTTGCTTGCGCCTTCGTGAGGTGCGGCGAATACGCTTGCCGCTTCCCGAGATGCAGGATGCAGTCCTCGTCGTTCTTGTGGCAGAAGATCCAGACGGCATCCTTCTCTGCCCAGGAGGACTTCTGGACGCGAACGTCATGGCCGTTGGCGTCTTTGAACTCGGTATAGATGGAGAATCCACGGTTCGTACGTTTCATGTTTCCCCCCTTACTTATCTTCGGTTCTGTCAGCACTGATTCTCCACCTCATCCCGGAACCTCCAGATGAACTTGCGCCACCAGACCCGGCCCTCCTTCGTGTCGTGAGGAAACAACCAGAAGGCCCCCGCAAACGCCTTGCAGAAACCGTGGACCCTCTCCCTCTGCTTGCCCCAGTCCGTGTCGGGGTTGAGGAAGTCCATGTAGACGAGGGATTGCCCAAGGAGGTGCCACGCCCAGGTGCGGAGCTGGTCCACCGTCTTGTGCTCGTCCCAGTCCCCGCTCCGGTAGATCTCCGGGTCGTCGAGGTCCACCTCGCCCGCCCGTTTCGTCTCAAAGAGGTCCATGCTCAACCCCTCTTTACCGGGACCGAGAACGTCGTCCTGCCAGGATCCCCCTTGCAAGCTCTGTGCGCCTTGTCGAACGCCTTGCACACCGCCGCAACCCACTCCAGGCTTCCAAGGGGGATCGGCACCTCGTCTTTGCACACGTCGCAGCGCATGGTCTGGGTGTTTGCGTCAATAACGGTCTTGCTCACAATCCCTCCTTGCCTCCAATCGTGATCGCCTTGCTCCATCCAAACTCACAGGTCTCCCAGTCATCCCCGAAGAGATCCTTCGCCTGCGCCCGGTATCCCGCAAGGTACTCCTCAACGTACTTCTCCCCATGCACCTTGACGTAATACGGGGCTTCCATAGCCGTCCGCTTGTCGAGCCCCCCAATGCTGGCGAAGGAACAGTTTTCACACCGGTCCTGGTAGCAGTTGCTCCGGCCCCGCTCGAACGGCGAAGCCGCGTAAAGCTTCACCAGATCACGAATCTCACCTCTCAGGATAGACGGGAAGAGCTGCCCCACCATCTCCCCGATGAGTTTCTCGCGCTGCTTAATCTCGTCAAGCAGTTCCGGCCCCGTTAAAGAAGCCCATTCCGGCTTGGTCTTCATGGCTTGGTCTCTTCCTCGAAGATCACCTGGAACCGCCCCTCGGGGCAGTAGGCGTACCGCCCGCACTTGTCGAGGAGAAGAAGGGCACCGTCATCCTCGATAGCGAACCCCTCCATGCTGCACCATATAACGCCATTCGCCCACGCCTCGTGGAGGGCGATCTCCTTCAGGTCGGGCTCCTTCCCAGTCTTCATGTCGATTACGTGGAATTGCATCGTTGCTGCTCCGCAATCCTTCTTCCCTCCGCCTGCTCCTTGACCCACTGAAATTGACATTTCCTGGAACAGAATTTGGACCCCACCAAACGCGGGTTGACCTTGTACGGCCTGCCGCAAAGGAGGCACTTCTTTTCGACCTGCTTATTCTTGAAGCTCACGGCCTGCCATCACCTTTCATGCCTCCACTAAAATGGGAGATCGTCCCCCAGCTCCTCGCCATCATTCCCCCTTTTGTTCTTTTCGCCCAAGGCCCGAGCAAATTCATGGAGGTCGCAGGAAACGGTTTCGAGAATGGTGATCAATTCTCCCTTCTTCTTCGAGGTGACGAATTTGAGCCAGCAATCACGGCAAACATAGGAATACGCCGCTGGGGGATGGGAGGAATCTTGAAGAACGTCCGCTGTCCTCATCTCCAGGGTGGATAGAAGAGGACGCATCATCCCCGAGGACTGGGACGCTCCACACACCTTGCAAAATACGTGCAATCTCGGCATCTTACCCCCCGGTCTCAATGCCCTTCCCTCCGATGATCTTGGCCGTAAGCACCGCCTGGATCAATTCGGGAAGGGGTGCCTCGTTCCCACCAAAGACGATGACCGACTTCGCAATCGCCCACTCCAAATTCCGAAGCTTCGTCTTGAGGGCCGCGATGGTCGAATTCGTGTTGTCCCCGCAATCCGCATTCTCGCAGATGTGACAGTTCTGCTCCCCGGACTTCCGGCAGATCTCGCTGATAGAGGATCGCATCTGCCTCACCTCATTCTTGGGTGCAACGCGGGCCTCAACCATTTCCCCCTCCGGAATCGGGGCATCCTTATTCCCCGGCCCTTTACGCCTTCAGCCGCTCGTCAAGGATCCGCTGAATGTCCGCGTCCTTCATCAGAGCCGTCATCACATCCAGATCGGAATCCGTCAACTGGTCTGGCGGCACCTTGAGAAGTTCGGAGTACAGCCTGCGCTTGGCGTCGATCAGGTCTTCCCTGCTGTACATGGTCTACCCCTTGCGGAACCATCCGCCTTCCTTGCGCTCCCACGTCCCCGCGAACGGCGGGGGGACCTCGGTGTTGACCCCCAGGAAGAGGGGACCCTTCCCCTCGGGCGTCCTGGTGTCGACCCAGGGATTCGGCGGCCCCCCAGGGCTCCCCACCGTGGTCATCGCTCCGGGTTCCAACTTCCCCTTCCCCGTGTCCGTGATGGGGTTCAGCTCCTTCATGAGCTTGGCCCGATCCGCCGTGGACATTCTGGGATCAGGAATTTCAGGACTGGCGTCCGGGGCCTTTGGGGAGTATTTCGCCATGCCCCACCCCGCGAAGGAAACCAGTTCCTGATAAATGGGTGACGCCTCCTGCTCCCCCTGCGGCCTCTCCCTGAACGCGGCCAGGTACTCGGCAACCTCGACCTCGGTCAAAAGCTTCTTTTTCATCGTTCCCCTCCAGTGTCGTACCACTTCTTTCCCATCCGCCGGGCCACGTCCTCGTCCTTCCTCTCGACGATCTTTCGTGCCGTGGCAGTGCCCTTCAAAACGCTGATGAGGCCCGAAGCCTCCATCTTGGTGAGGGTTCCGAGCCACTCCCCGTACCCCTGGATCTCGGCGTTGCATCGTTCTTCGGAGGTCAGGATTTCCATTACCTCGTCCTTGCAGTGGGCGAGGAACCTTTCCTGCTTGACGGTGACGGGATCGGGCTCGGGGCTCACGCCCGTCCGAAACCAGTCCTCCTTGGGCTCCTGCTCTTTCTTCGGACGCCCCACCGATCCCTCCGCAAACCGTTTGCGCCCCTACTTGTTGAACTGCTCCCCGACCTTGAGGAACCACTTTTCGGGACCCTTGGGGATGGTGGATTCGAGCGCGGGATCCTCCAGGAACTTCTCGCGCAAAAGCTTGACGTTGCACTCCTTCCGCACGATCTCGGGGCCGAACCGCTTCTCCAGGTCGACCAGCAGTTCCCCGTCCACGACGAGGTCCTGCCGCTTGACCTTCTCGACCTTCCCGATCCGCTCCCCGTTCGTCATGAGGGGATCGAGCTTCGCCTTGAGCCACTCCTTCTTCTTCTCCGCGATCTTGATCTCCTCGGAGATCTTCTCCAGATCCGCCGCCAGAGAATCCTTGTCCATGTTCACCTGGGCCATCTGCGCTGCTGCCTTCATTTTCCCACTCCTTCCTTCTTGCCAAGAATCTTCAGGATCCCCGCGAAGTCGATGAGCCCGAGGACGTTCTTGATCCGCCCCAACCTCGATTCAGGCGTCTCGTCGTCGTCCGTGGGAATGCCCACCTCGGCCATGATCTTCCTGGTGACCTGGGCGAAGTAGTTGATCCGCTCCTTGAGGGTCTTGATTGCGATGACCGCCGCCCTCGTCGAACTCTGATCGAGCCCTCGCAGCCCCAGGGTATTCAGTTCCTCGGACAGCTTGACAAGAGCACGGACGTCCGCGTCACGCTCCTGATTCCAATCGTCCTCGTCCTGCCGCCTCAATTCCATCGCCTCCGGGGAGGTCCCGATCCCCTTCCCGGCGTTCTTGTCGTCCCACTCCTTGGCGCATCGCTTGCACCGCGTCGGTCCCCCGGCAACGAGGCCCCCGGCGACGAGGCACCCACAGTCGATGCACTCACGGACGGTCGTCCCAAGTTCCTTGACGAAACCCTCGACCCCCCTGTATTCGTCTTCCACGACTCACCTCAGATCTCGATGACCGCGCTTTCCACCAGGTAAACCTTGTCCGCGTGAGGGTAGAACATCCGGTAGAGCCTCATCCCCTCCCATGCCGCGACGGGACCGATGATCCTCACATGGATCGGCTTCCCCTTCTTCATGAGAATCGGCTTCACCTCGTCAAGCCGGAACAGAATCGTTCTCTCCACCTCCTCCCAGGACGCGAGCGTGATGGGAACCCCGATCCGGTCCCTGTACCACTGCACCAGCTTTGGATAATCCAGGGAGATGCAGACCTGGGTTGCATCGAGAAGGTGGAAGATCGAGCACACCGCCGAATACAACGCGATGTTCTCCTCCGGCTTCGGGGCCGGGGGTTTCGGCAGGGCCTGTTCCGGATTGGGAATTCCCTCGCCCACGGTTCACCTCATCAAAAAAGGGGCAGGCCCCCTGGCCCGGTCCTCGGCAGCCGTCTTGAAAACAGCGTCTACGGGCACTGCGGAAGCCTGCACCCCGCGCATCGCCAGGGCTATCCCTGGGCCGCGCTAACCTCGACGGGCTCGCCCCTCGGCTCCTCCGCCTTCGGCTTCTCCTTGACAGTGACGTTCGGCAGGGCCTGGACGATGCCCGCGAGGATCTTCTCGCACGCATCCATCTCGACGATTCCCCTGCCAAAGTCGGGATCCGCCGTGGCCTTGACCTTCAGATCTTCCAGGGATTCCTCCAGCCGCTTGATCCGCTTTTCAAGCTGCCGCTCCATCACGAGCATGGAGTGGGCCTGCATGAGCCTGAACGTGAAGTCGGGACCGGCGGCTTCCAGCGCCCGCGTCCACTTCTCGCCGTGCTCGCTCGCCCACTTCTTCGCCGACCACCGATGGATGGCGGGCTTGCTGGGATCCCGGACTTCCTTCTTCTTCTTGCCTTTCGGCATCGCGCACCTCCTCACTCGATGCTGACCTCGATGAACACGCCCCTCCGCACCGCGAAGAGACGTTTGGAAATCTTTCCTTCCAGGCTGATCGGTTCCCCCCTGGCCTTGAGGCGAATCGTCCGAACCTCTTCCTCCTCGGCGTCCACGAACACGTAGTCGTCGAAGATGATCCGGCTGAACTTATCCTCCCAGGAATGGATAACCTCGCTTGCCGCCTTCCGGGCCGTCTTCCTGTCCGTGGTCGGGTAAAGGGAGAACACCATCTGAAGGTGTCGGCACTTCATGTTGTGCTTCCACCCCTCGCAGTCGCACCGCCCGCTCGACACGACGTGCTTGGCGAGGACGGACATCGCGTCCAGGTCCACCTTGTAGACCTTCCACCTGCCCTCCCCGTCCTCCTGGACGATGTAGGCAGGCTCGATTCCCGACACGGTGTTCGCCATCCCGGCCTCCCTACTCGACGCCGTACTTCTTCGCAAACTTCTGCCCGTAGAGGATCTCGACCTCGGACCCCTTCACCTTGGCGGCCACGATATCCACGCCGAAGATCCTCTCGACGGACGCAAGGATGCGATGCATCTTGACCTTGGATTCCTCCAGCCGATTCGTCAGGAACTCCGTGCAAATGAGATCCATGTTGTTGCCCTTCCAGTCGCTCCCGCTGATTTTGCTGGACGTCGCCATGGCGAGCTGGAAGTTTGCCGCCTGCTTGGCCGTGAGGTTGAAACTCGCGTGGTAACTGATCTCCTCCTCGTACTTCTTCTCCCCCGCGACCTCGTTCCGCTTCTTGGCGACTTCGGACTTCAGGTCGGTGAAGGTCATCCCCTTCGCTTTGTCAATCCACCCTCCCATCTTGCTCGGCGTCCGCTCCTCCGCTGGAAGCATGGCGAGTTGGCTCGCCTTCGACCACTCGATTTCAGCCAGCACCGCCTTCGTGACGTTCGCCGCCAGGACGACCTTCTCGTAGATCGAGACGAAGTACTGCGCCTTCCGATCTTTCCAGCCCAGATGCTTTTCGACGTAGTCCTCGAAGTGATCGAACGACTCCCCGTCATCGTCCTTCAAGAGCCGGAAGTGCCCCTGCTCCTTCACCTCGAACAGGAGCTCGGTCATCTCCACGTAGGACTCCTTCACGATCTTCGCCAAGGCATCGACCCGGTTCAGAACCCACTTCGGGCGGCCAGGATCGACGATGGTCGCCTTCACCACCGGAACGATTTCGTTGGGCATGACTATCCTCCGACTCCTACCGAAAAGATCCGGTAGTACACCTCGATCGTGCAATGAGACACTCCAAGATCCTCGGACATCGTCTGAAAGGTCTTGGATCCGTTCTCCCTGAAGTAGGAGGCAAGGCTGTCGAATCCCTTCTCCCTTGCCTTGGCGACGATCTGAGGAGGAAGGTCCTTCGTCTTCAGCCCGAAGGCGTCGAGCCAGAAAAGAACGGCCCTGCTTTCAAGGCCGACCTCTTTCGCCATCTCCTCCAGCGGAATTCCCTTCTCCGCCAGTTTGGACAGGATGGTTTGAAGGCGCGATTTCTTTTTCGGCGGCATTGGATCCCTCCTCGATCTTCGGGCACCCCATCGAAACCGGGTCAGCCCAATTCAAAAAATCCTCCAGGACAACGATCTTGACCGCATCCGCCGTTTTCACGCGGCGAATCCTGATCGTGGGAATCTCCCTGTCCATCAGGCCCATGGCGCTATCGAGAAACTCCGTGTCCCCGTATCCGAGCACCAGAAGATGCTCCTTCGAGGGGGCGTTCATGATGACCATGAGGCGAACCTTGCCCTTTTCCTCGGTGCTGACCTTGCCGCTCGACCCGTCCCGCGTCATGATCCGGCTCCACCTCGGCGTCTCCTCCGTCAGCTTCTCCCACCAGCCCCAGAAGGGATGCTCCGCCCCCGTGAGAAGACCGGGAAGACGGAACGCCTTTCTGTTCTTCGCGTCCACCTGGAACTTCTCCATGAACCACTTCGCCATCGGCAGGAAGCGGGAGGAGCACTTCGGGTGGACGGTGAGGTCTCCATAGGTCCGCTCGATCATCCGGCCCATGAGGGCTTGACGGGAGAGGATCCGCTCGGCGTCCACCCCCTTCGCCCCCTGCGCCATCCACTTCGAGAACCGCTCGGCGACCAGCCGCTCGAACTTCTTCCACGGGCTATCCGGCATCGGTCGGGCCTCCCCGCAAAGCGTTTGCGCTCCGCGCCTTCTCCACCTGTTCCTCGATGTCCTTCTGGAAGCACTCCCGCGACCAACCACACCACCTGCCCTGATCCGAACCCGCGTCCTTGCAAATCCCCGAACAGAGGCGTTTCTCGGGCCAGGATCGGCGATGCAGGATGATCCTCGAAGTCGTCTCGCTCCACGCCGTCTTGTCCTCGTCCACCCAGAACGACTTGGGTTTCTGGGGGTCGCCCTTCGACCAGTAGGTCAGGAGGCACCGCTTGAGCTCCAGAAGGCGAAGATAGAGGCTGATCTGAAAAACGTACCTCGGGTCAGGCTTATACAGCCGCTGGAACCCGTTGTCGTTGCTCGTCTTGATTTCGAGAAGGACGGGATCGCTCTCCGTCATGCTCCAGGGCTTCGGGTAGAAGATCCCGTCCCCCTGCCCGAAGATGTTCCACTCCCGCGAATGGAGCTTCGGTTCCATGTACGTCCAGTACCCGCCGCGCCTCGGGCGCTTGCCAGCCGCGATCTCGTCCTCCACCTTGACGAGGTGTTCCATCTCGGCGTCGGGGCGCATGCCCGTGCTCGGGGTGCAGAACAGGTCGGGCGGGGGCATGAAGGTATCCTTCATGACCTTCCCGCACCGGTTGCACCTCCAGTCCCCCCAGAGGTGCCCCATCGGGCCGAAGACCCGATTCTGAAGAAGCCAGTGCCACGCCGTCCCCCAATCGAAAGCCGTCTGGAGCTCGGGCGTGATGATGTTCGCGTCTGGCTTCGGGAAAAAGTACCGAAGGATTTCCTGCCTCGGGCAGAACCCGTACATCTGGGACGGGTGATAGCCGTCATCCCTTGCCTCATCGACGGCTTCGTTCAGCGAAGCGTAGTACGCCCACACCGCCGCGCCGACATCGAAGGTCGCCACAGGCGGGGCGTCCGTCGCCTTCACCTTGTTCATCACGTCCTTGAGACTCACGCCACTCCTCCAATTCCTACTACAGTATATTCCGTTTGGCTTTTTTGTCAAGGGCTTATTTCATCTTTTTATTCGATGGGCGCACCCAATTCCGACTTTTCCCAATCGCACCTGGCCTTGAACTTGATGGAGGCCCCGCGTACCTCGTTCTCGATGATGTTCGTACACTTCCAAACCCTGAACGATCCGGAGACGAACCAGCCGAGCGCGGTCGCCCCGCACCTTCCGCACTTCACACCGACGCTCTCGGGAGCGATGCCCATAGCCTTCGCAATGGAAATCCCCGCGTCCAACCCCGCCCGGCACTCCCTGGCCTTGAAGCACCCCGCGCACGGGATTTCATCTGGAAGCAGGGTGTTGTAGACGATGTCCCGCTCCTTGACGGTGAGAACGCACTCACGCGGAAGAATCAGGTCTACCACCTGCTCGCTCACTTTTTCTCTCTAACCTTTTCCCAGACGCCGAGAGGAACCAGGATCCAGTCCTGATCCGTGTCTTCCGGCATCACAGGGAAAGAGATGACCTCCGCCGGGGACTTCCCCACGAGCCGGGCCTCCCGGGTGATTTTGATGAGGTGGGATTGCTTTACGGAAATCGACGCGCCCTTGACGATGGTCTTGCACTCGACCAGAAGGATGTCCGAAGAAACGTCCCCCTTGCCCCCCGCAAACTTTAGCAACCTGCTCCCGGAGACCCCGGCCTCGATCCTGCCCGCCCCGCTCCTGAAAACCCTGGTCCCGCCGAGCCTCCCCGCCACACGATTCTCCTGCCCCCGGCTGACCTTGATGTTCTCGGGGAGCTCCCCCATCCCCTTCACCGGCCTCCGTGGCTCACGTTCCATGAACTTGCTGGGGTTCATGCGTCCTCCATGAGCCCGTTCTCTTCCATCCATCCCCGCAAGGCGTAGGCCGGAGCGGAGAGGGGTGTCTTGAAGACGCAAGCCCTGGCCTGCCGAAGAAGTTCCTTCAGCTTCCCGAACTCGTCGGCGTGGACGATCATCTCCTTGCTCATGGAATTGATGACCCCTCCCCCCGCCGCCTTGCCCCGTTCCAACCTCAACCGCTCCGCCAGGGTGTAGGCGTCCGCCGCCCTGCTATCAAGGAGCTTCTGGACCCCGTACATGATCTTGTCGAAGTCCATCGGGTCAGCCCGGAACCCCTCTGCCATGGCGGCGTTCATCACGGTCTCGACGAAGCCCTCCGCGTGGAGAAGGGGGATCTTGATGATCTTCTCGGGAGGCATGACTTCCCCTGGTTCCAAGCCGTCCCTCGTCCCGAAGCAGATGCAGTCCAAGGGATAGTCGAACCAGACCACGACACGAGCGTTCTCGGCCCCCTTCGGCGGAACCTTGGGTGCTGCGCTCACACCAGCCGCTCCTGGCCCAGCTTCTCCGCGTTCGCCGGGTCCTCGATGAACTTTCTCGCCTCGTCGTTCATGGCGATGTCGAGGCGAAATCGGTACTCGTCACCCATCTCGCCGGAGGCCCAGCGCGTGATCTGATCGGTGACCCTGATTCCACGAAGCATCTCGCGGAATTTCATCATCGCCCACCGCTTGTACTTCTCGATCTCCTCGGTGGAGACGCGTTTTTCCGGCATGGCTTACTCCTCCTTGTCGTCCTTCTTCTCTCCCCGCTTCTTCTTCTCGGCCACCTTCCCGTCGCTGGGAAGGTTGATCATGAAATCCAGAACGGCGTCCCGCGCCGAAAGATAGAACTCGTCGCGCTTGGCGATTTCCCCCCTGAACTCGTCGGCGCTGGAGAACTTCCTCCCCAAGACGGTCACCTCGTCGCCCGTCTCCGCGATGGTCGCCAACCCGGTGTTGAGGACGGCGTCCGCCACGGCCTCGTCGTCCCAGGTGTCCCCCTGCTTCCTCCCAGGATGATCCAGAAGGCACATCCGGTAAAGGCCCTCCATCTGCGGAACCCCGACCCGATTCTTCGAGATGGCGAACTTGGACTCCATCCAGAGGGGCCTCCCCGTGGTGTCGCTCTTGAATTCCTTCTGCCAGAGGTGGATGTCCAAGCTGGTCGCGTACTCCTGCCCGACGCCGCCAGGGCGGACGTCCTGGGGGAAGAACGAAATCTTCTGCCGGAGCTGGTTCACGAGGAGGATGGCGCAGTCGTTCACTCCCTGCGAGGAGACCTCGTTCAGGGAAGCCGTCCAGAGGCGCATGGCCTTGTTGACGAGCCGCGCCTGAAGACCCATCTGGTTGTCCTCCGTGCTGGCCTCCCGTTCCTTCATCGGGATGAGGTGCGCGATGGAATCCACGATCAGAAGATCCACCTCCCCGAGCCGAATGACGGAATCGGCGATGTCGATAGCGGACTCGCCGTAGTCCGGGGTGCAGAGAAGCACGTCGTCGCAGTCCACACCGAACTGCGTGTAGAAGTCGGGGGTGAACGATCCCTCGGCGTCCACCCACACCACCTTCATCCTGCCGGGGAACACCTTCTTCCCGTCCACCGTGACGCGACACTTGTTCACGCAGTCCACGGGGACCAGCTTCTTGACCTTTTCCTTGAGGACCGCCAGCTTCCCCGTCTGGACGTTGAACCGCTTGACGTCCGCTTCGATCTCGCGCTCTTCGAGGATCACCCTCTTGTAGCACTTGCGGCACAGCCTCTGGGCGCTGGCCGTCGTCTTGGCGCAGAGGCCGGACTTCCCCGCCGACTTCTTCCCGAAGACCATGCTGGTCCGCCCAATGGGAATCCCCCCTCCGGTCGCGTAGTCCAGGGTGAAGATCCCGGTCGGGATGCGGTGGCAGTAAGGATTCGTGTCTGAAGCGATCTTGATGGACCCCTCGCCGTGATCCTTCTGCATCTTCTTCATGAGGTCGAGAAGCTTCGGGTTCAGGTTCACTTCGGGCCTCCCGCATCCTGGGCTCCCAGCCGCTTGGCCTCGAAGCCCGGCCTGATGTCCTTGCCTCGCACCTCGACGACCTCGGCCTGGAGACGGTCCTCGACCATCTGGTTCACGACCTCGGTGACCTCCTTGACCTCTTCGACGTAACAGGGCATCTCGAAGCCCACCGAAACCCTGGCGCTCTCGTAGTTCCCCAGGTTGAGCGTCAACCCCTTGTTGATGTTCACCCGAGCCGGGGCCGTCTGGAACACGCCGACGCGAATCATCTTCTCGTCGGTCTTCTCGGAAACGGTTTCCCGTTCCCCTCCGCCCAGGAGCCGATCCTTCGTGGAGACGACCCAAACGAACCCGTTGTCGGTTCCGGCCCCTCCCGCCTTCTCCATCATCTCCCCGACCTTTTTCTCGTGCCCATTCGGTTTTCCGGCCATGCGCTGCTCCTTACTTCCTTCCGAACTCCTTCTCCACCATCGCCTTGAAATCCTCAAGGCTCACGGCGTTCTTCTCGATAAATTTGTCCTGGGCCTTTTCCACGGCGGCCATGTGCTTCTCGCTGTACCACCGGCGGCCCCTATCGTCCACGACCGTAGGAGGAGGGATGACCCCCTTGGCCTCCCAGGAACGAATCGTCTGAACCCTGCGCCCGATTTGATCCGCGAACTCCTTCACGCAGTGGACGCGGACATCCTCCCCGTCGATGGGAACCACCTTCGGGATGTTGTAGCCACGACCGGCCTTCCCAGGCCGATTCTCCCGCTCCTGGCGATACCGCGCCATGGCTCGTTCCCGAGCCTTCTTGCGGTAATCCAAGTTCTCGGCGTAGAGCTTCGCCCGCTTCTTGCTGAGATCCTCCTTGTGGGTGACGTAGTACATCTGGTTGTACACCCCGACCTTGTTCTCAGAATCCCCCATCGTTTTCCTCCATCCCCTGCGCTGTCTATTCCTATTTCCACTATATTGTATTTCGCCCTTTTGTCAAGCCCCCTTTTTAATTTTTTTCACGTCGTAATTCTTCGAGGAATACCGCCGCATCCTTCTCTCGAAGAACTCGTTGCAGGCATCCGTCTTCTCATCCAGGAAGTCCACGACGAGCGGGGGCTTCTTACCCTCGGCCACGCGAAGGATGCGGCCCACCGCTTGGGTCACGTCGCCCTTCGGGGTCGTCAAGAACAGCGTGTCCAGCATCGGATCGTCGAGACCTTCCTTGGCGTACTGATACGTCCCGAACAGGAGGACGCAGTTCTTGGCCCTTTCCAATTCCTCGCCGGAGATCCCGCCGACGTACCTCCCGATCTTGAGAATCTCTGTATCCCCTGCCATCTCCGCCGCCATCCTCTCCTCGGCGGGCAGGTGCTCCTTGTAGAGATTCTCGATCTCGTCAAGGTGAGCCAGCCGGTCCGAGAGGACCAGGACCCTGCGCCCGGCCTGTACCGCCTTGAACACTTCGTCCGCGATCAAGCGGTTTCGGAAGTCGCTCTTGCACAGCACCTTGAGAAGACGGGCCAGCATGATGTTGTCCGTCTCCTCCCCGTTCGCATCGGTTTTCTTGTAGAACTCATCGTGGACATGAACCCCCGTGGGGACCACCCAAACCGTGGCCTTCTCCGACTCGTCCCCCTGCGCGATGACGTTCCCGACGTGATACCTGACCACGTTCCAAAGCCCGTCGCTTCGAGAAGGAGTTGCAGAGAGCCCCACCCTGAACTTGGCGGGGAACTTCGTCATAGCCTGATGCCACTTGGCCGCAGAATGCCGGTGGACCTCGTCGAGGACGGCAACCCCGAAGTAGCGGTAGAAGTCGGGGGCGTACTCCCGGTTGATCAGCGTCTCCACCATCGCCAGGACGATCTTCTTCCCCTGCCACTCGCAGTCGTCCTGCTGGATGATCCCCACATCCTCCGGCTTGAGATTCGTGAACGGAAGGAGGGGAGGGGTAACGCCGGTGCTGCCCAGAATGGCTTCCTTCCACTGCTTCACCAGGAACTCGGCATGGACGAGAACGATGGCCGTCCGCTTCATCTCCGAAAGGATCTTGAGCGCCATCACGGTCTTGCCCGATCCGCACGGCGCGGAGACGATCCCTCCGTTCTCGGAACCCCGCTTCCCGATCTTGGAAAAGAAGTCCCTGATGACGGGCTCCTGGTTGGGGCGCAAAGGCCGGATGAAATCGAACAGAGCAGGTTGACCTTCCGAGGTCGTGTCCTCGAAGCCTCTGGGCGAAATCTCCCGGAGGGCGTACCAACGGGGGATCTCGATCATCCCGTCGTGCTCGTGAAAGAGAGTGACCGTTTGCCCCTTCCCGAACCCGTACTTCTCCCCTCCCCGCTGGCGGACGGTCAGGTCCTTCTTGATCCCCCTCAGCAGGGCCGGTTCCAAGTCGGACAGCGAGAGACGGAACATCGATCCCAGTTCCACGCCTTCTCCTTCCAAAAGCCTATCCTATAGTATATGTGCTTCCTTGATTTTGTCAAGGAGGATTCTACCCGAATTCATCTTTCCCGCTGGAATGATCGTGAAGGCTGTAGACCCCATTCTCATCTGGGTACTTGTTCAGAAGCTTCCGAAGGATCTCGCGCTCCGACTCCTCCGCCCCTTCCGCCCCCTTGATGATCGCCATGTGAACCCGCATCGCCTTGATCTCTTCATCCGCTTCCTTGAATCGCTTCTCGATCCTGGCCCGAAGGTACTTCATGATCGACCCGCGATTCGCCCAGATCCAATCCTCGTACCGGCGGATCTTATGGCACTTGCAATCCTCGGCGTAGCCCTTCCCGTCGACGATGATTCTGGTCGTGAAGTAGTCCACCTCGATGTACTTGTCGGGCTCCTTTTCTGCCTGCGCTCGAAGGTTCTCCAGCTCCCCCTCTCCGTAGTCGCCGCTGTCCTGCGTTGCGAAGTACACCCGCCCGCAGAAGTCGCACTCGACAATCATCCCCGAGCTGCCTTCCCGGAAGGCATCGAGGAACTCCTCGGAAGGCTCGGGAATCATGCCCAGGTTCGCCGCCGCCTGGACCGGGTTCTTCGGGTCGTGTTCCGGGTTTACTTGGGGCTCGCTCATTTCTTGGCTTCTTCCCAGTTCTTGGAACTGATTCCAATCTCGAAAATAATCGGCACTTCCAGGGTGAGCGCGGTCTCCGCCTTCTCCTTTGCCATCTTGGCGACCTCCTCGACGATCTCGGTCGGGGTCTCGATCACCAGCTCGTCGTGGATCTGAATCAAAATCTTGACCGTGTTCCACCGGGGGTCGGTCTTCCTCCGCTCCTTGATCTCCCTGAAGATGTTCCTCATGGAAATCCGCACCAGGTCGGACTCGGCCATCTGGATAACGGAATTCCACGCCTTCCAGCCGTCCCACCACAGGCCGTCGTCCTTTTCCCCCTTCTTCCTTCGGAGGAATTGATCCTTCCCCTTGTGCTGCATGAACCTTCTGCGCCTGCCGGTCAGGGATTCGATGTACCCCTGATCGCAGATGCACTGCCTGGCCCACGTAGCCATCTTCTTGACCTCGGGATAATTCTTGTGAAACCCCTCGTAGTACCCCTTCGCCATGGGGAAGGGGATGTTGTCCTTCTCGGAAAGGGAATCCGCCCCGCGCCCGAAGAGAAAAGCGAAATTCACAACCTTCGCCGCCGTGCGATCAGGGAGTTTCATGTCATCCTTGGTCTTGGTGTGAAGATCCTTCCCCGCCAGGTACGCCTCGTGGATCACCGACTTCTTGAGAACCCGCTTGGCGAAGTGGCCGATCAAACGAAACTGGAGCTGGTTGAAGTCGCCGCACACGAAGGAGTGCCCATCGGCAGGAATGAACATCGGCTTGACGAGCCCCTTCTCCTTGGGGATCTGCTGGAGATTGGGCTTCTTACACGCGAATCTAAAGGCTATGGTTCCAGCCTGCTTGAAGTCGGGATGGACCCGTCCATCATCCTCGATGAGCACCCTGTACGAATCCACATAGGTGTTGATGGTCTTGGTCGCCCATCGGTAATCAAGGATCTTCTCGACGATCGGATGCGCCCCCTTCAACTTGCCGAGAATCTCGTCGTCCGTCGAGTAGAGCCCGTTCTTGCCAGGGGACAGAGGCATCCCCTTCATGTCGACCGGGGGAAGAAGAAGACCCTTCGGGGGGCCTCCGAAAAGGTTCCCCCGGTCCGTCATCTTCACCAGGATGTCCTTTGCCGACTTCCCCGTCTTGGCTGCCTTGTCGGCGACGACCTCGGCGAGGGCCTCGTCGGAAGGAATGCCGAATAGAATCTCGGAAACCACCGTGGGGCTCCCGATGTCGAATTCCTGCCCGTAGATCTTGATCGCGGCCTGCTTCGCCTGATCTGCCTCATCGGTCATGCGCTTTTCCAGGGCGTCGAGGTACACCATGTCGATCCGGACACCCGTCAACTCCGCTTCCACCAGGATCTCAACGATTTCCATTTCGACGTCGTGGAAGAGCCGAAGAAGACGGGGGACCATCTTGGGGTTGTCCTTGCACTTGGGATCCTTGCTGAGCTCCTTCAGGTGGAGGTCCTTCCACACCTTGAGGACGTAGCGGGCGTCGTTGGTCGCATATTCCGCAAACCGTTTGCGCCCTTCGTCCGAGATCCCCCCCTGCGCCGCCTTGGCCGAACCGTACTTCTCCAGCTTGATCCCAAGGTCCCTCTCCACAATCTCCTTCAGGCCGTGCCGCTTCTGGTTCTCGTCAAGAAGCCAGTCGGAAACGACCGTGTCGACGATCTTGTTCTTGACCTCGATGCCCTGAACCCGCAAGCACTCCAGGTCAAACTTGGTATTAGACCCGACGAAGATCTTGGTGGGATCGAGGAGGATGGGTTCGAGGGCGCGGAAGACCTGGACCTGGGAGAAGGTTTCCTCGGGGGCCACGTTCATGAACGGGAACCACCAGGACTCGTTCGGCCTCATCCCCACCGCGAGAGACACCCCTTCGAGCCGGTTCTTCCTGGGGTTCGTCGCGTCGTCCTGCTCGGTCGTCGTGCTCTGGGTCTCAAGGTCAAGAGCGAAGGTATCCGTCCCCTTGAGCGCGGCCACCGCTGCATCGAGGTCCGCTCTCTTCACGCCATTCCCCTTGGGGGCATCCGCCGCCGTCTTCACCCCCTGGATGCTTTCCAACGTCGACAGGATCGTCTTCTCCTGGTCCGTAAGGCCCTCCTGAGCCCCCCGGAACAGGTTGTAGAGCCGCGCCTCGGCCTTGATCTTCTTGTCAGTCTTGGGCATGTGGGAGCGGGGGCGAGACTCGAACTCGCGATCTCCGGGTTATGAGCCCGGCATTCTACCAGCTGAACTACCCCGCCACACTTTGAAGCCACCTGTCGGACTTGAACCGACAACCTACGGTTTACAAAACCGTCGCTCTGCCTTTGAGCTAAGGCGGCTGGAGCCACCCGCCGGAATCGAACCGACAACCTACGCTTTACGAAAGCGTCGCTCTACCGTTGAGCCAGGGTGGCGCGGGAGGCGCTCTCCGGGCCGGGATGGCGAACCATCACGTTGCCCGGCAGCATCTCCTCCCAGTGGAACGGGAGATGGGAGTCGAACCCACGACATCGAGCTTGGAAAGATCGCGCTCTACCAACTGAGCTACTCCCGCCAAAGAGAGGCCACCCAAGCCCTCGACGGAGCTGTTACCAGCCTCGCCGCCTGATTTTTCTGCTCACCCACGGTCGATCGCGTATCGCCGGGATGCGGGGTGGAGGCACCAGGGGCACCCACTTCCTCTCCCTGGTGGGCGAAGGCGGACTCGAACCGCCGACCTCTTGCTTATCAGGCAAGCGCTCTAACCAGCTGAGCTACACGCCCAGAAATGGGGAGGGGCCGATCCAGACCCCTCCCCACCCGACCTTCTCCTTAATACTTCACCTCGGCACCGGCGTCGGATCCCTTCGCGGGGCCGCCGCGTGCGGCCTGCCCGCCGCCCTGCCCGTTGCGGTCGCTCGTCCAGGAATTCTTCCTCTTCGTGGCCTCGATGTCGACCCCCTCGAACACCAGGTCGTTCTCGTCCTTGGGCTTCAGGATCTCGCGGTAGACGAGAGGCAGGACCCCCTCCGGGGGAAGGCTGAGCTCCTTGGAAATCAGCTCGCGCCTCGCCTGCGGGGGCATCTGGACGTCCCCGCCGATCTTCCGGTCGAACTGCCAGTCGTCCCCGATGGTGTAGGAGCGATCACTGGAACGGAAGATGTTCCAGACCGTCCCGACCAGCCCCTTCCGGTGGGACAGGTGCCGGAGGATCTTCTGCATGGCCTCCTTCTTGGAGATCAGGAGCTTCCTCTCGTTGAAGTGCTCCTTGCCGTCCCGGTCCTTGTACACGGGGCTGACCTGGATGATGGTGAACGGCCAGCCGTCGTAGGGCCGGATGCCCCCCTTGCAGAAGGTGGTGCAGTCCTTGGGGCCGGGGCAGGTGCAGAAGTTCGGCCACTTGCCGTCCTTCGTCACGTAGGCGTGCTCCCGGAAGGACCCGATGGGCTCGGCGTCGGTGTTGTCCCCGTCGAGAAAGATGATCGCCGCCTCGGAACCCGTCTTCATGTAGAACCGGCGAGAGGCCGCGAACCCGGAGCTCTTCTGATTGGCGCGGTCCACCGCGCCCTTCCCGGTGTCAAACCAGCTTGGCTCTGCCATTGGTACAACCCTTCACAAAACCTTCAGAATTTCTTCAGAACTTCTCATGCCCGGTTTCTTTTTCGCCTTACGCCATGGCACCTCCTTTCCCTCTTGTTTTCCTACTCTATGCTATAAATCGTTTATAGATTTTGTCAAGGGCTTTTCTGGTTTTTTTCAAGAGATTCTTTTAGCCATTTCGAGCGACGCCCACGCCTCCTCCCTCGTGCATTGCTTCGGATCGGTCTTGCCTCCGGGGAACCTGACCCGGAACAGGGGAAGGCGATCCCGCAGCGTCTTGAGGATGTCCGATACCCCCGACTCGCCCCCGGCATCCGCGTCCAGGGCGATGTAGATCCGCCCGTACTCCTTGAGCATCTCGTACTGCTCCTTGCTCGGGGCGGACCCCATGATGGCGACCGTGGGGATCTCGTACTCCCACCACTTGATCGCGTCGAGGTAGCCCTCCACCATGGAGAGGCCTGACAAGGGCTCGTACTTGTCCCCTTCCGCCGCCTTGATCGCGGCCTCCCGCGCCAGAACCATGTTCTCCCCGAACAGGTAGCGGCTTTTGGGGAAGTTCCAGTAGTTCCAATACTTCCCCTCCTTGAGGTCGTCGATCGCTCTGCCGGTCAGGCCCACCAGTTTCCCGTCCCGACGACGAATGGGAATCGTAACTCTGGGGCGCGTGACCCCATCGGCCCTCCACTCCTTGTCGTACCCCAGCTGCCACGCCTTGCACGTCTCGATGCTGTACCCCCGGTCGACGATGTACTTCGGAACCCTCCCCAGGAACGGAGCCAGCTCCTCCTCGCTGAAGATGTCAAACTCCTTGTCCTTGACGGCAGCAGCGTCCCGTTCCCCCCACTTCTCATCCCACTTCCGATCCAGCCTGCCGCAAATGGCATCGACGGAGTTCTCCTCCTTGTTGACCAGATCCAGAAGAGGCCCCGCGTCCTTTTTCGTCAAGATCGCCCACCGGATGACCATGCCGGAGAGCGTCCCGTGCTGGTTGCAGGACCAGCACTTCCACCCAGAGAGCCCCCCATCCGCCACGAACACGTTCAGGCTCGGGGTGTTGTCCGTCCCCTTCTCGTGATAGAACGGGGCGAAGGGGCACTGCATGGCGACATAGGTCTTCCGCGCCTTCGTGTCCGAACCCATCATCCCCGCCAGTTCAACAATCGCTTCGGCTCTCACGGTCAATCCCCTTTCTTCGCCTCTTCGATTGCCTGGCGCAGGTACATCACAAGGTCCAGAGCCTCCTGGTAAGCATCCATCAGGGAGTCCCTGCCATTCTTCGTCATGAGATAGGTGCCGTACTTGATCTTCCCCACCTCGGCCCTCGCCTTTAGATCCGCGAGGACGAGGTCAAGGACGCGCTTCTCGCCAGGCTTCGGGGGCGGCTCGTGTTTGCTCGCGTTCATTGAAGGCCATCACCTCAGTCAATACCCCACAGACGTATCACCCACTTCGTCGTCATCGTCCGCGTCGGCCCCGCCGTAGCTGTCCCCCTCCTCGTAGGGGGCGACCTCGTCGTAGGAACCGGTGTCAGGATCGAATTGCGTGACCCAGATCCCGCTCTTCCCTCGCCGATTCTTGATGAGCTGAAGCAGCAGCTCCTTGTTATCCTTCGTGCGCTTCGTGGAAACCAGCCCCACCACCACGTCGGGGTTCATGCCCAGGGCATCGGCGAAGGCCAAGTTCTCCAGCCCCATGAGCGGAATGGCCTTCCCCTTGCCCTTCTTCGGCGACCCCACCTTCACCGCGCCCCGGTTGAACTGCGTCGTCCCAATGATCGGTACTCCCTTGGTCTTGGCGATCATGTCCAGCTCGTCCGCGATGTCCGTGATCTTCTCCCAGTTGCTCTTGTACCTCCCGGCCCCGATCCGCAGCTTGTAGATCCCGTCGATGAACACCACGTCGGGCCGGACCTCCTCGATCACGATGGGGAGGTCACGGACATCCTGGATCTGCCGCCGCGTAGCCAGCAGCAAGGGATTCTTCCCCTTGAGGGCTTCAAGATGCTCCCTGTACTTGTCGTCGATGATCATACCCAACGTCCCCGCCGTGATGCCCGTATAGGGCAAACGGGAGTGGATCGAGTCCATCCGCTGTTTGATGTCCTCGTCCAGCATCTCCAGGGAGATGAAGAGGACCCGACAGGGCCGCGTCTCGGCGATGGACCCGTCCTCATTGAACTTCACGGTGAAGAGGAAGATCCAAGCCCCGATCGCCATCTTCGTCAGATACCAGGTTTTCCCCGTGCTGGGGCGTCCAACGATCAACCAGAAGTCTCCCTTGCGAATCCCGTGGGTGACGTCGTTCACGCTCGGCCACGGCGTCGGGATACCGAGGATCCCCTTGAACCGCGCCGCCTCCTTGTACGCCGCCCACCGCTCGTCCGTCCTCAGCGTCCAGTCGCTGACGGGCTCCCCCGTGAGACTCATTCTCCCGACTTCCGAGAGAAGATCCTTGGCCTGCTGGACGGCCCCCTTCGCGTTCAACCGATCAGACTTGGCGAGCTGCTCCTTGGTGTAGTCCTTGACGATCTTGTCGAGCGCCCGTTCCTTCACCCGGCTGATGTAGTAATCCACTGGCTCGGGAACATCCGAGATCAGGGGAATGGTGACCCGAAGATCGTTCTCCACCGTGGCAGGCTCGGGCATCTTCCCGAACTTCCCGAAGTGCTCCATGGAATAACGGAAGATTGCCTTCGCTTCGTCGAACAGGGCCTCTTCCTTCAAGCCCGAATCGCGCACCGCCCGAAGGTGTCCACCCCTCACAAGATGGATCACCAGACACATATCAAGACTGGGCATCGGAACCTCCGATCTTAATTACACTATATGCAGTTCCCTACTTTTGTCAAGCCTGATTCCCGTCGCCTCGTTTCTTTTTCAGAACATCGAAGAGCTTCTGCTCCTCCTCCGGCTTCATCCTCTCGACCAATGCACCGGCTTCGATGAGGATGGTTCCCTCCCACCCCGCCCGCGCCCGGAGGCTCTGAGCCATGGCCATCCCGACCTCCGCGAGCGACTCGGTGGAAATCATGGGATTCGTCGCGGGCGGCTTAAGGATCAAGATGTCGTTCTTCCCAAGGGTCAACGTCCTGACGTGCTCGCCGATCTTCATCGAGAGCGCCTGCTTCAGGGCGTCCCTGTCCCTTCGCAGCTCCTCGTTCTCCTTGGCGAGGTTCTCTGGGGCAACCTCCGCCAGCCGCCGCACCATGTTTCTCGATGGCCCCTTCCTTTGCATCGCGTCCTCCTACCCACAGATTCCGTTCTTCGATTCCGGACACGAGAGGTTCTGGCAGTATTTGCACGGCCCGAGCCGAACCGCGAGCGAACCGCACCTGTCGCAGGTCTCGCCCGTGGACACCTCCCCGGAAGAGGCCCGGATCTTCCTGATGACCTTGTGGATGTCCTTGACCGGAATCTCGGCCTTGTCCTCGCCGTCCCTGGACTTGTCATCCAGTTTGGCGTAGATCCCCTCTCCGTAGTTCATGTCGAGGAACCTGAAGATGTAGTCGATGAGGCTGGTGCAGCTCGGAATCTTGGGATTCGACGTGAGCCCCCTCGGCGAGAAGATGGTCCCGACGAACTTCTCCGTGAACACCTCCAGCGGGATGCCGTACTGGAGCCCGATGGAAACGGATGTCATCAGCCCCTCCACCAGACCCTTGAGGGTCGAGCCATCCTTCCCAAGCCCGTTGATGAATACCTCCCCGATCCTTCCGTCGGGGTAGAAGGAGGGAAGGATGTACATCTTCGACCCGCCGATCACGACCCGGTGCTTCTTGGCATCCGTGTCGTTGGGCAGCCTGTCCCTGGCAGGTTCGTCGTCCTCCAACAATCCGTTCTCCGCGATGGCGTTCACGACCGGTTGGCTCATCTTGCTCCCGTCGCGGTAGACGGATACGGCCTTCAATCCCAACTTCCACGCCTGGATGATGATGTCCCTCACCTCCTGAGATGTAGCGTTTCGGGGCAGTCCGAACGTCTTCGAGATCGCCCCGCTGATGAACGGCTGCACTGCCGCCAGCATGAGCATCTGCCCCTGGATCGAAATGTGCCGATCCTCCAATTTGAGCGGGTACACGGGGTCGAAGATCGGGAGGTGCTGCGGCTTGATCGGAGACCCGTCCAGGTTCCCGTTCTCCTTGATGTACTCGATGAGGATGTCCCGCTCCTGCGGGGTGTAGCCGAGACCGAGGAACATCTCCCCGAGCGCCGGGTTGAGGAGGATCATCTCCCCGCCCCCCACCAGCTTCTTCTTGGCGATGAGGTACAGGAGGGGCTCGATGCCCGTCGTCGCGCAGTCCATCATGTGCGAAATGGTCCCCGCCGGGGGCACCAGCGTCACCTGGCAGTTGCGGACCCCGTGCTTCGCTGCTGCCGTGTACGCCTTCTCCCAGAGGTCCTCCACCTTGTCCAGGCCGGGAACGAGCGTCCCGAACTGATCCATCACCCCCGCGAACTTCGTCCGGTGCTGCTTCAGGACGGAAAGGACCCCCTTCTTGTTCTCCTCGAAACCCGTGAACGGCCCGACCACCTTGGCGAGCTCGGACGACGCGATGTAGGCGGTCGCCGTCATGCGAGAGGTAATCAACGAGGCCCACGTCCTCGCCGCGTCGCTGTCGTAGGGGATCCCCATCTTCATGAACAAGCCACCCAGGTTGGAAAACCCGAGGCCCAGCGGACGGTAGGCGCGGCTGTTCTTCGTGATCTCCTCCGTGGGATACCCGCACATGTCGACCAAGATGTCCTGGGCGATGATCGAAAGCCTCACCGCTGCCTCGAACTCCTCATCATTGAAACCCGTGACGTGGTCGTAGAAGGACGCGAGGTTGAGCGAGGCCAGGTTGCACGCCGTGTTCACGATGCAGCAGAACTCGACGCAGGGGTTCGTGCAGAGAATCCTGGCGATCTTGATAAGGGGGTTCCAGCGGTTCATGGTGTCATCGAACTGCGCCCCCGGATCCCCGCAATAGAGCGCGTTCTTGGCAATGGCGTCCAGCATCTCAGACGCCTTGACGGTCCGAATGACCCTGCCTCCAACCACGGACTTCAGGGGCCAGTCCTTCCCCTCCAGCGCGGCCCGCATGAAAGCGTCCGAAAGGCCGACGGAAAGATTCGCGTTCTGGCAGGCCACCGTCGCGTACGCCTCCTCGACGGTGAATCCCTTCTTCACCAGGGCTCGGGCCTTCTTCTCCTCCTTCGCCTTCAGGCTGATGAAGTCCCCCCCGTCGCTCCCGTTGTAGACGTCCGGGTGCCGGTCATCCAGTCGGGCCAGCATCGCTGCCCGCCGCTGGACCCCGCCCGACTTGATGATGCCCCCCCAGGCATTGTAGCCCCGCAGGAAGGTGTTCGGTCCCGAGGCGACCCCACCCCTGGACAAGGAGGCCCCCGCCTCGCGTAGAGCCGACAGGTTGAATCCCGATCCCGACCCGTTGGAGAAGATGACGATCATCACGCGCTGGGCCTCGCTGATGCTCCGCAGGTCGTCCTGGATCACCAGGATGAAGCAGGCCGCCCCCTGCGGATCCTTCTCCGCGCCCACGTTGAAGTAGACGGGGCTGTTGAAGGAGTACTTCCGCCGGGTGAGCAGCCACTTCATGTCGTTCCCGAAGTTTCTTCCGTTGTCCTTGTCGAAGAAGCCCCTCGCGATTCCCTGACGAACCATCTCGTCCATGACGCGATTGAACAACTGCTTCGACGAGCACTCCCTCGTCGGAGTCCCAATCACCCCCCGGAAGTACTTGGTCGCCATCGTCGAGACGGCGTTGTCGCTCCAATCCTTCGGTGCCTCCACCTCCAACTTGACGACCTTGTCTTCCTCCTTCGTTTCGATCGTGCGCTTGTTCCACTCGATGTCCGCGTAGGGATCCCCTCCCTTGCAGAAAATGGGTTCAATGGTCAAGCCTTTGCGGCTCATGGTTCTACTCCTTGACTTCGAGACCGTGGTTTTCATGCCAACCTCATAGAAGCGACGCGAGCCGAATCCTTCTCGTCACTTGTCCTCCTTTTTTATCATCATGACGCCGACGTCGATCTTCTCGTTTCCCTTGGCGAACTTCCGCTTTTTACCCAGGTCAATCTCGGTCATACCCGCGAACATGACCTCAACCTTCCGATCCTTTTCCGAATGCACCGGGAACCCACCGATCTTGCGGGCCACCTTGTCTTGGGGACCAAGCGCTCGACCGGCTCCGACCAGGCCCCAATCTTTTCGAGTTCCTCCTTCCAGAATGCCTGCACCTCGGACGTGCAGTGAGCAACCGCGTCGCTCCACTGCGGAGGCCGTCCGTGCGCGGCTTGAAATTTCATCTGATAGAAAATGGAATCCCGGTTGTGGGGCTGCTCCGGAGAATGCTTCACGGCGCATTCTTGGCAAGCATCCGGAGGCGGCGGAATAAACATGAACTCGCCCTTGGATTTTTTCTTGGCCATCGCTACCCCTTGTCCATGGATCCCAATTTCCTGGCCACGCGGATCCCCCGCATGGTCTCCTGCAGTTTGCAAGACCAGCAGTCCTCCCTGCACTTGCCGTCCAGCCCCACCTGGTGGGTCGTCATGATGGCCTCGATCAGAATGTCCATCTTCACCAGAAGATCCCGAAGAATCGCCCCGACTCCCACCCCGTCGATTTCCAGTTCAGGATTGGTAGAAGAGAACGGCGGGGCCATGGTATGCCCCCACTTTGATTCATCGAAATCCTCTGCCACGTTACCCCTCCATCTTCTTGGCGACCGCGAGGGATCGCATGGAATCCTCGACCTTGCAAGACCAGCACTCGGGAAGGCACTTGCCATCCGGCCCCCTCATGTGGTTCAAGGCGACGGCTTCCAGAAGGTTGTTCAGCTTGATGATCATCTTCTGGATGTCCGCAAGAGAAAGAGGCATGTGGGCCGTCTTGAACGCCCCATCCTCCTCGCCGATTAGCGTCGTACCCATCTACTTCGCCTTCCAGCGCCCCTCGGCACCCTTGATCATGATCGGCGTCAGGTATTCGTCGATCAGCGCGACGAACTTGTCGCCGTAGACCTTCTGCACCTCTTCGGGCATCATGTTCGTCGTGACGACAACCGGCATCAGCCTCTCCAGCCGGTACCGCATGGCTTCCTTGACCAGCGACCTCGGCCAATCCACACCGGCGGTCTGCGCCTCCGTTCCCAGGTCGTCGACAACCACCAGATGGGCGGTTCGGAATCCCGCAGCGCGATCGTCCTTCCGCCTCCACCCATCCACCAGCTCGAACGCCTCCAGCCAGTAGGCGCTGCACCGATGGCCCAGGACCTCCTTGCAGCAGAGAGCGGCGAGGCAGGACTTCCCCGAACGGTAGGGGCCGAAGAGAAGGAGCCCCCTCCCCTTCTCGATGTTCTCCTTCATCGCCGCAAGGTACGTCTGGATCTTCAGCCGGTAGGCCGCGACTCCGGGGATGTTCTCCGGAAGGGCCTCCAGGCTCGCCCCCCACTTCCCCTCCGGGACGTTAGCATCCAGCCAGTCGGCGCGCTTCACGCTCTGCGGTTTCCAGATTGGCACCCTCATGGATCAACCTCGCTACAATCTCTTCCTTCTTCGCGTACTTCTCCTCCCGCACCTTCCCCTCCGGGGTGTTCCCAGACCACTCGTCCACCCTCCCGCTCGCCCCCACCCCTCCCTGCACCTCCCGCACCAGGGACTCGAACCACCGAGTGCTCTCGATGAGGACCAGCCCCGGACGCGACCCCGTCCACTTCATCCGAGAAGGCAAACCATCGCTCCACCCCGCGAACAGGTGGTCAATGGCCCGCTTCATCATGCCCGCCCCGGTGCCCTCCGCCTTGAGCCAGGCGAGCCGCCCCTTCACGGCAGCGGCGTCCTTCACCCCGACGTCCGGCGCTCCCTCCCCCGGCCACGCCTTCTGGTACATCTTGCGGAAGTACCCGATGGCGTCGTTCGTGTTCCACTCCGCCGGGGCCTTCTCCGGGTCGTACATCCCCCTCTTCTTCGGCTTCTTGGAAATCCGACCATCGTCCTCGTCGTCACTTCCTGGAATCAGGATCTGCCCCCCCGACCTCTCGCTCTTGAAGGGAGCAGCGCAAAGCGTTTGCGGAACCATTTCTTCCTCCGGGTGGAAGGGGGCGAAGATGGGATCTGCGTCATCGTGGGAAACGGGGCGGGAACCGGGACGGCTTGCCGCCGTTGCCGGGGGTGCCCCCCCTCCCCGCTGGGCCGGGTTGCCCTTGGGAGGCGACGCGTCCTGGGGGCAACCAGCGGCTTCTGAAGCGATTTCAGAAGATGCAGCGTTTGAATGAATTTCTTTCTCGAAGGCGATGCCTTTGGCTTTGGCTTTATCCTCTGCTTCTTTCTCCCTCTTCTTTTCAGCTGTCTTGAGCACGAGAAGCGGTGTCGCCTCGGGCGACAACGCCCCGTAGGGCTCTGTTTTCTTTACTCTGTTTCCCCCCCCTCTGTTCTGTCCGACATTTTTGTCGGGGGTCCCCCCGACATTTTTGTCGTAGGTACCCCCGACATTTTTGTCGGGGGTCCCACCCCCGAAGTTTTTTTCGGGGGTCTCCCGCCGCACGAACAGCCGGTAGAAGTTCCGGATCGCCTCGTCTCCGTACACCTCAACCGGGTCGAGGATGGTGACCACGTTGGTTTGCCCTTGGCGGTACTCGACGGCAATGAGGCCCACCGTTTTCAGCTCGTCAAGGTGCCTCTCGATGGTTCTGGTGGTGGTATGCCTCAGCCGGGCGATCAAGCCGCAGCTATGGTTTCCCTCCTCGTCCGCCCCGCAAAGGATGTCCAGGAGATCGAGGGTCCGTGCCGCCCCGTCCGAAATTCTCCCATCAACGACGTAGGGACCGTAGTTGATGCTGAATGGCCCCTGCGCCCTCTTGCGCTTGATGATAACTCCGCCGTCCATCGTTCGATCCTTTCCACCCGAGCATGCCCCGTTCACCTCTGGGGCTTCTTCACCGCGTCTCGCCGGTCACTCGGCGTCTTGCCTGGAAATAAAACAGGCCGCAACCTCTTTCGAGGCGCGGCCTGGTTGTTTTTTCGGGGGCTACGTAGGGCGAGTAGGAGTGGTCCGATTCCCCACTTCGCCCCCCCGGAGTCGGTTGGCAACCGACACCGGTTTTTCCGGTGTTGTGCTTCGTCTCTACCACTCCCGCTCCGTTCTCCTGTTCTCAGGCCGTTGCCAGCGGCCATCTTGTTTCGCTTGTCAGGGTTTGTCCTTGTTCACTACCGCTCCCCCGACACCCCTATTCTTGCTCCCCCGTCTGAAAGCTGTCAAGGGGTTTCCAGCAAAAAAAGAAAGGCCGCCTCCTGGTGGAAGACGGCCTGATGGTTATAGGGGGCTACCGGGGCAGCGCAGGAGAACCCGCGTAACCCCCCGCCAGCAACCCCCAGCGAAGGGGGTGCTGAGATCCGAGATTCGTTGCCTCGCTGCATTTCTTCCCCCGGTCTTGCCACTCCCTATCATAGGCGGGAGGGTCACCGAGTCAAGGGACCTACGACAACTTTTTCGGAGTTTTCTGGAAAGCGTCCGACCACCGCTGAAGCGCGACGGCGACGTAGGCCGGAACGACTTCGATGGCCAAGCACTTCCTCTCCATGTTCTCGCAGGCCACGATGGTTGTCCCCGAGCCGCTGAAGGGCTCGAACACGGTGTCGCCCTTCATGCTGCTGTTGGCCAGGGCCTTCTGAACGAGCTCCACCGGTTTCATGGTCGGGTGGTCATCCGATCGACTGGGGCGCTTGATTTCCCAGACGCTGTCCTCGGTCGTGGATCCCTGCCAGGAAGATGTCTTCCCCTTCTTCCAGCCGTACCAAATGTGCTCGTGCCGGTAGTGGTAATTCGACCGCCCGAGGACGAGCCGGTCCTTCACCCAAATGAGCCACTGGTGATGCTCGAACGGGGTCCTGGAGATGGCGGCGGCCATGGTGTTGTTCAGGGGGCCTCCGGGGGCCGTCACGTAGAGGTCGTTCGAGACGTAGTCCGCCACCATGTTGAAGGCGGCTTCCCAGAAAGCGGCCATCTGGTCGGCGGGCAGGGCGTCGTTCTGGATTGGGGCGTGTTTGTGAGACCACAATGGGTGGTTGTGTCCTCCGTAATCCACCCCGTAGGGGGGATCGGTGAAGCTCATGTGAGCCATCTCCCCCGCCATAAAATTATCCACCAGGGCCTTGTCGAGGCAGTCTCCGCAGAGGATCCGGTGATCTCCCATCTCCCAAATCTGCCCCAGCTCCACCCCCCACTTCTTCCTCAGCTCCTCCCCGGCGTCGAGGTCGGGCTCCGCGTCCTTGCCCTTGCCGACGTGATCCTTCTTCCCCTTCGCAATGAGAAGTTCAAGGTCCAGGTCGTTGAGACGGAGCTGCTCACACAATTCCGGGAAGTCGTTGTCGGCCTGCCCAAGAACGTCCTCGGCGGTTTCGGTCCACACCCCCTGGATGAAGTGGTTGTTGGCCGTGAGGTTCGCCAGCCGCTCCTTGTCCTCCGGCCAGTCCACGACCCGGATGGGGAAGCGGTCCCCCTTCGGGGTGAGGATGGAAAAGCCCGTCGCCTCGTCCCCGACAATCTTGAGGTCGGATCCGAACTCCGCCTTGAGGGCCTTCACCCGCTGGTGTCCCGCAAACATCTGCTTCGTCCTCTCGTTGAAACAGATGCAGCTGACGTCGCCGAGTTCCCGGATGCTGACCTGCAAGCCCGACAAGGATTCCTGGTCGATCCGCCTCGGGTTGTAGGGCGCTGGATTGAGGTCCTCGATGCTTCCGATTTTCATGCTTGGCCCTTTCGTCAAGGTCACTCAACTCTATTGATCCCCCCTCGATTCTTCAGGATCGTCCTCGTCCCAGTCCTCGTCTTCCTCTTCCTCGTCCTCCCAGGCGTCCTCCTCCTCTGCCCCCTGCCTCGACCACGCCCGCGCCTCGACGGCCTCGGCGATCTTGGTTTCCTCCTCGGGATCCTTCTCGTCGATGATCATGAAGAAGACGAGGTCTTCGTCGAGGCCGAACTGGCTGTGGATGCGCTGGGCCGCTTCTCGTGCGAACTCCCGAACGGAGTAGTCTGCCCCCAGGCAGGGGGCTATCTGGCTCAAGTCGGCAATGGGTGGGGCCTTGATCCCCAACTTATCGAGAAGCCTGTCAATGGCTGACATCCACGTCCTCCTACTTCAGGAGAGATTCCGCTACCGCCCTCGCGTCGTCCGCGTTGGCGAGGAGCCCGTTCTTCTGAAGCAACTTCTTCATGCGGTCCGTGTGAATGAAAATACGCCTGGACCATGGGTGATCGAGGTCCGTCTCGCTCTCGGGCGAGAAATCGAACGTGACGTCCATGTGGGTAGATAGGTACTCAGCAAGATTCTCCTCCCCCCACGACACCCTAACATTGTAGGGCCGCAAAGCCTCTTCCGCCCCCTTCCGAACCGCCTTGATCACCCCCGCTTCCATCCCTATTTTCGTGAGGAAAAATGAGCCGACGACCTTCCCCGCTACCTTGCTGGCCTTCTCCAGCATCTCATCCCGAAGCCACGGATGATCTTCAAGTTTGACGATCATTCAAGGGCTCCCATGTACCGGCCCATCCAATAGGCAAGCAGGAAGTCCTGCCGCGAGTAGTCCAGGGACGGGTCCCCTCCCTCGGCCTTCAGCAGCTCCTCGTAGGCGTCCGACGACCACGCGGTCGAGGTCACGGGTCGGCACTCCAACGGCACCACCTTCGTGTGGGTCTTGGTGTTCTGATGCTGGTCGGCGTAGGGGTTGTACCTCTGCGTCAGATTCTTCAGCCTGACGACCGAGCCGTCGATGTCCCCGCTGTAGTGGGTCCCCCCCACGAACTTGTAGGACAGGGCGTGGAACGTCATCTGCCAAGCGTGGCTCCGCTCCCAGAAGGCATCCGCGCCTGCGAGGTAGAACTCCCTCCGGTGCGGAGACTCGTCGTTCATCCAGAGGGTCACCATATTCATCCCGTACATGAACGTGTTCGCGGCGGAGTGGGGGAACCACGGGTAGAAGTGCTGCGCCTGCCGATGGTAATCCTTCTCGACCAGCCAGTTGAGGAACGCCTCGCACTCCCCGTCCCCCGGGTTCAGCTTCAGAGCGAGGTTCGCAAGAGCCATCATCGCCACCCCGTAGTGCCCGATGGGGACCCCCATGACCGGCGTGTTGAAGTCCCCGTAGGGCGTCGGCGTGTTCTCGTCCTGGTACACCTTCAGGTGGTGCTTCCTCATGTGCATGGCGATGGCTTTTACGTCCACCGCCGCCTCCGCCCTGGATGCGTCGTCGGCGGCCAGCCGCACGAAGATGTTCGTTCCGAACAGCCACCCCCCCTGCCCGTCCCCGCTCCCGTCCCGCCTGAAGGTCAGCGTGGTCTCCGATGGATCGTGCTTCCCGTAGGATCGCGCCACCAGCCCGGAGTATCCGGAACCCGCGACGAGGAGATGGTGGGCCTTCCAGCAGGCCAGGGCCTTCACTTGGTCCGCCGGATCCTTGGTCACGGCGTACTTCAGGGACAGGGCCGCGAGGTAGAGCCCGTTGTGGAACGCCCCGTCCGCCTGGGCGGTCCCCTGTTCGTAGAGTGCCTTCAGGTCTCCTGGGGGCCTCTTGGCGTAGATCAGCAGCCCCTCGGGCAGGAGGTGGGTCTGGATCTCCTGGGCGTGAGCCTTCTCGACCGCCACGAGGTCCGTGTCCATCACCGGGGTCTCCCGAAGGAGCTCCGAAGAGGGGCACCCGGACATGAAAACGACCACCAGTAGTACCGTCATGCGTTTCATCCTCGGTCCCCCATCCCCAACTGCGTGGCTATCTGCTTTGTTCCCTTTTCGTCCGCCGTCGCGAGCATCCCATTCATGATCGCGTCGTCAAGGTTGATCGCCATGGCCTTCGCTATAGATTGATGAAGCCGCTGTTCCACCTCGGCGTAGCTCACCGGCTTGAACTGCATGATAGGTGGCTCCATCATCTTCTTGGCGACGGCCTCCTCGGCGGTCCAGACCAGATCGAACCTGTCGGGATTGATGCAGTGGATCTCCCCCTGCCAATCCTTCGCCAGGATGCACCCGCCGATGTCAGCCTTCCCCTCGATGATGGTGAGACGATCAGACTTGTCGGGGATAGTGATTCCCCCGTCATAAATGATCGTTCCCTTCAGAACTACGACGTCGCCGGGCTTCATGCCTCTTCCTCTTTCCTTTTGCAGGGAAGACACAGCCTGGAATTCGGAAGGGACTTGAGCCTGACGGGCTTGATTCCCTTCCCGCAAGACTCGCAGATCCCGAAGGTCTTGTCCTCGATCCGCGCCAGGGCGTCGTCGATCTCCCGGATCTCCCTCTCTTCCATCTCGATTAGACCCCGCGTGATCTCTGCCTCGTAGTCTAAATCCTCGGGATCCTTGCTGGGAATCACCTCCTCATCGGCCTTCATGCGCCCGATGTCGTTGGAGAGACGCTCCCGTTTCTCCAGGAGCATCTTCTCCAGCGACTTCATTTGCTTCGCGTCCACCGTTCATCCTTTCTTTTCCATGGGAAGAAAATCGTCGGCCCCGAGCGGGGGCCAGTCGTGCGCCACAGCGAATAGGTTCCCACCCGACACCGCAAAGACGTAAAGGCAGTCGTGCGCCCAATTTGCCTCGGGATACAGATCCACGAAGATCAGGTGCGCCAACATGGCGGAAGGGATGCAGGAAAGGAGCGCCCCCCTGGCGTCCAAGAAGGTCCTCGGGGACTCCGCCGTCTTCGAGACGAAGACCTTCGCCCCCGGGGGCAGCTTGGCACCGAAGGACAACCAGAACGTGTCCTCGGCTTCCTTGGGGAGGCTCTCTAAATTCACGGGGTGTTCCCTCCGGGAAAACCCGCGCTCCTGATCCCCTTCTTGAGATTCTCTTTTACCTTCCGGTAGGTCAGGATCTCGGCGGGCGACGCGTCGGAGCACAGGCGGAGCTTCCAGACGGGAGCACCCGTCTCCTTGTCGGTTTTACCCGTTGGAACCGGCCATCCGTGCTTCGTTCGATCCAACCTCTCCGCGTTGTCGTCCTTGAACTCCATCCGGCAGATATCGCATCGAATCATGATTTGTCCTCTGGCCCCTTGAGGCCGAATAGTTCCTCGGGAGAAATGGAAACCATCTTCCGGCACACGATTCCCATGTTCTCCGCCTTCACCTTCTTGATGTCATCGTACCCGATCCCGGCAAAAATCAGGTGCTTCTCGCAGACGCCCAGAGCCCGGTCTTCCTTGTGGACGTGAACGGAAATCCTGGTCTCCTCCCCGCAAACGAAGCAGTGATCCGCGATGTACTTCATCGTGAGGGGACCCCGGTACTTGGGGTAGTCCATCCTCTTCTTCGGCCCCCCGCAAGCCTTCCCGCACGACGCTCTTCCGGCATCCTTCGCCTCGGCAAAACACTCGCAGAAGCGGCAGAGAAACATGAACGATGGATCATTCACCGGAAGAGGCACAGGAACCTCCGTGTTCATCGAGCACCCCGGCGATCGCGTCAAGGCAGGACCTCTTGTCCTTCGCCTCGGGGCATGCCGTCCCCTTCATTGCCGCCACGATGGAAGGAATGGGCACCCCCAGCTGGATAGCCCTCCCCGCGATGTTCCCCGCAACCCCGCAGAGGAGCCCCTTGCAGGTGAACCCCTTCCCGAGGCGGGGGAAAATCCCGCTGACCTTGCCGCCAGAATTGAAAACGAGGGTGACGTCCATCACGCCGCACGCCGTCCACTTCCTGACGGTCACGCTGGGAAACGCCTGCTCCTCCATGTGGTCCCCCTACCCCCTGGGGAGCGCCTTGAGCTCCTTCATCAGGGCGTCGATCTCGGGCCGCTTGGCCTGCCTCGCCGTCGTCCAATTCGAGGACTTGGCGACCTCCTCCGCGAATTGCGTCACGGGAACGCAGTAGGCGGAACCTTCGAGCGTGAAAATCGAGTAGGCGTCGCCCGTCTCCGCGTTGATTGCCTTGGCCTCCACCGCCTCGGGCATGGACGTCAACCCCGCCGCCGCAAACGCTTCGCGGAGGGCATCTCCCGGGTTCTCGTTCTGGCCGGTCCCGATCGGGTGGCCCTCGATGTAAAGAATCCACTTCGGAACTTCCCCGATGGAAAGAGCGAATCCCTCCTCCAGGGTGATGCCCGTCTTGGCGAGCGCGGCTTTCCACTTCTGGCCCGCGCTATCCGCCACTCCGATCTCGATGGTCTCTCCCTTGAGGATCTGTTCGATCGTTTCCTTCCCGATGTAAACCGTCAGTACCCTTGCCATTCTCACTCCTCCAATTGGATGACCTGGACCTCCGCGTACTTCTGCCCATGCCGCTCGGTAGTGAAAGCAGTAAACGACCCCGAACTGGAATCAATGACCCATCCCCTCGGAAGGGGGAGGATCAGCTGGCCGACCCTGAATTCCTTGGACCTCCCCCTGTAAATCCTGTTCGACACCCCTTGATGCTCGATCTTGAACCCCTCGATGGCTGCCGCCATCTTCAGGGCCTGGTTTTCCTCCTCCAGAATCTGGATCCGGGCCGAGAGAACCTTGGCCCGTTCCTTGATCCGCTGGATTGAGTTTTTCGACCTGGCCACTGGCCATTCCTTCCATTGCGTCCCGGATCGCCTCGATCATCGTGTTGAAGTCGATGTCCTTCAAGCCGAATCGTATCCACCACTGCACCCCACGCAGCTTCACCTCGACCTCGACGGGTCGCCCGGCCACAAGCCGTCGGAAGTCCTCCTGGGTCAAGACAATCGTCACTTCAGACACAACGCCCTCCGGTCGACGATCTTCTCGGGCACGATGGCGGCGTCGTCCCTCCCCTTCGCCAGCCAAAATCGGAAGGAGCTGAGCCACATCAACCCGTGAAGATTCCTGGCCGTCTTTGAGTTCCTTCCCTCGATCCGGTTGAGCTTCCGCAAAGCCCAGAATAGGCCGTTCCCCGCGCCGAAGATCGCCGCCTCCTCGGCGTTCGAGAACGTCACGTCGTCGAAGTCGTAGGTGAACCTGGCGTTCATCAGAACCTGCGCCACCTTGTCTCCTACTGCGGTCGTCTTGGTCTTGACCTGGGTTGCACAGGGGAATGCAGCAAAATGGCTCACTCGCACCTTGACGTGAAGCCACCCATCCCCGGACTGGATGGTCGAAACCGAAACGGGGAAGCGCGCCCGGCTCCTTCTGTGAAACGCGAGGGTGAGATACACCGTTTTGCCCAGGGGGCAGCCGGGGATCATCTTCTCTGCGAAGAGCTTCACGTTCGGGAAGAATTCCCGATTCAAGCTCTTGTCGTAGACCATCAGGTCGGGCGTTACGACCCCCGCCTTAACGATTCGTCTCGCCATCGTTTGCGCCTCAAGTTCACCTTTACATTATAAGGTACTTGTTTCTTTTGTCAAGCCTCCAAAAACTAATCGTCTCCCTCTTCCTCTCTCACGCTCCCTTTCACGGAGCACGCCTCGTGGAATCCCCCCTGGCACTTGGCCCGGTGGACGATTCCGTAGGAGTCCGCCCACGCACCGCAGTCGGGGCACTTGCCGTCCCTCATTTCCGACTTGCAGTAGGGGCAGGCCATCCCTTTCCCGGTCCCTTCCTTCTTCATCAGTTGTTCCCTCCTGTTAATCGGTAGTCGATCTCCGAAGCGGCCTGCTCGGCGGTCAACTCCCTGCCCGTCTTCTCCCTGATCATGTAGGCCAACCCGAGCATGAACTCCCGCTCGGGGATTTCCATTCGCCTGTCGAGTTCGAGCAAGGGGAGGTCACGAAGACAGAACAGCTTGGGCCGATTTTTCGCAAACCGTCTGCGGAGGCCCTCGTGCATAAGGTTCTCCATCACGGCCTCCCCCGAACAATGAAGCTGCTCGTTGCTCATGTCCTCCCCTCCCCGTGCGGCCAGGACCATCCCCGCGATGAAGAAAGCGTCCGCCCTTTCCTCGGGGGCTCTTTCCACCTCCTCCTTCGACACGTTTCCCAAGGGGATATTTCTTGAGATGGCGTCCTGCCAGTAGATCGCTCTGCTGTCTTCCACCGCTACCTCCCCTGCGCCCACCTGAAGGGTCGGCTCCGCTGGATCTTCTTGAACTCCTTCCCCTTCTTGCACGTTCCGCACGTCACCTTTTCGAGGATAAGCGTGGCGTCCTTCTCTTCTACGATCTTCCCACACTCGGTCTTTGGAAATCCGTCCTCCCATTCCTTCAGGAGGTGCTTCGGGCGTTTCATGCTCCCCTCGAACCGATCTGAACGTCGGTCAACATCTTCTGCGCGACCGCTTCCTGTTCCCAAGGATACGTGTTCTCATTCAATACCATGTGCTCGCCCCACCCGGGGTCTTTCCCGACGTAGACAATTCTCAAAAGGACATGGACCCGGACGTTTCCGAGATGAGGGGGCTCGTAATCCTCCGCGTTCCCCCCTCCCGGATAGTAAGTCCCGGTGTACGCCGTTCCCCAACCGAGAACCTCCCACGGCCCGCGCCACATCTCCTTCGCGTCCGGTAGCATCATCGTCCCAGGGGGGTCCTCAAACCAGATTTTCCTCTCCTGCCCCCCGTGAATTTCCGACTGAAGGCGGTCTAAAATCATCTTTCTCACGACCGCATGGTCGATGGCCCCCATAACGGAATCGACCCCCACGTGCCCTATCGCCTCTTCAAGATTGTCGCTCAGGTGTTTCTTCCAATTTGCCCGGTCGTCCCAGTACTTCCACAGAGAAGGATGAAGAGAAACGATTTTAAGGTCGAAATCCTTGTTCTGTTGAACCGGCCAACCATCCAATTCCGTCTTCGCGTCCTTGATCCTGGGATCCCCCGGGACAAAAGTGGCCTCCTTCGCCACCATCCGGCAAGCCTCCTCGAAGTCCACCTCGTACCCCACGCGGGTGACGAGGCGGGGCTCCTTCAGGGCGACCAGCCGGTTCCCTCTCTCCTTGTACTTCCTCCACTTCATCCTTGCTTCTCCGGGGCCTTGCTCACTTCAACGACCCCCGCCCCGAGCCGCTTTGCCACGAGACGTCGGCGGTGACCCCCGCAGAAGATTTCGTCCATCTTCGCCAGAAGGACGGCCTTCCATCGGGCCGTTGTCATTCGTTCGGTGTAGCACTCCATGGTGTAGTGGTTGTCGGAAACCTTGGCTTCGGGGACCACCGCCCCTCGCCCTCCCCCATGAAGTCCTTTCGGATACCACTTCATGCTTCACCTCCCCAAGTAGAACGGGAACCCGAAGGCGCGGGTCTGTTCCGGCCTCCGGGATCCCGCCTTGCAGGGTTAGGCCACCGCCTTGGCGAGCCGGGCCTCCGCCTTCTTGGCGATCTGCGCGGCCACCTCGGCTCCGATCTCCTCCTCGACCAGGGTCCAGAGCTCCGCCATCGGCCCCTCGACGTCCTCCATCAGCCGGAAGGCGATCGCGAGCATCTTGCACTCCTTGATGCGCTTGATGAACTTCCGCTGGATGGCGCGGGGCAGGCCCTCGCCGTCGGCCTTCTTGATCTGCTTCTTGAGGGAGTCGGTGGTTTCCGCGATGAGGCGGTTCATGCCCTCGACCGCCATCCGCCGGGCCTCTTCCCCCGTGGCGTTGTCGAACTTCAGGAAGGCGACCGAGAGGCGGTTGAGGGTCGCGGCCTCCTCCGGGTACTTTTCGGTGTAGGCGACCTTCGCCCCGTCCACCACCCCCTGGAGGCGCGGGACGTCCGACCAGTTCACCAGGTAGACGCTCTTGGACGCCGGGAGGGCCTTGCCCTTCCGCAGCTCCTTGCGGAGCCAGATGCCGAACCTGCTGATGCTCACCGGGATGTCGTAGTGAAGGACGCCCACGTTTTCGAGTCCGGTCATTCCGCACCTCCAATCCTGATAGTCGCGGGAGCCCCATGCTTCGTCCACATCCGGCGAAGACCGTCGACCGCCCGCATGACCTTCTTGTCCACGATGTAATTCGGAGAAACGCAGGGCCGCACCCGTTGAAGGATCTCGATGCCTTCTTCCAGGGAGTCCACCTCGCCCCTGGCGTACCAGTAGAGGGCGATGATCGTGGGGGATCGGCTGACCCCCATCCCGCAGTGAACCACGGTCGATCCCTTCCGGTGCATCTCCCGCAGGGTCTTCAAGGCCGATCGCACCATCATCGGGTTCATCGGGACGCCGTCCTCGATGAAGAAGTGGGCGACGTTGAAGTTGCCGTAGCACAGGTGGTTGTCCCCCTGCTCCCGCGCCACGTTGAGGACGTTCTTGATCCCCAGGTCTCGGAGGTCGTTTGCCCTCGGAACCGCGCTCAGGAAGAGCCCGCCCCCGACGTCGGTGATCTCGTCCTTGCAAGCCTCCCAGGCCCTCTCCCAGTCTGTTGTGTTCTTGTTCACCTTTCCCCTTTCTCCATCATCCTAATCATAGTATATATCGTTTCATGATTTTGTCAAGGGGTAAAATTAAAAAGTTAAATCAACAGGTGGATCGGGAGGGGGTTCCGGGGGGGTCCATTCCCAGGGGTTTTTGGCGTCTTCCCCCTGCATGAACCGGAGGGCCATCAGCTCGTTTTCCTGGACGATTCGCTTGCACTTCGGATATGCCTTGCACCCGTAGAACTTGTTCCCTTCGTTCCTCCCCTGCTTGGCGTATCGGATGACCAGGGGGGCGTCGCAGTCGGGGCATTTGGCAAACGCCCACTTGCCCTCGTCGCTTTGCGCCCCCGCGTTCCACGGAAATCTCGCCCCCCGGCACTGGGGGTACTTCGAGCAGCCGTAGAATGACTCGCCCTTGTGATCTCCATCCGCCCGGATCTTCCTCTCCTTCATCTTCCCGCCGCAATGGGGGCAGGTCAGATTCATCGCCTTCATCCCGTGCTCGACGGCGGACTGGATCTTTTTGTTCAGGACGTCCTTCCAGTGATGATCCGCCCCCTCAATGGAAATCGTGACGGGAGAGACGTAGGAAACGTCTTCCCCCGCCTCATCCCGCTCCTCGGCATACACCCCGAGATTCACTTCCATCTTGAAAGAGTTGAATCTCGGAAAAGCCCTGACGACCGCCCCGAACCCCATCCCCCTCTTCCACATGGAAGGGGCGGAACGGAATCCGAGGGGAGAAGGATCTTCGGCCACCGACTCGAATCCGAGGGAAATGAGGAAGAGACCTACCTGGACTTCGGTCGTCCGGTAGGTCTCCTCGTAGGGTCCCCTCTCTTCCGCTTCTTCAAAGGACACCGATGACCTCCGTATCCAGGTCGTACCGCACCGTGATCCCGAAGGGCGGCTTGGGAAGGCTCTCGTCGGGCGTTCCCGAGTGCGCCGCGATCAACCAGATCGTCGGGATGCCGATGTCCCGCTCCGGGAAAGTCCCGTACCCATCCGTGAGGTACACGATCAGGGCGGGAGGAATCCCCTCCATGTTGTCAGCGATCCGCTTGAAGACCGGGCGGAAGTCCGTCCCACCACCGCCGGGGAAGTTCTCCGGCAAGGCGTCCGTCGGGAGAAGCGTCTCGTCCATGGTGATCTCGGCATCGCAGGCCATCAGCCTCATTGCCGAGACCCCCCTGCACCGCAGGATGCCCGTGATCTCCCCGACGAAGGTCTTCAGCTCATCCCCCCCGATGGAGCCGGAGGTGTCGGTCGCAACCACCACGCTCGCCGCGTTGCTTTGCAGCTCGGGAAAGTAGATCCCCTGCATGATGAACCGCCGGTCCTGGCGGCACATATCGTAGTCGTCGCGGATCGTGTCGTTGATGTACATCTCGATGATCCGCTGCCACGGCACCTTGGGCTTCGTGACCTCCCCCACCAGCCGTTCCAGCTGGCCGGGAAGGGTTCCCCTCGACTTCGCAACCATCGCCGCCTGGATGAGGAGGCCCTTCCAGACCTCCGTCATGTCTTCCTTCACGTCGTCGAGGCTTCCCTCGTTGGAGTCGGCGTCCCCGCCTTCCCCCTCCTGCTGCTGGTTGGGCGTTTCCCCGTCCTGGTCGTTCTCCCCCTCGTCGTCTTTCTCCTCATCCTTCTCCTCGGATTTGCCCTGGCCCTGCGCGGCCTTCTTCTCCGCTTCCTGGCGCTGGCGTTCGGCCTCTTCCTTGGCCCCGCTGCCATTGCCCTGCCCGTCCTTCTTCTCCTGCCCCTTCCCCTTCCCGTCCTTCCCCTTCCCGTCCTTCTTGCTGGCCCCCTGGTCCCCTGCCCCCGCCTTCCCCTTCCCCTTCCCCCCGCCCTTTTCGTATTCCTTCTCCAGGTGTCCGTCGAGGACCTTGCCTTCCTTCGCCTTCTTCTTCCCCTTCCCTTGTTCCTGCTCCTTCAGAAGATGGTAGACCTGCTCGACGGACATCCCGGAGAACTGGCCGTCGATGCACCCGCCGGGAGGAAGCTCAAATCCGGTTCCCCCTCCGTTCTTCGTGTTGAGGATGATGTCGTTCACCACGTAGTCGCAAGCCCTGTTCCAGGTCTCGGGCTCGCGCTGCCCCCGCCGCCAAAGGTGCTGAAGGGCGGGGTGAAGGATCTCGTGGCAGAGGAGACCCATCCGCTGCTTTTCCGGGAGGCCCTTCACCCACTCGGCGTTGTAGTAGATCTTCTTCCCGTCGACCATCGCCGTAGGCGGAGCGCCCATCGCCATCATGATCGCGGGATCCATCGGCTCGGTCGGCAAGTGGCAGACCAGGACGCCGAAGAACGGGTGGTTCAGAACCAGCTGAACCTTGCTCTTGGCGAAGAGGTTTTCGTTGTCGGCCATCTTTCACCTCAATCCTGACTCTGCCTATATTATAGGTGATTTCCCGTATTTGTCAAGAGGATTCCTACACCTCCAGGAGCTGGCCGAAGCACTTTGCGAAGTCGCGCCAGCCCTTGGTGACGATCACGTTCCGGTAGACCTCCTTGTACTCGGGCGTCCTGCCGAAGTCCTTCATGGTCAGGATGGCGAACTCCGCCGCATCGGCCCAGTGCTTGGCGCAGTAGAGGGCGACGTTCTCGGTGGCCTTCACCCGCTTGTCCTTCTCCCTCCGGATGAGGGCGGCGGTGAGCGCACCGCAGAAGGCGTAGAGGGCGCTTGGCTCCGTCGGCGGGTGAAGGGTGATCTCGCCGTCGAGGACCCGGTCGGCGTTCGGGAGCTTGTCCGCGACCTTGAGGAAGGCCACGAACTTCTGCGCGACCGCGCCCCCGACCATCCCGGCGATCGCCTCGGTGTTCATGGCCAACCGGGGATTCACCCCGACGAAGTTGCTGACCTGGACCCAGGAGCGCGGGGTCGGGAAGGCCCCCGTCGCGTGGACCTTGGGATCGAAGAAGAAGAGGAGGCCCCAGGGAGAATCGGCGTTGAGCCCGACCCCGACCCGCGAAGTGAACTGGAGGAAGTTGATGATCCTCCCGTCGACCCCGGACTTCCAGGCCCACTCCTTCCAGTCGTCCAGGTGGGGCTCCACCTCGATGTGCGCCATCCTGTTCCGCAGGGGGGCGGGCATCTGGTGGACGAATGCCTGATCGGAAGCGCGGTTCCCGGCAGCGACGATCGTCTGCGCCGGGCGCTTGCATCCCGTCTTCGTGACCATCGGGGTGCGGTCCATCGCCCACTCGCCGATCCGTCCGTCGAGCACCCACTGGTAGGCGGCGGCCTGGGTGGTGGGAGGAGCGATGTTGATCTCGTCGAGGAAGAAGCGGCATGGCCCCTTGTTGACCAGGAACACCGGCGGCACCCACTCGACCCGATCCCCCTTGACGATGGGGATGCCCCGCAGGTCGACCGGGTTGAGGAGGCTGAGGCGGATGTCGACATTGAGGACGCCGTCCTCCTCGCTCATCTGCCCGACCAGGCTCGATTTGCCCACGCCCGGAGGCGACCAGAGCATGACCGCGTTGCCCGCCGATTCGTGCGCCCGCAGAACTTCCGGCACCTGTCCGATCCGCATGGTTCGTCCTCCTTCGTCCTTCCTTGCTTCTTGCCCAGGATCTACCTACAGTATATACGCCTTGCCTTATTTGTCAAGGGGCTAAATAACTTTTTTAGACGTCTCCCGTGGTTGGGATCTCCAGCTCGGCGGCCTGGGCGTACACCAGGTGCTTGCAGAGCCCGCCGCCTTTCCGGCTCCTGAAGGCGAAGTCGGGGCAGCGGCACCAGGGATCGCCTGTCTTGGCCGACTTCCGCACCTCGTGCTTCGGGGGGAAGTCCGTCCCGACGTAGAGCTTGCCGTCCCGGAACTGGTGCTGGAGCTTGCAGACCTTGTCCGCGAACGCCTTCATATCCGAGTCGTCGTCGCCCATGAGGAGCATGGTCTTCAGGTTCCGCCGGATCTTCTCCTTCATGGGGTCGACCGGCTTCGCCCGAAGCTGCGCCCTCTGGTCCGCCAAGCGCGATCTTGGAAGCGTCATCATCTTCAATCCTCCTCAATTCCTATTATAGTATATATCGTTCAATGATTTTGTCAAGGGCAATTCTGTAAAAAAATCCGCCAGGAGGCGCGAACCCCCCGGCGGATCGCGGGAAGGAAAGGAGACCGGTAATCCTACGGGCCTTTTCCTCCGGCCCATGTGATTTCCATCACCACAGGGATGTCCCCGAGAGCCTTGGCACCCGGCCCGCCCCAAGCCACGAACGCCGAGGCCCCCGTCTCGATGCCCCGGAACAGGGCCAGAATGATTTCGGCCTGTCCTGGTTCCAGTTTCGTCGCGGGGTTGTCGGGCATCTTCAAGAGGACCAGCGCCCCATTCACGGCCAGTTGGATCACTCCCTTGATCTCCTGGGGGATCTTCTCGTTCAAGAGGGCCAGGGCCTTGTCTACCGTCGCCCGCGTCACGTCGGCCAGATCCACCCCCTTGATGATGGGGATCACCGTAGTGTCGATGATCTCCTGCACCGGCTTGACCACCGCCTTCACCTTCTCGTAGCCCTCGGCGTCCGAAACCAGGGCCTTGAGCCCCAGCGTGGTCGTGATCGCCGCGCCCTTCTCGACGAGGGGGGCCGCGAAGGCTGGGTCGATCTTGAGGAAATCCCCGTTGCACCCGACCGACATCATCAGGGTAATCCCGCCGAGCGCGTAGATGATCTTCCGCACTCCCCACCTCCTTCAGAATTCCTTGCAAGCCCGTCCTTCAGGGCTACGTCATGTTCCACTTGACGTTCATCGTCGGGAAGAAGACCGGAGCCCCGATGTCCGTCAGGATGTAGCAGATCGGCACGCCCGCCGGGATGTACACGCCGGGGATGAAGGACAGCGGCACCGGGACGCCGGGGGTCGAGGTGATGGCGGCAGGGGCCGTCAGGATCGAGGGGCCTGCGGGAGTGCCTACCTTGATGTCCACCAGCCCTCCGGGTCCGCTTCCCGGCATGCAGCAGCACGACCCCTCGATGGGGGTCATCGTGCCCAGCGCCGTCCTGATCCGCACGTCGCCGCCCACCGGGGGCATGTCGTGGATGAAGTCCACCGAGGTCTCGATGAGACTGGAGGAGAAGGCGGCCTGGATCGCGTCGCGGTCCTCCTCCATCTTGACGATGATGTTCTCCCTGATCGCCTTGTCCGGTCTGACGTACGGCATCTTGCCCTCCTTATTTTCCGTTAGGAACGAAGGGGTCTTCTACGACGAACCCCTTCTCCCGAAGGATTTTCACCGCCCACACGCGGGCCTTGTAGTTCCCTCGGAACACAGAGGTGAGACGGTTCAGGAGGTCTTCCCTACCCTGGGCCTCCGCCTCCCGCCTCTGCGCCACCAGCCCCCGGTAGTCCTCCTTGATCTCCTCGTACCTGTTAGCGACGTACTTGAGCCACTCCTGGTCGGAGATGGCCTCGTCGTTCGCCATGTACC